>CALGII010000341.1 GCA_937915485.1 uncultured Ignavibacteriota bacterium | reverse complement strand
CGGATGAGACATTCTCAAATTTTGAAGAGAATCCGTCGAGATTTGTTTTCGAAATGCCGTAAGAGATTTCAATCACGGGATGTTTTATATGCAGCCAGTCATCGTGCCAGTTATCCCGGTGTTCGTGCTGCGCGTTCGCGTTTGCGAATATTGCAAAAAGAAACAGAATTATAATTATTTTTTTCATAATAGGAGTTTTATTAGTTTGACGGAAAAAACCTTGTTTGGTTTCAGTAAAATAAAGATATTTTACAGAGGAAAGCGGATATTAAAAATTGAATTTAAGGGTGAGCATAAATAACCTATATTGTTAAAAGGCAAATTTCAGAAAACCTTAAACCGAATGTATAGAATTCTACTGCTAATATTCGTTCAGTTATTATCCTGCGGTACAAAAGAATCCCCGGATATGCGGAACGGAGGAGAATCTTATAATCCCGGTATAAGCAGATTCGGAGCCGATACCTCGGTATTCGACTACGACGAAAAGATTTCGGATTTAAAAAGCAAACTTACGGAAGATTTCGTTATCCTGCCGCATTCCTGTTTCGTCATAGCGAGCAACTTAACGCGCGAGCGAACAAACAGCATAATCGAGAATACTATTTCAAACGCGGAAGAGTGCTTCTACAACAATTATTTCGAGAAAAAACCGGATGAACTGATTACGATATTTCTTTTCAAGGACGACGCTTCGTACAGGAAGTGGGCGGAAATACTATACGGTGACACCGAGGACCTTTCAAGATTCGGTTATTACAAGCCGTCGAAGAAAGCGATGCTGATGAACATAAATACTGGTTCAGGAACACTCGTGCATGAGATGACACACGCG
The DNA here is from genome assembly GCA_937915485.1 of uncultured Ignavibacteriota bacterium. Taxonomy (GTDB): domain Bacteria; phylum Bacteroidota; class Ignavibacteria; order Tepidaquicellales; family Tepidaquicellaceae; genus CAIKZJ01. The sequence continues at coordinate 6,025 of CALGII010000341.1, read as the reverse complement.
TTTGTAAGATATGATTTTACTGATATTCCTTCCTGGTTCAACGAGGGGCTCGGCTCACTGTACGAAAGATGTTCCATGACTGATAAGGTGATTCTTGGACACGTGAACTGGCGGCTTCCTGAACTTCAGGACGCGCTTAAAGACGGCACGTACTCTCCAATCTCTGCTTTGATTAATACGGACGATGATTCGTTTTACGGAGACAACAGTTCGTTTAATTACGCGCAGGCGAGATATCTCTGCCAGTATCTTCAGGATAAGAATCTGCTTAAAAAGTTTTATAAGAAATTCAGGGACAATTTCGAAACGGATAAAACAGGGAAGAAATTTCTTGAAGAAGTGACGGGAATTAAAACAGGGAAACTTGACGCGGAATTCTGTGAATGGGTTAAAGAACTAAAATACGAAAATTAAAAATCATTAATAAAATAAACTTAGGAGTTATCTATGCCGGTAATAATCACAGGTAAGAATCTGAAAATCGAGGATGTTTACAACGTTGCGGTAAACGGAGCGAAAGTAGAACTTCATCCTGACGCGGTAGCGCGAATAATAAAATGCAGGGGATTCCTTGAAAAAAGAATTGTAGCGAAGGAGATAATGTACGGAGTTAACACTGGAATCGGCGAACTCGCGAACGTGGTGCTTAACGACGAACAGGTAAAGGAATTCCAGAAATTTCTTATATACAACCACGCGGCCGGTATCGGCGAACCTTTCCCGATAGAAATAGTCCGCGCGGCGATGCTCGCGCGCATTAACGTTCACGCGAACGGTTACTCGGGCTGCCGTCCCGTCATCACACAGACGTATGTTGACATGCTGAACAAGGGCGTAACGCCCGTCACCTGCATGAAGGGCAGCGTGGGCGCGTGCGGCGACCTTTCGCCTATGAGCCAGATAGCATTATCGTTGATGGGAGAAGGAGATTCATTTTATAAGGGCGAAAGAATGACGACAGCGGAAGCGCTGAAAAAAGCGGGAATACCCGTTCCGGGTCTTCAGGCGCGCGACGGACTCGCGGCAATCAACGGAAGCAACGTTATTAACGGGATGGCGTGTCTGCAGGTTTATGAAATAGAAAGACTTCTCAAGCAGGCTGAAATCGCCGCCGCGATGACCCTCGAAGCATTGATGGCGAACATGAAACCTTACGATACGAGACTCCACGCGCTGAGAGGCTTCAGGGGCGCTGTGACTTCGGCGGAAAACATTAAAAGAATGATTGACGGTTCCGATTTGCTCGGCAAGGTGAAGGTTAAGGTTCAGGACGCGTATTCGATGCGTTCGACCCCGCAGGTCATCGGCGCGGCGCGCGACCAGTTAAGATGGACCCGCGAACAGGTGGAGATTGAACTTAACGGAGTTGGAGACAATCCGATTTTCCTGCCGGATGATGAAGTTGTTCTGACAGGAGCGAACTTTCAGGGGTCGCCTATAAGTGTGCCTCTCGACATGCTCGGAGCGGCTGTTACTATGGTCTGCGTGCTTTCGGAAAGAAGACTTAACAGGCTGCTTCATCCCGCACTGAGCGTCGGTCTTCCCGCCTTCCTTACAAAAGGCGCGGGTATGTTTTCCGGACACATGCTCAGCCAGTACACCGCGGATATGATGATTGTAGAACAGAAAATATTATCGGCGCCGGCGTCGATACAGTCAATTCCCGCGGCAGCCGACCAGGAAGACTTCGTCAGCATGGGAATGAACACTGCGTTGAAGACGAGACAGATACTCGAAAATGCGTACGGCATTCTCGGAATCGAATTCATTGCGGCTGCGCAGGCGATTGACTTCAGGGAATATAAAGTAGGCAAAGGAACAAAAGCGGCGCATACGGCGGTCAGAAAAGTCGTAGAGCATCTCGAGATTGACAGACCTCTCTTCAAAGACCATAACAACATGATGGCATGCGTCAAGAGCAGGGACATTCTGCACGCGGTGGAAAAGGAAATCGGAGAATTGAAAATTTACTAAGAGCAGAAGTTAGTAGTAGAAGAAAAATACTAAGCCCGCGGTGAGCGGGCTTTTTATTTTTATGAAGAATTAATTACAAAAGACATCTCGTGAAGGAAAAGTTATTTTGGGATTAAAAATTCTCTATAATAAAAAATCATATTTGGGTATCTTGAACGGAAACGATTACGCTGTTACTGATAATGTATGTCATCCTTCATTACTGATAGATAAAGAAACCGGAAAGTATCATTATTCATATTCAAAAAAGTATTCACCCCGACAGCGTATAAGAAGCAATAACCTGAAATTGGCGTTTATGTTGTTAGGGATGTGAAAAATATCCCGTGAGCATTTTTCGAAACCTTTAATTTACGTAGTATGAGTTTTCTTGTCACATACTATCTGAGCAACATCCTCGGCAGAAAATTTTTTGACAATTCAGGCGAGCCTGTCGGCAGAGTTAAGGATGTTCTCGTGACGTTCTCGAAGGAGAAGCCGCGCGTTGTAGCGGTTAAGGCGAGAATTAAAGGACAGGACAGGATTCTCGATTTCAGCAATTTCGACATCCGGCGCATACAGTTCGACTGCGTCGTTTACTGCGATGAACCAATCGATTACGTGATTCCCGAAGGCACTAACATTCTTTATCTCGCCGAAAACATTCTTGACAAGCAGATACTTGATATAAACGGTCGTAAATTAGTTCGCGTGAACGATGTACGGCTCGTTAAAATCGCCTCAGGCTCTTACGCCGTGGCGGTTGACGTCGGAATGGACGGTATTTTCAGGCGCCTCGGAATCGAGCGGCCGGTATCCTCTCTGCTATCGCCTTTAAGGCTTAAGGTACCCGGCAGGTACATACTGTTTGACGACGTCGAGGCCGTTGATTACTCAACTTTCGGCATAACACTTTCGAAACCTTACACGAAACTTCACACGCTTCATCCGTCGGATCTTGCAGATGTCATCGAAGACCTCGACAAGAAATCGGGAAAAGCGCTGTTCGAATCCCTCGACGAAGAAAAAGCAGCCGACGTTCTTGAAGAACTCGAACCCGAAGCGCAGGTGGAAATGATTGAAAGCCTTTCAATCGAAAAGGCCGCCGACGTAATAGAAAAAATGCCCGCCGACGAAGCCGCCGACCTCATCGATGAACTCGAAGATGACAAGGCGGAACAACTTCTTAACGAAATTGAAAAAGAATCATCGGACGACATCAGGGAAATCCTTCAGTATAAGGATGATACTGTTGGAAGCCTGATGATGACTGAATTTCTTTCGTTCAAGGAAAATATAACAGTAGAGGATACGCTTGAATTTCTCCGCACGGAAAAACCGGAATCGGATACGATTTACTATCTGTATGTCGTTGACAACGATAACAGGCTTAAGGGAACCGTGTCGCTTCGCGACCTTGTAATCGCCGACCCGAACATGATTCTGAACGATATAATGAGAAGAACGGTCGCTTACGTGTATGATGACGACGAACTTGATTCACTCGCGGAAATTATCGCTAAATACAACCTTCTGGCAATACCCGTAATAAACAACGAGAAGAAAATGGAAGGCGTCGTTGTAATCGACGACATCGTCGAAGACCTTCTCGATAAAAGGAAGACGGAGTGACGATGTTCGGGAGAGTATTCAGAACAAGGCGAAGAGCATTATACAGAAACATCGCGATATTTTTCGCGATACTGGGTCCCGGGCTTATCACCGGCAGCGTGGACAACGACGCGGGCGGCATAACTACGTATTCGGTCGCGGGAGCGCTTTACGGCTACAATCTAATCTGGACGCTCATCCCCGCCTTTGTGGTTCTGATTGTGATACAGGAAATGAACGCGAGAATGGGAGTGGTTACGGGCAAGGGACTTGCCGACCTCATAAGGGAAAACTCCGGCTTGAAGACAACTTTTTTTATTTTTCTCGGACTCCTTATCGCTGATATCGGAAACTCGACGACGGAATTCGCGGGTGTCGCGGGCAGCATGGAAGTGCTCGGAATTAGCAAGTACATCTCCGTTCCACTGGCGGGGATTGCCGTGTGGTTACTCGTGGTAAAAGGTAATTATAAAATCGCCGAAAGAGTGTTCATCATATTCAGCCTCGCGCTCTTCATGTATATTATTTCCGCGCTGATGGGGAATCCAAACTGGAGCGAAATCGGAAGTTCGATAATACATCCGAAAGCAAACGTGGATTCGGGTTACATTGGAATAGTCATTGGAGTTATCGGTACGACTATTGCCCCGTGGATGCTTTTTTACATGCAGTCATCGGTCATCGAAAAAGGATTGAAGAAAGAGAACTACAGGTACATACTTCTCGACATTATAATCGGCTGCCTTGCAACGGTCGTTGTCGCGTTTTTCATAATAATCGCCTGCGCGTCGACGCTTCATCCGCAGGGAGTTGTAATAAATGAAGCAAAGGACGCGGCCCTGGCACTGATGCCGCTTGCAGGCAATCTTGCCGCCGTGGTATTCGCGTTCGGTCTGTTTATAGCGTCGATATTTTCGGCTACTATACTTCCTCTTGCCGCGTCGTTCTACATTTGCGAGGCGTTCGGCTTCGAAGCGGGCATAGACAAGAAATGGAAAGAAGCGCCGGAATTTTTTATACTCTATACCGGAATGCTTTTAATTTCAATGGCGATAATACTTATGCCTGATGCTCCTCTGATTAAAATCACACTCATATCTCAGATTCTTAACGGAATGTTTCTGCCTATAGTGCTTGTATCAATTATGCTGATTGTGAACAAGAAAAAAGTAATGGGCGATCACACGAACAGACTGTTCAATAACGTAATCGGCTGGTCGACTGTAATAATACTTATCGCTCTCACTATAATATACTTCGGAATGAGAATTTTCCCCGTGTGATTATTTCATCAGCACCATTTTCCTTGTTTCGCCGTAATCTTCCGCGGACATTTTACAGAAATACACACCGCTCGACTGTTGAGCGTTGAAATCGTCGGTTCCGTTCCAGATAAATTCATATTCTCCTTTCTGAAGAAAAGTATTGACCAGCGTTCTTATAAGTTTTCCTGAAGAATTATAAATGTTGAGCGAGACGAAAACCCGTTTCGGAACGGAAAAATTTATTTTAGTCGCTGGGTTGAACGGATTCGGATAATTCTGACTCGAATAAAAGTTGCCGGGCGATGAATTCTGATTATTTGTAATTCCGGCAAGGGGGCTTCTATTGAACCTGTAGATTTTTCCTGTCGCCGCGGTGTGAATGAAATACATTTCATTATTTTTGTCCGTTCCTATCCCGCTAATCAGGATGTTCTTCTGAACAAGAAGCGAGTCCGAAGTAACCGTTCCGTTATTGTATCGAAGCATCCATACCATACCCGAGCAGTAATCGCCATATATATAGGCGCCGGTAAGTTCGGGTCTGCGTGAGCCCCTGTAAACAGCGCCGCCTGTTACGGAGCAGTTGCCGCTCGCGTGGCTGTAAACCTTTATAGGCAGTGTTTTTCCCGATGTATCGCATCCCGATGAAGGATTATAGCAAGCGAATCCTTCCATAACCCGCCATCCGTAATTTTTCCCGTTTTGCAGAATATCGATTTCTTCCCAGGCGTTCTGCCCGACGTCGCCGACGTAAATCAATCCAGTTACGGCGTCCTGTGTGAACTTCCACGGATTTCTCAGACCCCAGGCGAAAATTTCTTCGCGTCCCGCTGAAGGATTATTGTAAAACGGATTTGTATTCGGTATGACATATCGTTTTGTTGCTGTCGTATCATTAATGTTTATGCGAAGCATTTTCCCGAGCAGCACCTGAAGATTCTGAGCGTTGTTCTGCGGGTCGCCTCCGCTTCCGCCGTCACCCATACCTATATAAAGAAAACCGTCGAGACCAAACATCACCGTGCCGCCGTTATGGTTGGAATACGGCTGATTGATTTCGAGTATTTTATATTCGCTGAGAGAGTCCGCTTTATCAGGGTCGGACGTTTTTACTTTATATCTTGCTATGACCGTACGCAGGGGAGACGGAGCGGTGTAATTCACGTAAAAATAACCGTTCGACTGATAGTTCGGGT
>CALGII010000340.1 GCA_937915485.1 uncultured Ignavibacteriota bacterium | reverse complement strand
GGGACTGACGTTCCCAAGAACACCGATTACTGGGCGAAACTGTCGGAATACGAAGGACCGCTCGACATACTTCTTCATTTCGTAAAAGAAGAGGAATTGAATATTTACGATATTCCGATTTCAAAGATAACGAAAGACTTCCTTGAATATCTGAATTACATACAGTCTCTCGACATCGAACTCGCCGGCGAATTTCTTTTAATGGCAGCCGAACTGATGAAGATAAAGGCGCGAATGCTCATTCCTCAAATTACCACAGATGAGGGCGAAGAGGAAGACCCGAGACTTACTCTTATCAGAAAACTTCTCGAATACAAGCGATTCAAGGACGCAGCGGCGGAACTCTCGAAATTCGAGGACGAGGCGCGGCTAAGGTATTTCAGAAAATATTTCAAAAAGGACGCGAAGGAATACGAATACGACGTGCTCAACGATGTAGGACTGCAGAGCCTGACCATTTTCAATCTGATTAAAGGTTACAGGTCAGCCGTCCGCAACGTCAGGAAGGAAATCGTTCATCCGATTGAACTGCTGCAAACGACTCCGGAAATTCAGCGCGAATTTCTCATAAATTTTTTCGCCACACGCTCTTCGATAGACTTCAGAGAACTCGTTTCGGCAATGGAAGAAAAACTGCTTGTCATCTGCACTTTCCTGTCGATACTTCAGTTAGCGCTGGAGGGATACCTTAGAATTACATTAAACGGAACTGATATGAGCGAATTTTCACTCACGAAAATCTTAAATGAACAGATGAATTGAGCACGGCGGGAATAAAAAATATAGTAGAATCGCTTATCTTCGCATCGGACGAGGAAATAACACTTAAAGAAATAAAGGACCTTCTCGACGGGTTTAAAATTTCGGTATCCGTTAAGGAAGTTGAGGATTCAATCAACGAACTGAATGACGACTACGAAAAGAACGGTAACGCTTTCGAAATAATAAAAGTAGCGGGCGGATTCCAGTACGCGACGAGAAAAAAATTCGCGCATTTCCTCGGCAAACTTACAGCCGAAACGCAGAAGAAGAAACTTTCACAATCCGCCATAGAAACGCTTTCAATCATAGCATACAAGCAGCCCATTACGAGAACGGAGATTGAGTTCATACGCGGGGTAAACGTGGACTACATAGTGAATTCGCTGCTCGAGCGAGACCTGATATCAATAAAGGGCAGAGCCGACGGACCGGGAAGACCGATACTTTACGGAACAACGGCGAGTTTTCTGAAAGTGCTCGGAATGAGTTCTGTAGAAGACCTGCCGAAACTCAAGGAGATAAACGAAATTCTCAAGAACGAAAAGATTGACGGAATAACCGAAGCAGACATAGACCTGTTTAATTCGATGAGCCTTCAGGGCGAAGCGCAGAGCGTTCAGGAAAACGGACAGCCGAAACTTTTCAGCGATAACGGAACTCCGGCGACTTCTTCAGAAACGGCTGGCGCAGACATTGAGCCTGCACAGGAGAACGATTCCAATGATGAAGCCGCACAGGATGATTCGCCGGATGAAACAGGCATCAGTGATGAAAACGGCGAAGACATTCCGGACAACGATGAAGACATTCCGAACAACGGCGAAGACGAAAGAACGGACGGCGATGGAAAAGAACAATAATTATCCACCCGAGAATCTTGTAAGACTCAATAAATTTCTTGCCAACAACACGAATTTCGCGAGAAGAAAAATTGATGAATTCATCGAGCAGGGGCGCGTTACGGTAAACCGCAAGGTCGTTACCGGGCAGGGCGTGCAGATAAATCCCCTCTCAGACGACATCCGTCTCGACGGCGAGAAGGTCAAGGAAAAGGTTAAAAAGATTTACATAATTCTGAACAAACCGGCCGGAATCGTTACAACCACAGACGACGAGAAGAACAGGCAGACCGTAATTGACCTTATTAACATAAAGGAAAAACTTTATCCGGTCGGACGTCTCGATTACGACACGACGGGTTTGCTGCTTCTTACGAACGACGGAGAATTCGCGAACAAACTGATGCATCCCAAGTACAAGGTTGCGAAAACTTACATAGTCAAACTATCGAAACCCCTTGACGAGAAGCATAAGTTGAAACTCATATCGGGAATAAAAATCGACGGCAGAAAGACAGCGCCGTGCAAAATTGCGTTTCCCAATAAGAATGACGCGGAAACAGTATCGATAACAATAACCGAAGGACGCAACCGTCAGGTAAGGCGGATGTTCGAGCATTACGGTTACTTCGTACGGAAACTGCACAGGAGTTCATACGGTCACATCACTCTCGGTAATCTCGCCCCCGGGCAATGGGGAAAACTCAGCATAGAGGAAGTAAACAAGTTTTTTAAATAATCATATTAATATGGTAAACGAACAAAACGAATTAATCAAGAGAAGATTCGAAGAACTCGAAGAGATAAAAAAACTCGGCGTAAATCCGTACCCGCACAGGTACGATGTCACGCACAAGGCAGCCGATTTGATTAAGAATTTTACCGACCCGAAAGATGAAGCGGAGACGGAAGCGAGAAAATCGGTTATTGTCGCAATCGCGGGCAGGATATCAGCCATCAGAAGAATGGGCAAGGCGACTTTCTGCCACATAAAAGACGACACGGACAGGATTCAGTTGTACATAAAGAAAGACGAAGTCGGCGAAACACCTTACGCTATACTTAAGATGCTCGATATCGGCGACATAATCGGGGTTAAGGGTTTTGTATTCAGGACGAAGACGGGAGAGATTTCCGTTCACTGCGTTTCGTTCGAATTACTGACGAAATCAATGTTCCCTCTTCCTGTAGTAAAAGAAGAAATAACGGAAACAGGAGAGAAGATAGTACACGACGCGTTCGCGGACGTGGAATTAAGATACAGGCAGAGATATATTGACCTAATCGTGAATGAAGGCGTCAAGGAAACGTTCTTAAACCGGACAAAGATTATAAAATCCATCAGGAGCACGCTGGAGAAATACGGGTTTCTTGAAGTCGAAACTCCGACGCTTCAGTCAATATACGGCGGCGCGAACGCGAGGCCTTTCGTCACGCACCATAACGCGCTGGACATTCCTTTATACCTAAGAATATCGAACGAATTATTCCTTAAGAGACTTATTGTCGGCGGATTCAGCCGCGTTTTCGAATTCGTTAAAGACTTCAGGAACGAAGGCATAGACAGAACGCACAATCCCGAATTCACACAGGTCGAATGGTATCAGGCGTACGGCGACTATAACGATTCGATGAAATTATTCGAAGAAGCGGTTGAGCAGGCTTGCATAGCCGTTCACGGCGGCACGAAAATAAATTATCAGGGAACGGAACTCGACCTGAAGGCGCCCTGGAAGAGAATCAGAATGATTGACGCGATAAAGGAAAAAACGGGACTCGACGTGCTTTCGATGAAGAAGGATGAGATTATTTTGTACATGAAGCAGAACGGCATCGAGTTTGACACGAAACTTTCTCACAGCAAAGGACTTGTAATAGCGAATCTGTTCGAGGAAACGTGCGAGGAAGACCTCATACAGCCGGCTTTCGTACTGGACCATCCGATTGACACGACGCCTTTATGCAAACCGTTAAGAGAGTATTCCTTAAGCCAACTGGAAGAAATGCGCAAGGACCCCGAGCAGGTAATATTCGTCGAGAGGTTCGAGCCTTACATAAACAAATGGGAAGTCGGAAACGCTTACACCGAATTGAACGACCCAATATTGCAGAGAAGACTTTTCGAAGACCAGGTGGAACGCGGAAGGGGCGGAGAAGAGGAAACGCATCCGATGGACGATGATTTCATACGCGCGATTGAGGTAGGAATGCCTCCTACGACCGGAGTCGGGATGGGGGTGGACAGGATAGTAATGCTGCTTACGAATTCGGTTAACATAAGAGACGTGCTTTTATTCCCTCTTATGAAGCCGCAGGAAAAATAAATTAAATTTTCATAGAATGAGATACTACAACAACGTACTTGAACTCGTCGGCAACACTCCGCTCGTAAGAATTAACAAACTTACGAAAGGAATCAAGGCGACGGTTCTCGGCAAGATGGAATCATACAATCCCGGCGGCAGCGTAAAGGACAGGATAGGCAAAGCGATGCTTGAGAATGCGGAAAAGGAAGGCAAGATAAAACCGGGCGGAACCATAATCGAAGCGACGAGCGGTAATACAGGAATCGGACTTTGTCTCGCAGCAGCGGTGAAGGGCTACAAATCGATTATAGTCGTTACGGATAAAGTCAGTCTTGAAAAACGCAATTACCTAAAAGCGCTCGGAGCCGAGGTTATCGTCGTTCCGAAGAACGTGACTCACGAGCATCCCGATTATTATATGAACAAGGCGCAGTCGATTGCGGACAGCACGCCGAATTCTCTGTACATCGCGCAGTACACTAACCCCCACAACCCGCTCGCTCATTACCTGACAACGGGACCCGAAATATGGGAAGCGACTGAAGGCAAAGTGACGCATTTTATAGCAGGACTTGGTACCGCGGGCACAATCACGGGCACGGCTAAATTTCTGAAAGAAAAAAATCCAAATATAAAAGTAATCGGCGCCGACCCCGTCGGGTCAATAGGAAAACTATACAAGGAAACGGGGAAAATCGGCGAGACCTCTCCTTACCTTGTCGAGGGAATCGGGCTGGATATCATACCTGATATAATGGACATTAATCTCATTGACGAGATAGTGGAAGTGAACGACGCTGATTCCATAAACACCTGCAAGGCGCTTACGAGAGAGGAAGGCATTTTTTGCGGAGCGTCAACGGGCACGCTTGCATACGTCGCACTCGATATCGCGAAGAATCTTGATGAGAAAGGTGTTGTTGTATTTATTGTCTGCGACACAGGCGAAAGGTATCTTTCAAAATTTCACAACGACGAATGGCTGAAACAAAATAAGATGATGTGAAATTTTCACCTGCATTCCGCCCGAAACCGGAGATGCTTTTTGAAGAGCCGGTTACAAAGATTTTATTATTCGCGGTTGCGTTGTTTCGTTTCATTATAAAGCAATTTTTACGGTTCAATCATTAGTTTTTAATATGCCGATTCGATACCTGATAATACCGATTTTATTTATCCTGACACTTTGCCAATCAACACTTTCACAGGGCTTCAGGGATATAGGAATTGACACATCAATTTCCGAGCCGCAAAACATTGACGTATCTTTGTTCCGAACAATCAATAATGCCAGAAACGGATTTTCAAATACCGTGATTCCTGTTTCTGACAAATCGGTTCTTCCTGTCAGTCTGGTTCTGCCCGTCGGTCTAGCGGGGCTTTCACGCGCAAACAAAAATTATTACGACGAGAATTCGGCGGTTCTTCTCGGACTATCGGAAATAACAAGCACGTTGTTGACAGCAGGCATAAAATATACATTAAAACGCGACAGACCTTACGTTAATTTGAAAAACGTTTACCTTAATAAAGACAACTCTCCGACTGACAGATATTCGTTTCCTTCGGGGCATACAGCAATGGCATTCTCCATTGCGACACTACTGACTCTAAGATACCCTGATAAACCCGCGATTATTGCAGGCTCATTTTTATACGCCGGACTCATCGGTTACGGAAGAATATATCTCGGCGTCCATTACCCGTCGGATGTATTAGGAGGAATGCTAATCGGCGCAGGAAGCGCCGCGCTGATATATTCGCTCCGGATGGAAATAATCAAAGGAAAGAATTCTTTATTCAACGAGAAGAACAGACCCGACAGTAACGATGAAACTCTTTCAGCGCCCGCAATACTGGGGTTGACTATAGGCGCGGATGTTCTGAATCAGTTAATCGGGCATATTGCAGGTAAGAAGGTATTGATTTCCGCAAATTCACAATCCCTGTCTTTCATTTTATTTTTTTAAAACCGAACAATATATTTGTTTACTCACCATAGTATATCTTTATACGAATTGTTCCGCGCCTTAGCGGCTTTTCAAAAATATTTTCAGTAGAAATAATTTGCCTTAAAAAAAATCCCCGTTAAACGGGGACAATTTAAGATTTAGAATTTTCAATTTAAAATTGCTATTTAACTCCGTGCATCATTTTAAGCAGGGGCTTTACAAGCGCGAATAGAATCAGCGCGCTCGCGCCCGCAAGTACGACGAAAATCAGGAAGAAGTCAAACGTCGTGTTAATCGGGAAACCGAGCAATACGGGATGATGACCTTCAGTCGGATAGAACGCGCTTAATACTCCCGAGAGTTTGAAAGACGTTCCAAGCGAAAGAAACCATACAGCCATAAGAACGGAGCCGAATCTTATCGGCGCGAGTTTTACTATCATAGAAAGTCCGATTGGCGACAGCGACAACTCCCCTATCGTCAGAACAAAGTACATAATTATTAAAGGCGCGATTCCGACCTTGACGCCCGCAGGAATTGTCTTTACGGCATAAGCCATTATTACCCAGGCAAGCGACATCAGAAGCAAACCGAGAGCGAGTTTAAAAGGAATCGACGGTTCAGAATTCCTTTTTGAAAGAAATGTCCAGACCACCGCCATCAGCGGGGCAAAAGTTACGATGAAGAGTGGACCGAAACCCTGAAATACAGAAGGTGGAATGCTCCAGCCAAAAATCGAACGGTCAACGGAATTATCGGCAAAGTAAGTCAAAGACGAACCGATTTGTCCGAACGCAATCCAGAATATCATCGTGAATACAACGAGCACGAACATCGCGATGATTTTCTGCTTTTCAATCTTTGTAAGCGACCTGTCCGTAATTATCGACAACGGCGCGGTGAAAAAAGTCGCGTATATAAACGAGCCTATCGTATCCGCTTTAATCACTAAATAGAATAACAGGAACAGAATCACAAAGACAGCAAGGTTTATCGTAATCTGTTTCGCGCTAACTCCTTTGGTCTTATCTTTCGGCTCGTTTTTAAGTTTTGCGGGAGGAACGGCGCCGACGGGCGCACCGTCGGGCGTAACGACATACTTATTTTTAAGCGGTATGAAAATGACAAGACTCAATATCATTCCGATGCCGGCCGCAAAGTAACCCCACTTGAAATCGGCGAGGTTTCCCGTGTTGCCGAGAAATCCGCAGATAATGGGAGCCAGAAGACCGCCCATATTTATTCCCATATAGAATATCGTGAAAGCGGAATCGATTCTCCTGTCGCCTTCGGGATACAACTGTCCGACCATCGAAGAAATGTTCGGTTTAAAGAAACCGTTGCCGAGGCAGAGAAAAATCAGACCCGCGTATAGCAGAGCGGAAGCAGCGGGTTTATTCTCGAATAAAAGCCCGCTCGTGAATAAAAGGAATTGTCCGAACGCCATCATAGTACCGCCTGTCACAATCGATTTCCTGTTACCGAAATACCTGTCGGAAACAAATCCGCCAATCAAAGCCGTTATGTAAACCATACCGGTATAGTTGCCGTAAATGAGGTCGGCGAATGTTTTTTCGAAAGTAAGAGCCTGTATCATATAGAGATAAAAGACCGCCTGCATTCCGTAGAAACTGAATCTTTCCCACATCTCCGTAAAGAAGAGCAGGAACAATCCGCCCGGGTGTCTAAGTTTTTCTGTTTGTGCCATTCTTTAAATTGGTTAAGATTATGCCTTTACTTTCTCAGACGCCGCGTCCTCTTTGGCTTTTTTCTGCGCAGCGCTCAGTTCAAGTCCGTGAGCGTTCGGTCCCGTTTCATTTTTTCTAAGCATAAACGCGAAGAACAAGCCGAGAAAACCGAGTATCGAAAATATCCACATTCCCATTCTGTAACCCGTAGGATTCGACGCGCTCGCGTTAGAAATATCGTTTGCCCATCCGATTAAAATATTGAATCCCGCGAGACCTATATTTTGAATCATCGTCATCAATCCGTAAGCGGTGCCGAGTTTTTCTTCCCTTACAACCAACGCTACTGACGGCCACATCACAGCGGGAATAAGCGAGAACGCGAATCCCATCATTGCCATCGGCACGATAAGCGCGTAAGGAATCACCGCTTCTTCGATTCCGAACGCGGGAAGCGCGATGTTAAACCCGCCCTGTATCCCTATCATTCCGGGCAGGTCGACCTTGTACGCCATTATTAAATACACGGGTATTATGGTAAGCGAGCCGAGCATCATCAGCAATGAGCGTTTTCCTATCCTGTCCGACAGCAGTCCGAACAGCGGAGTAAAAATCATCGCGGCGAGAGTAAGAATGCTTGAAAGATTTCCACCGACTTCGCGCGTAGTGCCGTGGGCTTCCTGAAAAAATTTAATCGCGAAAGTCTGGAACGGGAACATCGCGGAATAAAAAGTAACGCAGAGCGCGGTTATGAACCAGAATGATTTTCCGAATTTGAAAAGTTCCTTGAACTCAATTTTATCCTGCTCGCCGTCCTTCGGCATATCGTATTTTTTCGCCGCGTAAACGTCCATGAAATAATAAAATATAATGCAGACTACGGCGAAAATGCCCGCGAACACTGTAATCCACAGGGGCGTCTGCCAGTACGAATAAAGGCTTTTTCCCCAGGTCGGAGAGTTAAGCGCGAGGAACGAACCGAGTCTTGCAACGGTGAGATTGAGGCCGAACGCGAACGACAGTTCCTTGCCTTTGAACCAGCGCGCGATAATTGTTGTTATCGCGACAATCATCGATTCGGCTCCGAGACCGAAAATAAGCCTGCCCGTCGCCATCAGCGCGAGGTTTCCCTGAAGCGCAGTAACGAGCGCGCCGAGCATAATTATGACCGTAAAAATAATCACGGATTTTCGTGTTCCGATGCGGTCAATAATCAAGCCGCCGATAAGAACCATCAGTATATTGGGAATGCTGTAAATCGCGTTAAGCAGACCGATTCCCGAGTCGGAAAAATTCAATTGCTCTTTGAGCACGTCGGCAAGAGGACTGATTGAATCGTAAATGTAGTAGTTTCCGAACATCGCGAAACTAATCAGTATCAGGGCAAGCCATCTCATAAAAGCGGTCGGCTGCGGCTTCAACGGAGCGGAAGAAGTATTATCACTCATTGTATGTTATTGTAATAATAAAATTTTACAAATGTAAATAAAATCGCTTTCATCCGAAATGTTAAAAGATGAAAAGCGACCTTGTATCTTAGAATTATAAATCAAAGGCGTACGAAAATTTCGCCGCGACAGTAAACGAGCGTTTTGTGCCGTCGGAATTTTCATCGCGTTTAAGCATCGGAAGAAACAGGGTTATTCCTCCGGACAGGTCCCTGCTGAAATTGTACATAAGACCGCCAAGTATGTTCAACTGAAAGAAATCGCTGTCCTTTATTTCCGACGACGTGTGATTGGAACTCGAATACTCGGATTTAACAAGTCTCTTTATACCGAGGACTTCGAATTTAATCAACAGGTCATCCGCTTTGCGCAGATACCCTGCTCTGAACATGAAGTCGGGACCCCGCTTGAATTTAAATCCGTCGTCTTCATAATTCGAAAACGGTATCTGAAATCCCGCGGACAAATTCAGGAAGGAATAATTGAAATCCGCGCCAAGTATAATGTCATTGCTGCCCAGCGCGTTGAAATACCCGAACTTTTCGTGTTCGAGACCGGAAGTAGCAAGTTTCAGGCCTCCCATCAACGTAAAGTTTTTCAGTTTTCCCGCGGGGATGTTATAGTTCGCCAGGACAGTCGCGTCCGCGATTCCGTTTCGGGACAGTACGTGAGATGAATTGTATACGACGGACATGAAAGGCAGAACCGCTGTCAGAGAAAACGTTTTGGAAAAAACGAAATTACCTCCGAGTTTGAATTCGTGGACGGTGTATTCATATTCGTCGTATGTTTCATTTCCCGACTGACCATAGGAATACTCGAGATTAAAAGAACTTTTCTGACTTCCGCTTTTGTGGTGTTCGCTTCCGATTATGCAGATACCGGCGTCCGAACACTGAGAGTAAAGACCGGCGGAATAGAAAAATATGAATACTAAAGATAGGGAAGTAATAATTTTATTCATATCAAGTTATTTTATTGTAGTTATAAATAAAAATATCCAATTTGGAATTTATATACCATTGAAATAAAAAAAAACGTAAGCGATGCTTACGGTTTTAATTATTTTTAAAAATACGTAATCATTTGATATTATAACTTATTCCCAGTTGAAAAGTCAGATAATTGAAAGGTGTTTTACTAATTCCGTTTTCAAAATAAGCATTGTATTTGGAAGATAATATTAAAGATAATTTCTTATTAATAGCATAATCCACTCCGGCGCCAAGATTTACAAAAAAATTTGTTTCTCCATGATAGCCGGATTCATAACTCTCGCCGAAATTTGTAATTTTTTCTTTCCCTTTTATAATATGCAGTAAACCAACTCCTCCTGATATACACGGTTTGATATTTCCAGACAACATTGAATATTTAGGTCCGAAAAACAGATTAAGGAAATGACTTGGAGTCATTGATTCATAAGTGCTGTAAAAGAGCTGATAAGTCCTTCCGCTTACAAGCGAATATTCGGCCGTTGCGCATATTGATAGAAAATCCGACATGTGTTTTTGAACCTGCAGTGATAACCCGCCACCGGCAGAATATATATTATTTATATAACCTGTCGGAAGGAATAACTGAGGTTTGGCATCTAAAGAAAAATAAGATTTAAAATCGACTGTTTGATACCCGGTTCCGGATTTAATTTGTGCGCGGCCTTCAGCGGTTATGAATGCAACACAAATCAGGATTAAAATTAGATTTCTCATATATTATTGTTTAGTTTTGGGAAAAACAACGCAATATATGATTTCACATATTTTAGGAAATTTTGTTTAATAAATTTACAACAATTAACAATAAGATACAAATAAAAAAGGCTGCAATAAAATATTACAGCCTTTTTTCAAAACAAATATTCTTATTTTACAAACTGCTCGGCGTAATATTTCGCTGTGAGTTTTTCACCCGTCGCCTTTTCAATCATGTCGTTCCAGTAATATTTCGCGCCCGGAGCGTATACTTTTTCGATGAGGAATTTTCCTACCTCAGGCTTGCCGACGAAGAACTGGTCTTTATATTCTTTTGTCTTGAGAACGTTGTTGCAGATGTAAAAATACAACTGCGACGAAAGCAGGGAGCCCATGTGGTAGTTATGATAGTAGCAGGGCACGGTCGCTATGTGAATCTTAGAAGCCCAGTCGGGTTCGTTCCTGCCTTCGGGACGTTTTATCATCTGATATTTTTCGACGAGATCCCACCACAACTTGTTCAGGTCCTGATCGGGATTTTCGTACATAGATTTTTCAAAACGATACATTACCTGCGACCAGCGCGAGAAAACGAGTTGTGAAAGCCTGAGAGATTTGAACGCGTCTTCCGCTATCTTTTTCGCTTCGTTATCGTCGATAACTTTCATATCCCTCAGCCATGCGGCGTTCGTAGCGCCTCTTTCGAACATCATCGCGATTGCTTCCGTCGTGAATGTGTGGGCGGCATCGCGGAGAATGAAAGGCAGATTCTTGTTGTCAATGTACTTATCGTACGACGCGTGTCCGAATTCGTGAAGCATCGTTCCCATCCATTTTTCGTTCGGCACTATGTTGCAAAGGACTCTTACGTCACCTTCATTGTTCAGGTCCGTGCAGAACGCGTGCTGGTTCTTTCCCGGTTTCTCGAACAGGTCGGAATTCTTAATCAGGTCATCCACGGGAATGCCTATCCCTTTATAAAAATCGTCCGTCATTTTTACGATTGCGTCTTTATCCTTGTAATACTTATCGAGGTCGACCTTGTAGATTTTCGGTGCTTCCTGGAAGAACCTGTTCTGATAATGCCAGGGCATCAATTCTTCCTTCTTGATTTTGTAACGGTCGGCGAAATAAGCGTCCATCACGTCCTTTTCACCTTTAAAAGCGTCTCTCGTGAGGGCGTCCAGTTCATCGAACAACTTGAGTATTTCGTTCGGGTCCTGTTCCGACAGTTTCAGGCTCATCTCGTGATAGTTGGAATATCCCATATCCTTCGCTATATCATTTCTCATCTTCACGAGTTTTTTCAGGTCATCGGCTACAATCGTACCGATTTTCTTATGCGCTTTCCAAACAGCCTCGAGTTCCTTATTGTCGGTGGAATTCAACAGTTTTTCTTCGATCTCGTTATCCGTTAGTTTCTTCCCGTTCACATCCGCCCTGAAGTTTCCGTATTTCTGCTCGATGGCATTCTGCATGTTATTGATTGCTTCGAGTTTCTTCGGGTCCGCCTGATTGCCTTTGTATTTAAGGTACATCAACTCGAGTTCCCGTTTTTTCAATTCATCATTTATCGATTTCGAATCATAGATTTTTTTAAGTACGCTGAAGTCTTCCTTATTCGAGAATATCGCTGTGATTTTGTTCTGTATTTCCGCAACCTTGTTGAAATCCTCTTCCTTGCCGCTTATTGCAGCATTCCAGTATGCTACATTTGATTCCTTGTAAAGAGGAATGTACTTCGTTTCAAAATTCTTGACGAACTCCGTAAATTGTTTTTCCATTTCGGGGTTTGATTTATTTGATTCGGGTTTATCGCTCTTTCCGCAGCCAGTGAGGAAAGCCAGCGCGATTGTCAGTACGGCAACCGTGAAAATATTTCTTATAAACATATTAATGAAATTAAATTAGGGAAATTAAAGAAAATTAGCGGAATTATTTAATATTTGATACTCTAAAATGTTAATCAGCGTTTATGCGGGAAAAACAGTACTTTATACGCTGAATTGTTATTTTGACAAACTTTTTGCCAATAATGCCTGTTGTATTCAAAAAGGTTTTGAATTTTTCAGTGAAAATGTTTATATTTATTGTTTTATAAATCATAAAAGCGGTAAAATGTTTGCAATAGTCGACATCAAAGGCTCACAATACAAGGTACAGGAAAAACAGACTCTTTTTATCCCGAAGGTCGAGGGAGAAAAAGGCGCGAAAATAAATTTCGACAAAGTTCTCATTTATTCTCCGGACGAAAAGTCAGTGGAAATAGGCGCTCCTACTTTAAAACATAAAGTCGAAGCGACAATTCTTGACCATGTAAAAGACGATAAGGTGATAGTGTTCAAGAAAAAAAGACGCAAAGGTTACAAAGTAACAAAAGGTCACAGGCAGAATTACACACAAATTCAAATCGAAAAAATAGCATAAAATTATAAGTTATGGCACACAAAAAAGGTTTAGGAAGTTCTAAAAACGGACGCGACTCAAATTCACAGAGACTCGGCGTTAAGAAATACGGCGGTGAAGTAGTAAAAGCCGGAAATATTCTCGTAAGGCAAAGAGGCACGAAGTTCATACCCGGAAAAAACGTGGGACTCGGAAAGGATTATACGATTTTCGCGCTCATAGACGGGAAGGTCAAATTTGTCGATAAAGCCGGAAGAAAGATTCTCAACGTAGTACCTCTGGAAAATTAGTAAAAAGTTTACGCTCAATAAAAAACCCGCGCGCCGCGCGGGTTTTTTTATGCTCAAAAATTAAAATCTATCCGTTTATTACCTTCAGCATCGATTTCACGTCGGCTGCCGATTTGTCAAGCGCGCTCTTTTCTTCATCGGTAAGTTTTATCGGCACGATTTCTTCCATACCCTGAGCGCCGATTTTAACCGGAACGCCGAGGCAGATGTCGCTGTACCCGTATTCGCCCTGCAGGTAAACGCAGGAAGGAAGGATTTTCTTCCTGTTGTTCACTATCGCGTCAATCATGTGTACGACGGATGCCGCGGGAGCGTAGTACGCGCTTCCCGATTTCAAAAACTTCACGATTTCGGCGCCGCCGTTTCTGGTTCTCTCGATGAGCGTTTCTATCCTGTTCTTCGGAAGCAGGTCCATAAGAGGAATACCCGCGACTGTAGTGTACCTAACGAGAGGCACCATCGAATCTCCGTGACCGCCGAGCACTATGGCGTTTATATTCTCGATTGAAACGTTCAGTTCCATACAGATGAACGCTTTGAACCTTGCCGTATCGAGAACACCGGACATACCGATAACCCTGTTTCTCGGATAATGGCTGTTGACGAATGAAACGTAAGTCATCGCGTCAAGCGGATTTGATACGACAATAATTATCGCATTAGGAGAGTACTTCACGATTTCCTGAGTCGATTTTGATACGATTTCAGCGTTTGTATTCAGGAGGTCCTCGCGCGACATTCCGGGTTTTCTCGGAAGCCCTGCGGTAATAACCGCGATATCGGAGTTTGCCGTGAGTTCATAAGTGTTAACGCCGTAAATCTTTGTATCGGAATACTGTATAGCGGCAGACTGGTAAATATCCAGCGCTTTTCCCTGGGGTATTCCTTCGACAACGTCAAGAAGCACGACGTCATTAGCCAAAGCCCTGTCGACGATAATCTGGGCAGCGGTAGCCCCGACATTACCTGCACCGACAATTGTAATCTTCATTTTTAAGAGTGTTAAGTTAATAAATATTTTTAAGAATCTTTCGTAATAACAAGTTTCATCGTCGTGCCCCCGCTTCCCGAATCGCAATCGCACCCGTCCGTAAGTTCTCTCATAATATAAATTCCTCTGCCGTGGTCTTTCATCAGATTTTCATCCGTTGTCGGGTCGGGAATGGAAGCGTAATCGAATCCGCTGCCTTCGTCTTTAATGAACACTTCAAGGCAAGTTTCGTCGCTGAAAATGTCAACGAACACTTTTTTCTCTTCCGACTCCTTGTTGCCGTGCACTATGGCGTTCATTAAAGCCTCTGATACCGCAATGCTGAAATTAATAAACCGCTCCTGATTTATGCCGTACAATTCGTTCAGACTAAATAACAGTTTTTCTACCTTATTAATTTCAGTTTTTCTGCTCTGAAGGATTACACTTGCTTTGTGCTCTTTCATAGTCTATATATTCCACAAAATATTTATAATAAGATTCTTTGATGTATTTGTCAAGGAATTGTCCGTTGCTTCATACTCGTCAATCCCTCCCAGTATGTAAATGCTTGAATTGTTCCGAATGTTCACTCGAAGTCCGGCGTACGGACCGTATATCGCCTGAGTGCGCTTCAGAATTTTTTCTCCCTTATCGTAATTATAAAATCTTCT
>CALGII010000339.1 GCA_937915485.1 uncultured Ignavibacteriota bacterium | reverse complement strand
TATTTGCATTTGAATGACGGTTTGCGTTTTTCCTTGAAGGCGTTTATGCCTTCTTTATAATCATCGCTGCAATAGACTTTTCTGCGTAAAGATTCAATATGCTCGAAGGCGTTCGGAGTAATCGGGTGCGCGTTGGTAAGAATCCTGAATTGTTCTTTTATGACTTCAATGGACAGCGGTGAATTCGCGGCGATTTTACCGGCGAGTTTATTTGTGAACGATTCAATCCCGTCGTTTTCGACCACGTGATTTATTATTCCGAAATGGAGCGCCGTTTCGGCATCGACAGGAGAGCCCGTGAAGAACATTTCTTTCGCGTGGCTGAGTCCGAGCCGGTTTATGAAATGGAGAATGCCGCTGGCGTTATAGGGCACGCCGATTTTCGCGGGTGTTATGGCGAAAGTACAGTCAGGGCTGCCGATGGCGAGGTCGCAGGTAATGGCGAGGTCACAGGCGCCGCCCCAGACGCTTCCTTCAATCAAAGCAATCACGGGACCCGGATATTCCTGAACCATTTTCAGCATTTTCTCGAGAGGTTTTTCCTGACCGAGCGGGTCGATTCCGTCAAGCGGGAGTTCATTGATGTCGTGACCGGCCGACCAGACCTTGCATCCTTTCCCGGCCCGAATTATGACAACACGGACTTTATTCTTCCTGAAGTTTTCAAGCGCGTAGATTATATCACCGAGCATAGCCGAGGACAGGGCATTAAGTTTTGATTGATTGTTGAAAGTTATTGTTCCGATGAAATCGCTTATGCCGGTGAGTATATAGCCGTAATTATTTTCCATTCGAAAGGTCTTTAAGTTTTTTTAGAATGTTGAGCGCTTCGAGCGGAGTCGTATTCTCGAGTTTAGTTTTATCGAGCAGTTTTTTAATTTCGTCTTTATAAAGAATTCCGCTGTCGACTTCGAACAAACTGATTTGTATGTCGTTCGTATGTTTTCTTCTGAACTCCTTGTCTTCAAAATTCTTAAGTATATCCTTCGCGCGCAGAGTCACGGATTCGGGAAGCCCCGCCATTTGCGCGACCTGAATTCCGTAACTGTGGTCGGCGGTGCCTTCCGTGATTTTTCTCAGGAATATTACCTTATCGCCGTATTCGCGCACTTCGACGCGGCAGTTTTTAATCCTGTCGTACATATCGGCGAGCGCGTTAAGTTCGTGGTAATGAGTCGCGAACAGTGTTTTGGCGCGCACGTTTGGATTCTCGTGAAGGTACTCAGTGATTGCCCAGGCAATCGAAATTCCGTCGTAGGTGCTCGTGCCTCTTCCGATTTCGTCGAGAAGCAGGAGGCTTTTAGGCGTCGCGTTATTGAGAATGTTTGCGGCTTCGTGCATTTCTACGAGGAACGTGCTTTCGCCTTTGGCGATGTTGTCGGATGCGCCGACGCGCGTGAAAATTTTATCGACGAGACCTATACTCGCCTTTTTCGCGGGGACGAAGCAGCCTATCTGAGCGAGGAGCACGATTAATCCTGTTTGTCTCAGGTAACTCGATTTACCGCTCATATTAGGACCGGTAAGAATCAGAATCTGATTTTCGTTCGTGTCAATAGCAACGTCGTTGGGAATGTACTTCTCGCCCGCCGCGAGGAGTCTTTCTATAACGGGATGGCGTCCTTCGATAATTTCAATTCTATCCGATTCGTTAATATCTGGTCTCACGTATCTGTATTTATCGGATACCTCTGCGAAACTCACGAGTGTATCGACAGCCGCTATGACGCCCGCATTCTTCTGTATCATTTCGGCGAATTTCAGAATAAAAGAACGAAGGTCGTTGAAAATCCTGTTCTCTATCGCGTTTATTTTTTCCTCGGCGTTGAAAATCTTGTCCTCGTAAACTTTAAGTTCTTCGGTAATGAACCGTTCGTTGTTGACGAGAGTCTGTTTCCTGATATAGTCAGGCGGGACCTTGTCGAGATTAGCCTTCGTGACGTCGATGTAGTAACCGAACACCTTGTTGAAATCGACTTTAAGCGAACTGATGCCGGTGCGTTTTCTTTCCTTGCTCTGGAAGTTTTCAATCCAGGTTTTCCCGTTTATATGAATTTCTTTAATCTCGTCGAGTTCGGCGTCGTAACCTTTATTGATTATGCCGTAGTTATCGCTGCCCGCGAGATAATTTTCATTAATTATTTTATCGATTTCGGAAGTCAGTTCGTTAGACTCGATTATACCTTTTTGAAGCGCTTTAACTGCTGCGGAATCAAAGGCATCAAGTTTTTTCCCGACGTCGTGGACTTTTCGCAATGAAATTTTCAACTGGACTATATCCCTCGGAACAGCCTTTCCCGTCGCGACCTTCGAAAGAATTCTTTCGAGGTCGGCGATTGAGTTCAGGTCCTCGGCGAGAGCGTTTCTGGAATTTTTATTTTCGTAAAAGCAGGAGACCGATTCGAGCCGTCTGTTTATCTGTTCGGGTCGTTTCAGAGGTCTTGAGACCCATTTCTTCAGAAGTCTTCCGCCCATTGCGGTGCGGGTTCTGTCGAGTATCGAAATGAGAGTTCCTTCCCGCCCGCCTTCGCTTAGCGAAGCGGTAATTTCGAGATTTCTTTTCGTGGAAGGGTCGAGAATAATATAATCGGTAAAATCGTAATGATAAATTTTCTTTATATGCTCGAGGTTATTCTTCTGTGTTTCGTTAAGGTAGTTCATAATGCAGCCCGCAGCGATTATGCCTTCCTTCATATCATCTATACCGAAACCTTTAAGCGAATGAGTGCCGAATCTGTTTGTCAGCAGTTCTCTCGCGTAATCGAGATTAAAAACCCAGTCGTCAACCTTGGTAACTGTGAAGGGCGGTTTATTCTCTTCGAAGGCGGACGTCACGGGAATTTTGAGGGCGTTAAAAATCCTGTCCCGTCCTTTTTTGGGAACGAGAAGTTCTGACGGGTTGATAGTCTCAATTTGTTCGGGCAGGTTTTTAACGTGAATTTCGGACGCTGCAAACTCTCCCGTTGTAGCGTCGCAGAACGAAAAGCCGCAAACATCGTCTTTAATATAGACCGCGGCGAGAAAATTATTCGATTTATGGCTTAGAAGTTTATCCGAGAAATTAGCGCCGGGCGTAACGACTTCGATAACGTCCCTTTTAACGATACCCTTCGCGAATTTCGGGTCTTCGAGTTGTTCGCAAACGGCGACTCTGTATCCCGCTTTAACGAGTTTGGGAAGATAGTTGTCGAGCGCGTGATGTGGGAATCCCGCGAGGGGCGTATCGGCGGCGGCGCCGTTGGCTCTTTTCGTGAGCGTAATGCCGAGGACTTTTGACGCGGTAACCGCGTCGTCCTCAAATGTTTCGAAAAAATCACCCATGCGGAAAAGGAGCAGCATATCGGGATATCTCTCCTTGACTTTGCGGTACTGCCTCATCAAAGGTGTTTCCTGTTGTTTCATTTTCAGTAATGGATGATTTTATCCTTGAGATATTTATTCAGCAATTCTCTTCCTCTGAATATGTGCGCTTTAACGGTACCGAGTGGCAGTTTAAGTTCTTTGGAAATTTCCTCGTATTCCTTTTCATCTCTGTGCCTCATCAGAATAACCGTTCTGTATTTCCCCGGAAGCGAAGCAATCGCTTCTTCGAGGAGCGCTTTTCTTTCTTCTTCTATTATGGACCTGTCGGGTTTAAACTCGACGTCCGGAATTTCAAACCTTAAATCGTCGTCCTCCGAATCAATTTCCTTGTCGATTGAAATCGTATTTAATTTTTTCTTTCTCAGGTAGTCAATGCAGTTATTGGAAGCGATTTTATACAGCCATGTGGAGAAAGCGAACTGTCTGTCGAACTTATCGAGCGAATTAAACGCCTTGATGAATGCTTCCTGAGCAAGGTCTTCAACATCCTCCTTATTATATATCATTCTGAAAATCAAATTATGAACGAGGTTATAATACTTTCTCATCAGTTTATCGTAAGCGGACTGCTCGCCGCTGATAGCCCTGTCTATCAATTCATAATCTTCAACTTTAGAATTATTCTTATTTTCCTGATTGTTATCTGACGCCATTTACCGTTTTTTCGTTTACCCTGAACAAGTAAAATAATTAAATACTGACAAATACTAAATGTAAATCACAGTGAAACCTCTTTATTCGTTTTTTGTTACAATTTTTAGGATTAAATTGAAATGATGAAAATCAGGAAAAACAGGGTAAAGATAATCACACTCGGATGTTCGAAGAATCTTGTCGATTCCGAGCACATAATGGCGCATTTACAGTCAGGAAACGTAGAAATTGTAGATGAAGACAGGAAAGCGGATACGGTAATCATAAACACGTGCGGGTTTATAAGTTCGGCGAAAGAAGAGTCTGTAAATACAATACTTAACGCGGTAGAGAACAAGGGAAAAGGGAAATTGAAAAATGTATTTGTCGCGGGTTGTCTTTCGGAGAGATACAAGAAGGAACTTGAGAAGGAGATACCCGAGGTAGATAAATACTTCGGGGCGACGAGCGAGAAAAAAACCGTGATGGGAATTTTAAACAGTCTTGGCGTCGATTACAGGAAAAACCTGATAGGCGAGAGGGCACTAACGACGCCGGGTCATTACGCGTATTTGAAGATAAGCGAAGGCTGCGACAATCCCTGCTCGTTCTGCGCGATACCGATAATGAGAGGGGGGCACGTTTCGGTTCCGCTGAGTTTAATTCTTAAAGAAGCGGAGAAACTTGCGGAAAAGGGAGCGAAGGAATTAATCATAATCGGTCAGGACACGACTTACTGGGGGCTTGACAGGAGCGGAAAGAGAGAAATATCAAAAGTTCTGAATTCGCTGTCGGAAATCGAAGGAATAAAATGGATAAGGCTGATGTACGCGTATCCATCGAGATTTTCCGATGACCTGATTGAGACGATAAGGGACAACGAAAAAATCTGCAAGTACATAGACATTCCTATACAACACGTTTCAGACAAGGTATTGAAAGCGATGAGAAGGGGAATAACAAAGAGCAGGCAGATAAAACTTCTCGAGAAATTGAGGAACGAAATTCCGGACGTCGCGATAAGAACAACTCTTCTCACGGGGCATCCCGGCGAAGGCGAATCGGAATTCCGGGAGATGCTCGATTTTGTAAAGGAGTTCAGGTTTGACAGGCTGGGAGTGTTTACTTATTCGGAAGAAGAGGGCACTCACGCGGCGGGACTGAAGGATGCGGTTCCGCAGAGAGAAAAGAATCTAAGGCAAAAATACTTGATGGACGCGCAAAGAGAGATTTCGGAGGAGAATAACCGGAACACAGTCGGCAAAAGCATTGAAGTATTGATTGAAAGAAAAGAAAATGATTATTACATTGGAAGGAGTTACAAAGACGCGCCCGAGATTGACCAGGAAGTTTACGTGAGCAGTAAGAAAGGGCTGGCGCCGGGTGAGTTTTACAAAGTAAAGATTTTTGATTACGAAGAATTTGACCTATTCGGGGAAACAATAATTTAATAAAGCAGGATGAATAAATTTTTAAAGGCCGCATTAGTTCTGATGCTTCTGGTGTCCGTCAATTACGCGGGCGCGCAGGACAAAGAGCAAAAAATCAACGAGATGCTGAACGTCAAGGAACTCTTCTATGCCGATCCTCTCGTTTTTTATCCGTACGATTCCGCAGCGGGCAGGCTGGACCTGTACATAGAACTGCCGCTCGAGAATCTTCAGTTCAAAAGGAACAATGCGAGCGAAGATTTTGAAGCCGCGATAGAGTACATCGTTACGATAAAGAATTCGGACGGAGATGCGGTTGTGAACCAGACCTACACGCAGACGTTATCCACCACGAAGGCAGAGCAGAAGAACATAACGGAGAAGTCGGCATCAAGTCTGAAGAATTATTTTCTGACTCCGGGGAATTACAAACTTACATTCGCTTTCAGGGACAGAAACAGCAATAAAGAGAAATCAAAAGAATACGACATAAAGGTAAAGAATCCTTTAACGGACAATTTAATTTTCAGCGACATTCTTCTCCTCTCGGAATATACCGACAGCCCCGAGACGGGCAAGGAAATCGTTCCTTTAATATCGGGCAACGTCGGGATGCTGAACAGTTTTTATCTCTTTTACGAAATCAGATACCGCGGCAGCGATTCCACCGTCAAGCAGTTTAAACTGCATTTCTACGACGATAAAGGAGCGGCGGTTTTTGATACGTCCGTTGCTTGCTTAATAAAGCCCGGAAGCAATAATTTTGTTACGAAAATATCGAACGACAAATATTACATCGGTAATTACAAGTTAGATATAACGGATGGGGCAGAGATACTCGCTCACAAGTTGTTCTATTACCGATGGTCTGACATGCCGGTGAATATAAGAGACCTCGACAAGGCGATAGACCAGTTGATGTACATAGCGGAATCGGATGACATAAGTTTCATAAACAAGGGAAAGACGAAAGAAGAGAGGCTCAGGCGTTTTCTTAAGTTCTGGAAAGACAAGGACCCGACGCCTAACACACCAAAGAACGAACTGATGAATATTTATTACAACAGGGTAAACACTGCGACGGAAAGGTACACGCATTTTGTTGAGGGCTGGAAGACGGATATGGGAATGGTTTATATCATACTCGGGAACCCGTCGAATATCGACAGGCATCCTTTTGAAAGCGATTCGAAGCCGTATGAAATATGGACATACTACGACATCAACAGGCAGTTCATATTCGTTGACGACACGGGATTCGGTGATTACAGGCTGATAACGCCGATGTACGACGACAGGACGAGGATTCGCTTTTAATTAGTAATTAGTAATTAATAATTAGTAATTGAAGAGCGGGGTACAATTAGCAGTTAACATTTAACATTTAGCAGATAGCATTTAGCAGATAGCATTTAGCAGATAGCGTTTAGCAGATAGCATTTAGCAGATAGCGTTTAGCAGATAGCGTTTAGCAGATAGCATTTAGCAGATAACATTTAACATTTAGCATTTAGCATTTTACATTTGGCAATTTGAGCGGTTTCAATCGAATAGTTTGTAGTTAGAAGAGGAACAGACAAAGCGCTTTTTTATTTGTAATTCACGTCCGCAGCGGCGGACTCTTTTCGGAAATCCCGACAGAAACAGAGAATAGAGCGCATCTGCATTCAGATGTAACAAAGAGTATTGAGGTAACAAAACCCGCGAAGCGGGTGAAATCTTAGTAGAAAAAGCAAGCAAACAAAAAGCCCGCGGAGCGGGCGGCATCTGCCTTATAGATAAATGTGTTATTTCCCACTTCGTCGCGAAGAACTGTGCGTTCGACGTTTACCCCGAGTTACTCGGGGCATCCCGATTTATCGGGACTTCGTGACGGGGTAAAACTAATATAACAAAATGCTGACAGGCTGGAAGGAATACGTGTTAATTCCGTGGTTAAACGATTTATCCCTTCGGTTATTTGATAACTGCTGGAATCCGCTTTATATAGCCGCTGCCTTTATTGCAATATCTTCTATTGTGGCGGTTATGGTGTTTTTGTATAAAGAGAAAGGGCGCATTTCCTTTGTTGCCGGTATTGTTATAATAGCCTTTATCGCTTTATCAACTTTGTATGTTTCCTTGCGGGGAAGCAAGATCAATGATATAAGAAAATACGGCTTCTCAATTCAGGGAAGTTTAGAGAAATTCAAATCCATCAACAGCAGGTATCCTCATGACACGGATGAATTGAATTTATTCATTATAACTTCGGGAACAGACGAATCTCACACAGATGGAGGAACGACGTTTTTATATCGTCCTTTGTATGATACCTCAGGCAGCGGGAAGCCATATGGATTTAATTTGAGTATTCATAACGATATGCTGGGAGGTCAGTATTTTGTGTTTAGAATAAATCCTGACAGATTTGAGCTAACGTCATCGTAAAGTGAAAATTATCGGTTTCAGTCCTGAAAAAGCAGATGAACACTGTAATAGAAGAAACACATAAAAGTTTTGGAAAGGCTCACTAAAAAGAGATAAGCAGAAAATTAGCGAATGTCAGCATAAATTTTTAAGAACAATGGATAAATTAGAAGAATATATCTTTAAATTAGAAGAAATAATATCTGATACCAAAAAAAGGGAAAAAAATGTAATTAATTTTGTAAGTGATGTAATGCAAAACGAGGAAACGGTTTATAATGAAGAGATAGATGGTATCTTGAGTGATTTTGCAATAGATATTGATAATTACGAACCTGATCCGGTAGAAAGAAAAGCGGAGCCATATTATTTCGGCGACGAAGAATTGTTGGAAAAAGTTAATAATCTTTTAAGGATTTTGAAAAATCTAAAAAACGGTAATCAGATACAACGATAAAATCTATTTTATAATATGCAGCAAGACCTTACATTTTATATGGTTTTGACTCGTCACGAAGCCCTGTGCGTTCTTTGCATCCCGATTTATCGGGACTTCTTGACGTGAGGACAAATATTGTAATAATGTGTTACGAAGCTGGGGCTTCGTAACGAGAGAAAGACGGTTTTCATTCAAAATAAATAATTGCAACGTGAATAAAAAAATTGTATCAATAATAGTCTTTTCGATATTTAGTGTGTTGTTGACATATTATACATTCAAAGACAATTCAATTCCTTTTCAGGTGTTTTGTAATAGAATTGAAAATAAACTGTCTGAGATTGAAAAAATTAAATTTAAGCATTTTCGAAATCTTGGAGGTAAATATATATTTGTTCAAGATACAATTTTTACTGAATTGAGTTATAATATATTTAAAGGGGTTAAAATATACGATAATTATAAACATCGGTATTGTGATTTAGATGAATTACCGAAGAGTTATTATGAAGACTTTAAGGAAGTAAAACAAATCTGCGATGATTTAGATATTTATGATTTGCACAAAGATTCTGTAAACAGTGAAATTGAATTTATTTTTGATATTAAATATATTAAAACTGGAACTATTCCTAATTGGGATAGAAAAAATGATAGCAAAAAAGATGATTATGACGGTTTTCTTGTATTTGATGTCAATAACGAACTTGAAAAAAACACCAGTTTTTATAAACTCAAGGATAAATGGTATTTTGAGTATCACGAAAGAAGGCCTCTATAATATGAAAATCTATATTTTTAATATTATAATTGTATCAATCCATATAATAATGGACCAAATAGATTTATGAGGTTTGTTCATTGGTATTTGATTGTAGATTTTTATAGCCGTTCCGAACCGAACGGCTTTTTTTGTGTGATAATTATAAGTATTTTTAACTGTGGGAATGTCCGGGGGACAGACTACGTCGGGACGTCCCGAGTAACTCGGGGTAAACGTCGAACGCGCCGGAGCTCGCCACGGCGAATCTTCGACTTCGTAACGAGAGAGAATGCCGATTCATACAAAATAATATTCAATATGGTATAGACTATTTTTATCCAAAAGTAAATTTCAATAAAGATGAAAATAAATATGAAATTAAAGAATGACAACAATATATTTAAGGACATCATGGTTGTTATTCTGAAGTTTGCTGGTATATTTTTTGGATTGGCAATTATACTGATTATGATAGTATATTCAATAAGTTATATTCGTCTAAAATCCTTTCGACCTCCAGAAAAGTTGACAAATATACCCGAAGGTGCAGTTTGGAGAGGTGGTCCAGATGGAGGATTTTGGTATTTTTTATCTGATAAAAAAGATTCGATATATCAGATTGAAATATTCACCGATCACGACGGAGAATCATTTAACAAAATCATGCTTAATAACGAAAAAGATTTTGTTATGTGTCGCGACTGTAGAGGTCAGGCAGATACTATAAGCAATATAATCGATCATATAAGTTTTTATTCTGTGGATAGAATTAATTTAGATATAAAAGATAGAAACAATAAATACTGTTATCTAAGGTTGTTGAGTCGAGAAAAATTAACTAAATAAGAAAAAATAACAGCAAATTCGAAATGCCCGAGAAATCTAGGAATGACAAGCACAAAGACAATTCTTTTGATAATCAATATTGTAGTAGTGCTTTACGAAGTCCCGAGGACTCGGGATGCCCCGAGTAACTCGGGGTAAACGTCGAACGCGCTTGGACTTGCCACGGAGAATCTTCGACTTCGTAAAGAGAGAGAAAAAGGATACGAACTAGATACTGATAAATACTTCTATATTAAAAACAAAGACAAAAATAATGCAGAAACAGCAGATAAGTTTTACCCGGATTACAATGATAAGTAATTCTATCACATCTTTTATTTGTATGGTATTATTCGTATTATTGTCATCATGTACGAACAGCAATTATTTGCAAAACGAAAACGGCCAATACTTTGTAAAAGATATAGACACGACTTTTTTTGTAAAATATAATTCAATTATTTTACAGAATAGTAAGAATGAAAACATTTGGTTGTTAAGTGAGAAGTTCATTAATGAGGATTCTATAGTTAGATATAAATCCAAGTATCATAAACTTGACGAAAAAACCACTACTAATCTGAAATTAATTAAAATAGATTCTTTGAAATTGATTAAAGCCAAAATAAAACAAAATAGAAGTAACGAGTTTTTATACATGATGGATAATGAATTATTATGGAAAACCGATACAGTAAAGCATGACGTGTGGTTCTCTCCTCAGTTAAAAGGTTTATATTTAATAAAGTAAGACAATGACCATTTCATAATGGAGAATAAGTATCTTTTCCACCTCGTCACGAAGCCCCAACTTCGTGATGGGAGTGCAAATATCGTAATAACGCGTTACGAAGCTGGGGCTTCGTAACGAGGGAAAAGTTATTTAGAAAATAGCAAAGCAGTATTATAAGTGCCGTAGGCACGACAGAATACTGAATTATACTGCCGCCCCTACGGGGCTTTCGTTTTAGGTGGTTTCTTTTTCTAAAATAATATCGTCCCTACGGGACTTTTTCAATTAGTAATTAGTAATGAATAATTAGTAATTAGTAATTAATAATTAGTAATTGAAGAGCGGGTACAATTAGCATTTAACATTTAGCAATTAGCATTTGGA
This sequence comes from uncultured Ignavibacteriota bacterium, assembly GCA_937915485.1. Classification (GTDB taxonomy): domain Bacteria; phylum Bacteroidota; class Ignavibacteria; order Tepidaquicellales; family Tepidaquicellaceae; genus CAIKZJ01. The sequence goes on along the minus strand of CALGII010000339.1, from coordinate 24,082 downwards.
ATTCAGCATTTAGCATATAGCATTTAGCAAATAGAATTTAGCAGTTCGCATTTAGCAGTTAGCATTTAGCAGATAGCATTTAGCAGATAACATTTAGCAGTTAACAATTAACATTTGGCAATTAGAGAAGATTCAATCGAATTGTTAGTAATTTTTGGAGCGTTTGTTCAGGTACTTTAGCAGGGCGATGTCGAAGGGGGTTTCGGTTGTGAGGAGGACGTAGTCGATGTTATTGGAGATGCAGGCGTCTTTATAATTCTTAATGAACCTTTCCATTGTTTTTGCATATTCATTTTTCACGTCATAGGGTTTTGAATATATTTCTTCTTTTGTTTCGGCGTCGACGAGCCTGACGGGATTTCCGTCGAGGAAAGTAATTTCAACGGGGTCAAGGACGTGAAATACGATTACTTCATTCTTATCATACCTGAAGTGGCGCAGGGATTTAATAACTTCCTCCTGATTGTCGAGCAGGTCGCTTATTATTATTATGACGCCTCTTCTCGTGACTTTTTCGGCGATGCGGTGCAGGCATTCCGCGGTGCCCGTATTACCCACGGGGTTGACTCCTGACAATTCCTTAAGAATATATTTCAGGTTAACGTTTGAGGAGCGCGGCGGAATGAATTTCCTGACTTCCGTGTCATAAGTCGCGAGCGATACGGCATCGCGCTGAAGAAGCATCAGATAAGCGAGGGACGCTCCGAGATAAGACGCGTATTCAAGTTTTGTAACCGATGTATCGTCCGCGCTCTTTTTCCCGAAAATCTTTTTCAGTCCCGATTGTTTCTTCATACTGCGGAAAGAGAAATCCATCGATTTGGATATATCGAGAAGTATATACGCTTTGAGGTTCGTTTCTTCTTCGTACTGCTTGATGAAATATTTATCCGTTCGCGCGAAGACTTTCCAGTCGAGGAACCGTATATCGTCGCCGGGCATATACTGCCTGTGTTCTGCGAACTCGATGCTGAAACCGTGGTACGGCGATTTATGGAGTCCCGCCATGAAGCCTTCAACGACGAATTTTGCCTTGAGTTCAAGGTTAGAAATCTTCGCGAGCGCGGAAGGTTTAAGGTATTTTCTGTATTCGGTTTCTTTTCCCATATATACTTAAAAAGCCGTTTCGCCCGCGGGCAAAACGGCTTTATTAAATTCATTCCGATTATTTTTTATCATCCGGTTTCGAGTCCGAAGTATTATCGGGCGTTACGTGTTTTTCTTTTGGCTGCTGTTTGACATCCTTATTTTCCTGTTTCACTTCGGTCTTTGTCTCGGTTTTCTTATCTTCGTTCGCGGAATTTTGCAGAATTAGTTCTTCGATTGATTTTCCCGTTTCAAGGACTTCGAGCATTCTGCGCGCGGATTCGCTCATCTTATCATTAGGGTCTGTATCCTGAGGATATTTTTCGAGGAACTTCTTGTAGAACGCCTTGGCGTTTTCCTTATCCTTCAGAGTTTCGTCATATATAAAAGCGACCATAAAGAGCGACTGCTTGGCTTCTTTCTTATCGGGATATTTTTCGAAAACGGTTTTATATGTATTTATTGCTTCGTTGTAATTCTGAAGATTGTCAAAATAGATTCCGCCGATTTGATTATAGGCGACGAGAACTTTATCCGAATTGGGGAATTTCGCGATAAACTCTTTGTATTTCGCTATCGCTTCGCCGAAAAGCGCGTTATCTTTTTTAGCAAGAGCGCTGTCGTATAAAGTTTTAGCCGCGTTCAGGTATTCTTCTTCAGTTTTCAGTTCTTTCTCCTGTTTTCCGCAGGAAACAAGCATCACGGAAAAAGCAACCAAAAGAAATAATTTTATTCCTGTTTTAATCATATCTTTTTATATTAATTTATTTTAAAAATTAGTTTAATTTAAAGAAAAGATACATAAATATTAATGAAAAAACTTAATCTCAACGAAAGTTTTATTTCCCGTATCTGGATGAACCCTTCCAATTACGGAGAATTGAAGACTACGGAGGGGAAAAATGTTGAAGTATTAAGTTACGGGAAGCCGAATTACGATTCGGGCGCGGATTTCACCGACTCTCTTATTAAGATAGACGGTGTTTCTTATTCGGGCGATGTGGAGATTCACTGTTCTATGAAAGACTGGAAACTGCACAATCACACGAAAAACAGGAAGTACAACAGGGTGATACTGAACGTGGTGATGTGGGGTGAAGACAAGGACGACTACAAGCCCGGCACGTTAAAGAGAACGATACCGACAGTCGTGCTTTCGGAATTTCTGAACAAGTCCATCCACGAAATCTGGAAGGAAATAATAAACAATCCCGTTCCCGCTTCGGGTCTGCCCTGTTCGGATGACATCGGAAAACTCGACGGAGAGTTCGTCAGGGATTTCCTGAACGACCTCGGGATGGAACGGCTGAAATACAGGGCGGGGCGGATAAAGCAGAGGTTTGACACCTGCGAGAGCGAACAATCGAAGGATTCTTCGAGGGTTGTCTGGGAAAAAATCCTGCTTGAATTTGTTTTTGAAGCGCTTGGTTTTTCGAAAAACAAGACGCCGTTTCTAAAGTTGTCAAGAATGCTTGACACGGAGAAATTAAGCGTTCACTGCGATTCCATTGAGGACACCGACGCCGTACTGTTCGGCGCGTCGGGATTGATTCAGGCGGACAGGGATTCATACGTGTCAAGGATAAAGGCGAAATGGTCGGCGTTGAACAAGGAACTGAGAATAGAATCGATGGACAGGTCAGAGTGGAATTATTTCAGGCTCCGGCCTGTAAATTTTCCGACATTGAGGATGGCGTACGCGTCGGGGTTTCTGTATGAAATAATGAAGGGAAATTTATTCAAGAGAATTATATTCTGTTTCAAGAACAGCAGGGACACGATGAAGGACATATCGAACCTGTTATCGGGAATAAACTATTCGGGGTACTGGAAAACGCATTACGATTTCGGTAAATTGTCCGGGACCGTAAAGACCGCGGCAGGTCAGTCGAGGATAGAGGATATAATCGTCAACGTCATTATCCCGCTCGTGTACGTATATTCGCGGGAATTCAGGAATGAAGATTTGTTCCTGAAGATGAAGAAACTTTACAGGACGGAAGAGGACAGAAGCGACAACACGATATTGAAGGATATGAAAAAGCATCTGGGCCTGACGCCGGGAAGCATTTGCGAAAGCCAGGGCATAATACACCTTCATAATTTTTACTGCACGAAGGAGAAATGCAGCGAGTGCAAGATAGGAGAGAAAGTAATAGACAAATTTTCGGTTTCCGATGCAATCAGGGAAATCACATATTAAAATACATAGATGGCAAAGTTAAACATTCAGGATTTGAGAAACACGGCGTTAAGGGTAAGGGAAAGCATCGTCCGGATGTCGACGGGCGGGGGCAATTTTCTCGGCTCATCGCTTTCGTGCGCGGACATACTCGTGTTCCTGTACGGGCATTATCTTAACATAAGCAAGGACAATCTGAACGACCCGACGAGAGATTTCTTTTTCCTGTCGAAGGGTCACAACGTATCGGCGCTTTATTCGGTTCTCGCCGAATCGGAAATAATAGGAAAGGAAAGACTTCGCAATCATTTAAAGATGAACGATTTTATATACTGGCAGCCGAATTTAAACGTACCCGGAATAGAATTTCATTCGGGCTCTTTAGGGCATCTGCTGGGGATAGCGGCAGGCGTAGCGATGGACTGCAAGACGAGGAATCAGACGAACAAGGTTGTTGTGCTGATGGGCGACGGTGAACTTAACGAAGGAACGGTATGGGAGGCGGCGCTTGTAGCTGGTTCGAAGAAAATCGATAACTTAATCGCGGTTGTTGACAGGAACAAGTATCAGGCGAACGCGGGAACGGAAGAACTTATCAGGCTTGAGTCCATACAGGAAAAATTCAAATCTTTCAGATGGTCAGTAAGAACCGCCGACGGACACGATTTTGCATCATTATCGAGGGCTTTTTCGCGTCCCGAAGCAGGGAAACCAACGATGGTGATAGCGAACACCATACGCGGCAAGGGGATACCCTCAATTGAATCGCGGGCCGACATGTGGTTTGCCGACCTGCGGGATGAGGAAATCGAGAATCTGTTAAAAGAACTTCACGCTGTCTGAGGAACTAAATATCCAGATAACTCTGCTCTTCTTCTTTAAACATTTTGAGAACTTCTTCCTTTGATTTTGCAGTAAGGAGTTTTTCTCTGAATTCATCTTTATTCATAAGCCTTGAAATGCGGCTCAGAAGTTTAATGTGCATGTTGAGCATGCTGTCTTTTCCGACGAGCAGGAATATATACGTTACTTTTTCTCCGTCAATTGAATCGAAATCTACGGGTTCTTTCATTATAGCGAATGCCGCGACGATGTCCTTAATGTCGTCTGATTTTCCGTGAGGAATGGCGAAGCCTTTTCCTACGCCCGTCGACACGAGTTTTTCCCTTTCGAACACGCAGCTGCGCACGGCTTCGAGGTCAAGGATGTTGCCTGAGCCCGCGGCGAGGTCAATCATTTTATTTATTGCTTCGTTTTTGTCGTTAGCAGATAGATTTATAGCAATAATCTTTTCCGTTAAAATGTCGCTAACTTTCATTTATTTAAATATTAAAATTTGTAAAAATTATCTTATATATTTCAGAACTTTGATTTTGAAATCATCGAGAAGCGCGGAAGACCGTTCCGCCGAGTCCGTCTCGACGTTCAAGTGCACGATATTTCTTGATTTATCGGGGATGCAGAGCACGGTGTCCGTGTCATTCAGGAAAGCCTTAACCCCGTCGATTAGTTGCTGCTTGTAGTTAATTGTATCCTCCATGAATTTTCTCATAACCTTTCCCTTGTCCTCTCTCGGGCAGGGGAGGTTAAGTTTTGCCATATGGAGTCTTGGAATGCCGCTGTCAATCTGTTCGATAGAGAGCCCTGTTTTGGAAATCATTTCAAGGGTCTTGGCGATAGAGAACATTCCGTCGGTAGCGTAAAGGAAATCGGGGAAGAAGACGCCGCGGCGCGTGCCTCCGACGAATTTAACTTCCTTATCGTTGCAAGCCATCATCATATTATAATGGGAGTCCTTGACGCGTATGACCTCAACGCCGTACTGACCCGCGACTATATCCACTTCGCGCGACGCCTGAACGGGCACGGCGATTTTTTTCGCTTTCGGATTCGCCGTGAGGAAGAGTTTGAGCATAACGACGAGGAACCTGTAATCGTCAATGAGTCTTCCGTCGTGTGTCGCCATCCAGGTTTTTTCGCCTCCCGCGTCAATCATAAAACCGATGTCGAATTTCAGGGATTTCACGACGAAGCAAAAATTGTTCAGGGCTTTCTTGAATTCGTCCTCTTCCCTTGTAATTCTGTGCTTGTCGAGATGGGCGGAGAGGGAAACCACTTCGCAGTTGAATTCTCCGAGAATATTCGGAAAAATCGTCGAAGCGATACCGTGGGAATAATCAAGAACAATTTTAAACTTGCGTTTGCGAATTGCTTCCAGGTCGAGCGATTCGATAAAATGCTCTTTATATTTTTCGTTAGTTCTTTCGGGATACTTCAGAGTGCCAACGTCGGGATAGTCGGCTCTCTGATATTCTTCGCTGAAGAACATTCTTTCGATGGATTTTGTCTTGCTGCTCGACAGGTCCTTACCGTCCTTATCGAAGAATATAATGTCCGTTGAGCCCGGGTCGAAGGGAGATTTGCGGACGAAAATGCCGCCCGCGTGGCTTCCGCTTTTGAGTTCCTGGCGCATAATAGGAATCGGGATTACCTGAAGGTCGTGCACATTGTCGCCGGCAGACAGAATGCCCGACGTAATCGAGCGTTTAATCATATTAGAGATATCGTCGATATCCCTTCCGACGAGGACGCTTTTATTTCTTCCGATGAACGCTCCGTAAACAGAGCCGAGTTTAGACCCGAATTCGGGATTAATCTGAAGATTTGAGAGCCCTGTAATTCTCGAGTCCGTGAAAAGGTCATTGAAGAAAGTATCTTCCTGAATAAGGCTTCTTGTTACCTTTGAGTTGTTATCGACATTTTTCTTATCCCAGATTTTTATGCTTGAACTTACGAAAACATTTTTCCCGATATGGCAGTTATCGCCCACGAAAACAAAATCGTTAATTCTTGTGCCTTCGCCGATTTCGCAGTTTTTACCGATGACGTCAAAAATAATTTTAGCGCCCGAATGAACGATTACGTTATTCCATAGAATTGAGTTTCTGACTTCCGCGCCTTTTTCGATGAGGACTTCGCTTCCGATAATGCTGTTCTCGACGGACGCGTCTTTTTCAATCTTCGCGTCGCTGCTTATGCAGTTCGTACCTGATTTTTCGAATGTGATGTGAGAGAGCCTGCCTTCGAGCACGTCCATATTAGCGTTTATATATTCTTCGAGGTTGCCGACATCGCGCCAGTAACCTTTGCTCTTGAATCCGTAAATCGGGATATTTTCCTTAAGCAGCAGCGGGAAAAGGTCTTTTGAGAAATCGAAATTTTCGCCTTCGGGTATATAATCAAATATTTTTTTGCCGAAGCAATAAATGCCTGTATTTATAGTATCGGAGAAAACTTCGGAAGAAGAAGGTTTTTCGAGGAACCGAACAATTCTGTTATCGCTGTCGGTCAGGACAATGCCGTACTGAAGCGGATTATCGGAACTGTACAGTGAAATGGTCGCGACGGAATTTTTTTCTTCGTGGAAGCCGTAAATATCAGACAGGTTGAAATCTGTAATTACGTCTCCGCTTATTACGAGAAACTCGTCTTTGATAAATTTTTCCGAAAGTTTAACGGCGCCTGCCGTGCCATAATCCTTGTCGGGCAGGACGTAGTCAATTCTAACGCCGAATTTCGACCCGTCGCCGAAGTATCTTCTGATTATTTCAGGCTGGTAATACAGAAGCATAACGTAATCCGTGATACCGTGCAACTTGAGCAGAGTGATTACGTGCTCGAGCATAGGAACGTTAACAATCGGAACCATAGGTTTCGGAATGTTATTCGTCAGAGGGCGGAGTCGGGTACCGAAGCCGCCGGCCATTATTACTGCGCTACGCTTCAAAAAACAATTAGTAATTAATAATTAGTAATTAGTAATTTCAAAAGCCGTCATTTATTTTAATGTACAAACTATTTCAAAAACTATTCGTTTGATTTCAACCATTTAATAATAAATGAATCAAACATATTTGAATTAAATATCCCATTATATCTCAATCTCTTCTGCTACTCTTTTCATCATTATTCTTTGATGTTCGAATTATGGAAAAGATTATCCGTGTAACTTCGTCGCAATCCTTAATAAGCGAATCAAACATATTTTGATTCAGATACTCAACATCTCTTAATATTCTAAGCCAGTAGTGCGTTTCTCTGGCTTCCTTATAAGCAATAGACAGTTTGTTCAAAAAATCTTTTCTGGACACTCCGCCAATCGCTTCTTCAACATTAGCGCCTATCGAAGTTCCGCTTCGAAGTACCTGCCGACTTAAAATATTTTCTTTCTTTTTTTCGCAGAGAAACCGGTAAAGTTTTGCTATTCTAACCGAAAAATCATACGATTTTTCAACAACAAGATTTCCTCCTTTGGATTTCAAGTTATCCTCCTTTACAAAAATATGCTTTAGTAATTACTAATTATTAATTACTAATTACTATTTGTTTTTTTTCTCTTCCTTGTTGAAGTTGAAATCGACGTCGGGAGCCTGATCGCTGCCTTCTTTTCCCTTAAAGTACGGCTTTTCCTTGAAGCCGAAAATTTTGGCGGTTATGACAGTCGGAAAACTTCTCGCCTCTGTGTTGAACTGCTGAACTGCCTCGTTGAATTTTCTTCTTTCGACGGCGATTCTGTTTTCGGTTCCTTCGAGTTGAGATTGCAGTTGCAGGAAACTTTCATTTGATTTCAACTGGGGATAATTTTCAGATACGACCAATAATCTGGATAACGCTGACGATAACTGGTCCTGAGCCTGCTGATATTTCTGGAATTTTTCGGGGTCGTTGAGATCTTCGGGGTTAATTTTAACCTGACCTACACGGCTTCTCATTTCGGTAACTTCCGTAAGCACGCTTTTTTCAAAATCCGCGGCGCCCTGAACTGTTTTCACGAGATTCGGAATGAGGTCGGCTCTTCTCTGGTACTGGTTTTCGACCTGCGACCAGGCTGAAGTAACTTTTTCCTCGGACGAGACCAGCGAATTATATCCGCAGCCGTACAATGACCAGGCGAGGAACAATACTGTAACTAATAATAAAACCGGTTTTAAGGATTTCATAATCTGAATTTTATTTTCTCAAAAATATGGTATTTTAATCATTAAAAAACTATAATAAAAAAAGCCTGTCTTCCCTGTCAGGAATTAGCATTCAGCAATCAGAGTTTTTCTTATTAAATGCGGAATAACGTATAAAAAGCCCGTATCGTGACAGATACGGGCTTTTTTTAAACCACTTTAATATCGTGATTACTTTATTAAAATCATTTTTTTGGTTTCAACGAAAGAGCCCGATGCAATCTGATAGTAATAAATTCCGCTTGACAAATCGGCGGCGTTGAAATCAACTTTATAAGAACCCGCTTTCATATCCGCGGAAAGCAGACTCGTAATTTCTTTTCCTGTAATGTCGAATAACTTAAGAGAAACGAATCCGTCTTTCGGCAGGCCGAATTTTATGCTTGTCGAAGGATTGAAAGGATTCGGGAAATTCTGCGACAGCGAATAAACGGAAGGCACTTCGCTTGAGATGTTAGAGATTCCCGTAACCGAGTTAAAATAATCCACGACCCTGAAATCGTCGAAGTAAAATCCGTCGCCCGGTGTGCCTGAATCCGTGTACATAGTGAATCTGAACTTGACAGTCATATTTTTATAAGCGTTCAGATTGATGCTTTCATATACCCATCTCCTGCTGCCCGACCAGCCCGGCTGCGAAGAGGCGGTCACTGTATAACGTCCCGGTAGGCTTGTCCAGGTTGAGCCGTTGTCCGTGCTTATTTGGAATCTTGTGTAATCGTAATAAGTTGAACCTGTTTTCTCCATTGCCCATTTAGCGGCGAATTCGACTCTCGGGTTATTGGTATTTGCAAGACTTACTGTATTTGTAAGAGTAAACTGATTGCTGGTGTTATCTTTCGTATTGCTGTATCGTGAATCGGTAAACGACTTAATGCCGCTCCACGAATCGCAGAACGAAGTATCCCACATCAACTGGTTTCCTGATTTTGTCCAGTTGCCGGTTCCTGTCTCCGCGTTATCGAAGAAGAGGTTGTTTGTCTTACCTACGTTTATTCTGATTGTATCCCTGTCGGTTTCCACGCCTTGCATTTTAACGCTGGCGACGAAAAGGATTTCGTCCATCAGCGCCGCGGAGTTCGTCAGTCTGAATTTAAACGGAGCGGTTGAATTGTACTTTACCTGCCGCGCGGAAATACTGTCGTAACTAACCGTATTTACCAAAGAGACCGCATTAGGATAAGCGGTTGTGAGCGTGACGGTAACGTTCTTTGCGGTTTTTGAGAGACCTTTATTCCTGACACCCACCTGAATCTGCAGTGTATCGTTTTTCTCGGCGTATTCTTTTCCCGAAACGCTGAAGTTCTGCATATCGACCATTTCGCCGCCGGCGTAGGTAACATATTTGAGAAATCTTGATATGTCGGATGCTAACGGAATAATTTCCCCCTGAGTCGGCCAGAAGCCCGAGCCGTCGCATTCAACGACCCACATATACGTTCCGATTGATTCGCCGTAATCCCTTGTAGTACCGTTGGAATAGTAAGCGAGCATTTGATAAACAGTTCCGTAGAGGTATTCCGTGCCCGAGCCGAAATTTGACGCGAACTCGGAATATATATTGTACGAGCCTACAGTATCTTTATAGCCGAAAGGATTAAGTGTTTTTCCCGCTACCGAGTGCATTGAGATGCCGATTTTCGGGTGATACAGGTTAAGCAAATTCTGCACCGCCTGCACTTCCGGTTCGGACGCGGCAGAAGGGCCGCGGTAAGTGTCTGATGACGGTGTGCCGCTCGAGCCCTGATTATTGTATCCCCACATATAGGAGTAATTCCTGTTCAAGTCAACGCCGTAAGAGCCGCCGTTATTTCTTCTGTTCTTACGCCAGTCGCCACCTCCGTTGGGATTGGTTGTCTGGTTATAATAATAGCCGTCGACGTTAACAATCGGTATAAAATAAATTTCGCGGTTATTGACAATGTAGGTTGCTTCGCTGTTCGTGCCGTAATTATCGAGGAGCCAGCACATATAATAAAAGATAGTTGCCATACCCTGCGGTTCACGCGCGTGATGGAGGCCGTCGAAGTAAATAACGGGTTCCGTAGCAGATTCATCAACGTCCGGGTTATCCGAAATTTTCACCGACCAGACGACGCGTCCCTGTTCGGAAGTTCCCCTGTTTTGTTTCGCGGTTATCAGAGTCGGGTATTGAAGTCTCAGAGAATCGAGTTTTTGCACCATCTCCGCGTAAGTATAGAAGCCGCCCATGCTTCCGTAGGTGAATCCGTTTACGTTATCGGCGGTTTTGATGTTTTCGGACGCCTGAAGTTCCTTTTGAGTAGATTGCGGTCTTGTCCTATAGTATTCATCCATATCGGGAATTGTTACGTCGTATCTCAAGCCTGTGTTATGGAGTCTTGCAATTTCTTCCTGATTAATGACAAGGATTATGCCGTCTTTCAGGCTGCCTTTGTAATGTTCGAACTCAATATCATTTAAAGCAAGCAGGTTGAAATCTTCCTGAGAATTAAGGTAAACTTTCACGGTGCTGTATTTCTCAAGCGGAGATTTTTCGACTGAGATTGATTTGAATGATACTGAGATTAAGGCAATGATAAGAACAACTAAAGTAATTTTGTAATTCATTGATATGTTAAGATTATATTATACAAAATTAGGCAAATTAAATTTTGGAATCAAAGACAATGCGCGGGAGGACTCGGATTAAATAAAAAACGGCGGAAAAATTACCGCCGTTTAAATTCTTGTATATTAATTACTTATTTTGCCGATTTATTTATGCGTTTCGCGAGTTTCGACTTAGTATTGGCGGCTTTGTTTTTGGGTATAACACCTTTGGTTGCCGCTCTGTCGAGTGTTCTCGTGGTTTTTTTAAACTCCGCGAGCGCTTCTGTTTTATCCTTAGCGGTAAGGACTTTTTTCACAGAACTCTTTATTAAAACTTTATATTTTTTATTCTTTTCAGTTCTTTTTAATGTCTGTCTGGCTCTTTTCTGAGCTGATTTGTGTCTTAAAGGCATAGTTTTTCTTTATTTAAAACATATAATTTAAGTAAATTTTTATTAATATTCAAACCTTTTTGGGGAGTATGATAGCGCTTTTTTCATGGGTACCGAGAATATCGGCTTTGCCTTTAAGGTAAAGGTACGCGGTATAATTTGGATTCAGTTATTATCTTCGAGATATATTCTGCCTGAGCGGAGTGACAGGCGGTTCGTCCATCGCGACGATACTTGCATTTGAAGACTTCACGAAATCGAGAATCCTGTCGTCGGTAAATAAAGTTTTACAGTCAACGATTCTTTTATTATGAAGCAGGCAGATTCCCGTATTCCGATTCGGACTGCCCGCGAGGTCAATACCAACTACGACGATATCATGTGACATGAATCAAGATATACCGCTAAAAACGGATAACAAAGTCACAAAAGCAGACAAAATCCTATTGATAAAGGCGATTTAATTGCTTAATTTTGTAGTTCTTAGGGCGGTTAGCTCAGTTGGTTAGAGCGCCACGTTGACATCGTGGAGGCCATTGGTTCGAGTCCATTACCGCCCACTTTTTATTTGTAAAAGTAGTTCCGATTCATTTCCATACAAATTCAAAATAAAGCAGAATCGGATTTAACTATATAATGTTATAAAGAAGTGGACGAGAAAATAAAAATAACATTTCCCGACGGGAGCGTTAAAGAATTTCCAAAGGGAATCAGCGCATTCGAAATAGCGAAGAGCATAAGCGAGAGGCTTGCGAAGCAGGTTCTTTTAGCAGACGTTAACGGAGTGAAGAAGGACATGTCGGCGCCGATAAACGCGGATTCGAAAGTAGTGTTTTATAAATTCGATACGGATGAGGGAAAAGAATGTTACTGGCACACATCTTCTCACATGATGGCGCAGGCAATTGAGGAACTGTATCCAGGCGCGAAGTTCGGTGTCGGTCCCGCGATTGACGGGGGTTTTTATTATGATGTTGACAGCGAGAAAAAATTCAACGAAGAAGATTTAAAGAATATAGAAACAAGAATGCTTGAGATTGCGAAACGCGACCTTCATCCCGTCAGGGAAGAAATGAAACGCGAGGACGCCATCGAATATTTCAAGACAAAGAGGGTCGATCCTTACAAGGTAGAGATACTTGAAACCATTGCGAAAGATGAAAGCGTAGTATCGCTTTATCATCAGGGAGAATTCACAGATTTATGCAGGGGACCGCATCTTCCGTCGACATCGCACGTGAAGGCGGTTAAACTGATGTCGGTATCGGGTTCTTACTGGAGAGGCGACGAAAAGCGGCAGATGCTGCAGAGGATATACGGAATAACATTTCCTTCGCAGAAGGAACTCGACCAGCACATAAAGAATCTTGAAGAAGCAAAGAAGCGCGACCACAGGAAACTCGGCAAGGAACTCGACCTGTTCCTGTTCCACGACGTGAGTCCCGGTGCGCCGTTCTGGCTTCCGAACGGAATGATAATATACAGGGAGATAGAGAGTTTTTCGCGCAAACTGCACGACAAGTACGAATACGACGAAATAAGCACTCCTATAATCGTACGTGAGCCGTTGTTCAAGACATCCGGACACACATCGCATTATATGGATAACATGTTCAAGATTATAAGCGACGACGAGCCTATGTACCTGAAGCCGATGAACTGTCCGGAGTCAACGATAGTATATTCTTCGAAACTCAGAAGTTTCAGAGATTTGCCTTTACGACTCAGTGAATTGGGACGCATGCACAGGAATGAAATACGCGGAGCGCTCGGAGGTATGTTCAGGGTAAGGCAGTTCACGATGGACGACGCGCATATATTCGCGAGATACGACCAGATACTGGAGGAAATAACGAACGTTCTGAAACTAATGACGGAGACATATTCGGCATTCGGATTTACGCCGATGTATTATCTATCGACAAGACCTGATGAATTCATGGGTGATATCGAAGTATGGAACAGCGCCGAGGAATCGCTTGCTCAGGCGTTAAAGGTTAACAATCTCGAGTACAAAGTAAACGAAAAAGACGGAGCGTTTTACGGTCCGAAGATAGATGTACACATAAAAGACGCTTTGAACAGGACGTGGCAATTAGCGACGGTGCAACTTGATTTCAATTTGCCTGAGAGGTTCGACCTTGTTTACGAAGGGTCGGACGGACAGAAGCACAGGCCTGTAATGATTCACAGGGCGATATACGGAAGTTTCGAAAGATTTGTAGGTATTCTGACAGAGCATTACGCGGGAAATTTCCCGTCGTGGATAGCGCCTGTTCAGATATCGGTATTACCGTTGACGGACAATCAGAAAGATTACGCTGAAGAAGTCTATAAAGTATTGATAAATGAAGGATTTAGGGTGTATTATGACGACAGGAGCGAGAAAATCGGATATAAAATCCGCGAATCGGAAAACAGGAAGATACCGTATATGCTGATACTCGGCGACAAGGAAAAGCAGAGCAAGAACGTTTCATTAAGAATACACGGAAGCGGAGACAAAGGCACTTTTGAATTGAAAGATTTCATTCAAAAGGTTAAATTTAATATTGCGGAAAAAGCATTCAAGTACGATTTTTAAAATAAAGAAAGGAAACCTTAATTAAAGACAAGAAATACAAGGAAAGAGTAAATCAGGATATTACTTCTTACCAAATCAGAGTCATAGACGAAGACGGCAACCCGTTGGGTGTGATGTCTTCACAGGAAGCCTTGAGGCTTGCGTCATCGAGAAATCTCGACCTCGTTGAAATTGCTCCCAATTCGAAGCCGCCCGTTTGCAAGATAATAAATTACGGGAAATACAATTACGAACGGCAGAAGAAGGAGAAGCAGCAGAAGAAGAACCAGAGCGTGATGACAGTAAAAGAGATAAGGTTCAACGCGAATACGGACTCGCACGACATAGATTTCAAGACGAAGCACCTGCGGCAGTTTCTGTTTGACGGGCACAAGATTAAGGCTACAGTTCTTTACAAAGGAAGAATGATAACGCATCCGGAAATCGGCAAGAAGTTGATGGACGAGGTGCTTGAAAAACTTGTTGACATCGGAAAACTTGAGGCTCCGCCGAAACTCGAGGGAAAAATGCTGACCGCATATTTACTGCCGGATAAAAACAAGATAGTCGCATACAACGCAAAGATAGCAAAGATGAACAAGCCCGCGGTAAAAGATGAGAAGCACACGGGAGAGAAGGGTGATGAAAAGGCTGAAATGAAAAAAGAAACCGGCGGCGAGGTTGTTCAGGAAAATACAGAAAAATAAATTTTTTAATAAATCACTATACATAAATGCCTAAGATGAAATCAAACCGTGCCTCTGCCAAGAGATTCAAGGTTACAGGTACAGGCAAACTGAAAAGAGAGAAATCTTACAGGAGTCATATTTTGACCAAGAAATCAAACAAGAGGAAAAGACAGTTGCAGAAAGCAACTTTAGTTTCGAAAGGTGACTCAGGCAGGATAAAGAGATTAATTCTTGCCGAATAATCCGAAAGGAATATAAGTTCTTTGATATTTTATTTCCGGACGCAATACGATAAGACGATTAGATTCGTAACGGGAATAATTTAAACAAGAAGAGGCTTTAAAATCCCATTTCGGGTGCCTCAATTTTTAAATTAAAAGAAAGGTTTTAGAAATGCCAAGATCGAAAAACAAAGTCGCGGCTCATGCGAGGAAGAAAAAAATCTTAAAACAGGCCAAAGGCTACGTAGGCGCGAGAAGCAAGGTCTTCACGGTCGCGAAGAATGCCGTGGAAAAAGGGCTGACGCACTCATACCGCGACAGAAAACTTAAAAAGAGAGTATTCAGGAACATCTGGATAGTAAGAATAAACGCGGCGGCAAGAATCAGCGGAATTTCATATTCCCAGTTGATGGGCGCGCTGAAGAAGAAGAACGTCGACGTAAACAGAAAGACATTAGCGGATCTCGCATACAACAACATAGAAGCGTTCAACGAGATAGTTAAATTCGCGATGAATTAAATCGCGGACGATGATTTTGATGTGAGGAGGAAACTCACGACAATCACGAAGCGGGTTAGGGTAACCCGCTTTTTTTATTTGCTTTTTTTGGTGAGCGGGGATGTTTTTGGAAATTTTTTTTCAAACGCCGTTGCAGAAAATATTAAACCGTTAAAACGGTTGTTGGTTTTTGTTTTACGTACCACGGCTGAAGCCGTGGGCTAAGTCGAAGAGCAGGAAGGTATTGCTATATACTGTGATACATTCAAGTTCCCATCTTGCAATTAGTAAGTAGAGACTTCTGGAAAACGATTTCTTTAATTTCTTTTTGTAACCCCACCTTTTAAGGTGGGGTAAGTCAGTTCCCACCAAACGGGCTTTAGCCTTAAAATTAAAATTAATCCGTGGACTAAAGTCCATTCTTTTTCATTCTTTTATCCCCACTCTAAAGAGTGGGGTTAGTAAACCAGAATCTCTTATCCGCATTTAAATGTGGGATTAGAAAATTGGCAATTTATATCTTCAATAATGTGTAGTTGATATTTATGTTCCATGTTTTTCCGTAAGTATCTTTTCAATTACTAATTACTAATTATTAATTACTAATTCTTTCTCCTTGTCACTTCTCTTATGGCGTTACAAAAGGATTTACATATAAAAATTGGAAAAAATAAAGTAAATTCACCGATATTCCAAATTATGGTTGATAAAATCGAAAATATAAAGGCGGATGTAAACGCTTATCAGATACCGGACACGGAAACCCTTGAACAGTTCAGGTTGAAATTTTTAAGCCGCAAGGGGCTCATTAATGATTTGTTTGAGGATTTCAAAAATGTTGACAGGACGCAGAAGGGCGCCGTCGGCAAGGCGCTTAACGAACTGAAGAATCTCGCGCAGAGCAAATTTGATACGATAAAAGAAAAACTCGAGAAGGAAAGTTCGAAAGGAAGTTCAATTGAAGATTACACGCTTCCCGGCAGGATGTACAACACAGGGACGAAGCATTTAATCACACAGGCGCTCGAGGACATCACGAGGATTTTCGAAAGAATCGGTTTCAAGGTCGCGGGCGGATTCGAGATTGAGGACGAGTATTACAACTTCGACGCCTTGAACACTCCCGACTATCATCCGTCGCGCGACATGCAGGACACGTTTTATCTTGACAGCGAAGGAAAGGGAAAGAGTTATTTATTAAGGACTCAGACTTCACCCGCGCAGATTCACGTAATGCAGAACCAGCCGCCGCCGGTGCGTATAATAAGCCCCGGGAAATGTTACAGGAACGAGGCGATAAGCGCCCGTTCACTTGCGATGTTCCATCAGGTCGAGGGATTATATGTGGATAAAGGGGTTACATTCAGAGAGTTAAAGGGCACTCTTGATTATTTCGCGAAGGAATTTTTCGGAAAAGATTTAAAGACGAGGCTTCGCCCGAGTTTTTTCCCGTTCACGGAGCCGTCGGGCGAGATGGACGTCGAATGCTATCTTTGCAAGGGAAAGGGATGCAGGATATGCAAGTACACGGGCTGGCTTGAAATACTGGGATGCGGAATGGTTGACCCGAACGTGTTCGTTAACGTCGGTTACGACCCTGAAGTTTACACGGGATACGCGTTCGGAATGGGAATAGAGAGAACATTAATGATAAGGCACGGCGTGCCCGACATAAGAATGTTCTACGAAAACGACATCAGATTTCTCAAACAATTTTAATCAATAAATTAAGGAGCAAAATTAATGAAACAGATTCTTGCGGTATTCATCGGTCTTGTTTTCGTATCCGTGTTCGCGTTCGGCTGCGGAAAGGAAGACGTGAAGAATGAAGTAAAGAAAACGGATTCTGTGAAAACGCAGACAACGCAGACGCAGAACGAAGTAAAGAAAGACAGTCTAAAGACAGAGACAAAAGATTCGGAAACTAAAAAGGACGATAAAAAATTGGATTACGTAAAGTTCGAAACATCGATGGGCACATTCAAGGCGAAACTTTTCAGCAAGGAAGCGCCCATAACGACAGAAAATTTCAGAGGTCTTGTAGAGAAAGGTTTCTACAACGGAATAATATTCCACAGAATAATCGACGGGTTCATGATACAGGGCGGCGACCCGACGGGAACGGGCAGAGGCGGTTCCGGGACGACAATCAAGGACGAATTCGGACCCGGACTGAAGCACAGCAAGAAGGGAATACTTTCAATGGCGAACGCGGGACCCAACACTGGAACGTCGCAGTTCTTCATAACTCTCGCGCCGACACCGCATCTTGATGGAAAGCACGCCATATTCGGAGAGATAGTCGAAGGAATGAGCATTGTCGAGAAAATCGGAAAAGTAAAGACCGGTTCCATGGACAGGCCAGTGGAAGACGTGAAGATGATTAAGGTAACAATGGTAGCGGAATAAATTTTAAGAAGGAAGAAATTTAAAGAGGGGGATAAGCATCCCCCTCTTTTATTTTATTTATTTTATAAGAATCATTTTAACTGTGCGGACCGAGTTTTCGGATTTCATACCGCAGAAATAAATACCCGAAGAGAGGTTCGAGCCGTCGAATGTTACGGAATGCTCGCCTGTATTCTTCACGCCGTTCACGAGAGTGGTGATTTCCTTTCCCATAATATCATAGACCTTAAGTGTTACGACGCCCGAGCGGTTCACTTTATATTTTATTGTCGTAGAAGGATTGAAGGGATTGGGATAGTTCTGCATAATGTCGAATCCCGCGGGCACGCTGCTTTCGTAGTTTTCGATGCCGATTGTATTGAGGTCGATGTTTGAAGACCAGATTTGATATACCGGGTCTCCCGGATATTTAGCCATCCACATCGGATAGACTTTTCCGTTAGAGGAAATAATGGCGATGTTATCACCCTGATTTCCCGCGCCGCCGAGTGAAACCGGCTGCGGATAAAACCTTGGCGACGTAACGAGATGGTCGCGCCAGGTGTTTCCGCCGTCCTGAGAGCGTGAAATATAGACCTGCACGGAGTCGCCTGTAGGCGTATTCCGTGTATCATAATAGACAATGTTGATACCGCCGTTATCGTCAACATCCACGGACGGGAAGTATTGAATCTTTCCGTTATTGAGAGGGTCCTGATTGACCCTTATGCCTGCGGACCAGGTGTTTCCGCCGTCGGACGATTTATGAAGTATGACGTCAGGGTCGGAGCCCGCGGGTGACAGGTTTTTTTCCGCCGTCACGATATAAATCCATCCGTTTCTGGTTCCGCCCGAACGGTCGACGTCCATCACGGGATAACTGTTAACGCGGATTCCCCAGGGGGTCAACTGCGACGTGAAAATTCCGTTGCAGTCGTAAACCGATTCGCTCATAGTCCAACTCTGCCCGCCGTTCAGAGATTTAGCAAAACCAATACCGAGTTCATTGAACGGGCTTGAATTTTTTGATGACGCCCAGGCGACGTATACCTGACCGTTTTCGCCTACGGTCACGCAGGGACCGTTAGAGTTTCTTCCCGGCAAAGATGAATTAAGTTGATTCAGAGAAGCGTCCCAACTCGCGCCTTTATCGGTCGATTTGCTGAATATAATAACAAACGGATTAGTCACCATCGCTGTCACGTTGTAAATTCTTCCGTAAAATGAACTGCTCTGGATGTCATCGATAGTGATTGAACTCTTGAGTTGTTCATTTGTAGTCGCGAAGCATTGAATCGGCGAAGTCCAGTTCGCACCCATATTTGTTGAAACGTTGGAGTATGTTCTGTTCGATTGCGCGCTGAAAGTCTGGAAATGCGCCATAACCAGCGTGCCGTCCGGGCAAATTATCGGACCCGGGTCGCCGTTATGAAAAGTGGGGAAGCCGTCGTTTATAATATCGTATCCGAACCAGTTAACGCCACCGTTAGTAGTGAGATAGCAGCCTTCGTTTCTAATCAGTGTCGAGAAATTCAACGTATAAGAACCTGCGAAAAGCATCTGCGGATTAGCAGGATGCTTTACAACCAGCGGTTCAATCTGGTTTATAGAAGACGGAAAAACCCTGTAAATAGGAAACTGCGGATACCCCTGCATTGAAAGAACCAGAAGAAACAGAAAAGCAAAAATTAATTTTTTCATACAGTAGTGTTATATTAATTACGCGCGGGGGATTAGATAAATCCCCCGCACGATAAAGCATTATTTGAATATGTAACCTATTTTAATACCGCCGAAAAAGTTTCTTTTCGGACCCGCTTCATAGAATCTTCCGCCCATATCGTTAATATTGATATACGATACATATTTCTTGTCGCCGATATTATCGACGCCGGCGTAAGCGGTTAAGTTCAATCCCTGATAATTTACGGCGAAACCAATCTGACCTCCGAGTAAAAGATAATCTTCGGTTTTCAAAGTGTCAACGTTCTTATCATTGACGAACATCGAGCCTACGAACTTCGCATTACCCTTAATGAAGGCGGTGTAATACTTAGCAAAGTTCAGTGTATAGCCGAGTTCAGTGCTGAGGAGTTGTTCGGGAACCGACGGGACTTTATTGTTGCTGTAATCCTCGATGGTTTGCTGGAATGGGGACGGATTAATTATAAGAGCCTGATATTCTATATATTCAAAATTTGAATACGTATATGCTGCTTTCAGAGAAAGACCCTTTACGATATCGGTATTGAAACCCGCTTCGACGCCCATTCTTCTTGTTTTACCCGCATTCCTGTAGAAGTAAGCGTTATCATAAACGAATGGAACGATTTCCTTTTCGATGAGACTATGGAAGAATGTAACTTCCGCGAAAGTATTCGTGAAATACTTCTTATCGATACCCTGCGTGCTGCCTTTGATACCGAATTCAAAGTTGGTTGACAACTGCGCCTGAAGGTCGGGGTTTATTGTGGTTCTTCCTCCGTTCGATGATGACGGGAAGTTGTCGAGTTCGTTATTTGCCGGAGTATCGAAACCGAGGCCGAATGAAGTGTACAATGCAATTTTCGGAGTCAGTTTGAAATTAAAGGCGACTTTCGGTGTGAGTCTGTCGAAAGTTCTGGTAGTATCCGAACTGGTATTCTGCCAGTCTTCGGAAATGTAATTGACCCTGTCATACCTTGCAGAGACCATGAAATCCATTTTTCCGGGAATCAGATTGTACTGATCGAGCAGATAGAAGCCGACGTTCGAGAGTTTTTCGTTGAGAATCGCTTTCGAGATATCACCCTTCTGACCGTTGACGTTGTCAAAATAGTTCATAGGTCCGCCCTGGAAGAACAGGTCGCCGCCGAACGTGAATTCGTTGTTTCTGTCGGCAATAACGGCATGATTTATATATTTGAACGAACCGCCGAGACCGCTTCTGCTGAATATTCTGTAACGGCTGTCGGTTCTTTCAAGGTCCTTAATCGTGCCGTAGCCTGTGAGTTCAATCGTGTGGGCGTCGTCTTTACCGAAGCGTGTATTGTAAGTAACACCGATTCTTCCTTTCTTGGTAATGCGCTTCAGGTCTCTCGCGAGCGTAGTAGCGTCAGTTCCGTAAGGATTGGCGTTATACTCGGCAAGAGTCTGAGAGCCGGGAAGTTTAATCAGACCATTAACATAGTAGCCGAAGATTTTCAGCGTTGTTTTAGGGCTGACTTCGGAAATCAACGTAGAGTTAATTCTTGTCTGGTATTCGTTGCTATGGTCTCTGAATCCTTTGTAATTTTCGTAACTCGAAGTAAGCATAAATCTCGTATTTCCGGAATTAAGACCGACTTTAAATCCGTTTTTCATCAGGCCGAATTCGCCGAAATCATTATCGATTACAGCGAAGTTCTTGGTGAAATCGACATCGGAGAGGAAGTTAATGACGCCGCCCGGCGCGTTGGTGTATAGGGAGGAGGAGTTTCCCTTAACGACCTCGATTTTTCCGATAGAAGTAAAGTCAATCGCTTCAATCCTTGTCTGTCCGTCTGGTTCCGATTCGGGAATACCGTCGAGCAGGATTCTCACGCCCCTGATGCCAGTATTGGAGCGGCTGCCGAAACCGCGGATAGAAATCCTGACGTCGTGGTTGCCGTATCTGGACTGGAAGAAAACGCCGGGAACAAAGTTAAGTACTTCGTTCACAGCCTGTTTTCTTGTTGACTGCCATTGAGTCTGGTCTATTCTGTTGACAGAATAGGGTATATCAATAATTTTTTTCTCCGTTCTGGTTCCCGTTATAACTACTTCTTCCGTTTCATAGAAGTTAGTATCGATTTGCGAATACAAGTCGAGAGCGAAACCAAAAACGAAAACAAACGAAAAGATTAATAGTAATTTTCTCATATAGTTTAATTTAGGTTTAGAAAAACGTAACTTAACTATACGGAATATTTAGGAGGAGGCGTCGGTACGTCGAAGAAGTTTTTTAACAGAGTATAATTTATTTTATCGCAGCACAGGAACGTGTTGCAAACCGTTTCCACTATGAATTCGGAAGGCAGGCCCGCGTCTTTAACAATCAAATTAAGCAAAGATGAGACGCCCGAATGTTCGTCATTCAGGGTTCTTGAAAAGAACTGGGCAAAGAGTTCTTCGAGCATATTTTCTTTATCGTCACGGAGCGCGAATATGGAGACTTTATCGCCGGAATACGAGTACTCGCAGATATCGTACATATTCCCGAAATAAATGAACTCGTGGGGTTCAACAAAATAGAAGTCATCGTTTCCATTTTCAAAAACACCGGCAGGTACAGTGATGTGTGTCAGTTTATCGAGAGGTATAAAACTTTCAATCTGTTTTTTTGCATCGGTTTTGAAATGACTCTTCAACTGGTAATATAGAATGAGATAACCAGCGGAATTAAAGAGAATAACGATATTGAGCAATATTGATATTAAGAGTCTCAAGTCTATTAGTCACACCGTAAATATATCAAAGTAAGATAAAAAGAATCAGTCAATAAGGAAAACCAAAATCATAGAGCAATTTTACCCTGCGGCTCCGGAGTTAAGCACATCGAGCACTTTCCCTGCGATAAAGTCAGCGAGGTCGTTAAAATCCCTGGGATTATTTTCGAAACCCGGCATAGCGGGCACGATTTTGCCGCCCGCGTCGATAATCCTAATCATATTATCGAGATGAATCCTGTTAAGCGGTGTTTCACGGGGAACGATGATGAGCGGTTTCGAATATGACAGGGCGTGATCGGCGCATTTAACTATTAGGTTCTGTGCTTCCGAGTGAGCGATTTGAGAAACATAATCCATCGAACAGGGAGCGACAATAACTCCGTGCGCGTTGTATGACGATGAAAAGATATCGGACTTAAGGTCGAGATTGCTGTGGAAAGAGACGGAGCATTTGTTTATAATCAATTCAGGGAAAAAACTCTGGACATTTCCCTGATTGAGGTCCATTCCGCACTCCCGCGAGATGTTATAGTGCGCGTATTCGGTTATAATGAGATTAATGTTGTAGTTGCTCATTATGAGGGCGCGCAATATTCTGAGACCGTAAACCGCTCCGCTGGTGCCCGTGATTCCGAGAATGACGTTTTTACCGTCGCCCTTATAAGTTCTGACAAGGGATTTAGTCTCCGTTTGAGGAGCCGTAATGTTCGTGTTATCTAATGAATCCATACAAGAATTTTCTTATTCGCGCGAAATCGAACGTGTATTCCTATCTCCTCCGCGCCTGATGAATTATTTATTTAAAAAATATGAAATTACGGCCAATACTGCCGCAGTCAACAAGACAAATATAATGTTTTTAAAAATAAAAATCTGACTAACAAAAAATACGATACCGAAAAATATAACAATGAGTATTTCGAGATATTTTGATGAATTATTGTATTTAGTGATTTCTACTGAGAACGGATACGTCTTATCGAACCTGTTCATAAGGCTGTTCACGAAGATTCCGAAGACCGCAAGATAGAAAACGTTTAAGAGCACGTCTTCCGCGGGCAATCGGATAATCAGCAGCAGGGATACAATTACCAGCACGGGAAAAACAAAATACACATAAATGAATTTAACGATTCCGTTAAGGAATTTTCTTCTTTCGACGGGAATTGAATCATAAATCCAGTTAACGTTGCCGTCAGAATCAAGCGCCATTTTAGTGTTGGCATACAGCAGCCGTATACACATTATGGTTGTTATCGTCACCGCGGGACTTAGAACGAGAAGACCGTTTTCCGACAGTACATCGCTGTCATTCATTATAAGCATCGACGGTATTCCCGAGACAACGCCTATCAAAGAGGATATTACCGGAATAAGCAGAACAGGAAAGAATCTGAGTTTCATCGATGTGTTGTTCGCAAAGAGGTTCTTTATCAGTCCGTACGATGCCTTTTCCGAACTGTTCCGCAGAATAAAATTTTCAAATGCTCCGAAGTCAAAATACAAACCGAGTTTCGAGAATACGGATTTCTTCCGGACATCGACGCTGCCAATAATCTCCGATAGCGCGGAGTATTTATTCCTGAGGTAAAAGTAAGTCACCGCGAAGACCACGGCGGTCAGGAGGAAGAAACCGGTCAGGTAAAGCAGGCTTCCTTCACCCGGTGTCAGATAATAATGCGGGAAGTATTTTAAGAAACTATAGTGAGCGATTGAATTTCCCGCCGACATCCGTCCTGTAATGCTGTTCATAGAAAAGACAAATAACACGAAGAGAATCTGAAAGATATAAATGAGAATTTTATTCTTTCCTTTGCCGATATAGACTACGATGCTATTCGATAGAAGCACGAGCGCCGTAATGAAATACGCGAAAAGGACAGATGAAATAAAAACCTCCGCGCAGTCTAACGGATTTTTATCATAAAAATACACATAAACGGACGGAGGGAGTGACACAATAAGCGGGAAGACGGACAGGTAAGCAAAGGCTGACGCGACTTTCGCCGAAAAAAAGATCGGAAG
>CALGII010000338.1 GCA_937915485.1 uncultured Ignavibacteriota bacterium | reverse complement strand
GACATAAAGAGAATGATACTGGTGAAGTAAGACAAGGGTAAATATTTAATATAATGAAGAGGCGGTTATACCGCCTCTTTTTTTATTGGGGAAAACTGTCGTCCCTGACGGGACTCTTATACTTGTCGTTCGACTTGCTAAAAAACTGTCGTCCCTGACGGGACTCTTATACTTGTCGTTCGACTTGCTAAAAAACTGTCGTCCCTGACGGGACTCTTCATAACGTAATCGAGAGTCTCCCCGATTCATCGGGGGACTCTCGGAAGAGCGAGAGCAGAGTCCTGATTTTATTTCATGAAATCAGAGACTCTCTTATAGACTGATGTGTGTCCATAAAATCAGAGAATATATGTTACTGTTGTGATTATAAAATAAGACTAGAATTAGCACGAAAACGCGAAAAATAACGGAATTTTGGAGAATTAAGAAAATCTAATTGCGAATTAATAATAAAAGATATATTTTATATAAAATCCTCAACCTAAAAATATAAATTTATGAGAAACCAATCGCTTCTTTTAATTCTATTTTTGCTTATCGGAATTTCTCTTACGGCACAAGACAAGCCTTTGCGCTGGTCCGATCCAATGGATAATCCAATGTGGATTTTTGATGTAAGCAATACCGCAAAAATCCCTTTTGTACCGATAACCGAAATGCCGGTAATACAAAGCAACAAAGTACAATATTATTACTCGGCTAATGGAGTTTATGCTGTTAATCCGAGTTTCAGAGTACTTCCCCGCACGAACAGCCATCAGAGCGAAGTGATATTAGTAAGGCATCCGTTGAATCAAAATTTGATGTTTGGTTCATCGAATGCCGTAAATTTCGTCAGCGGTTTGTTTATCAGCGAGGGTGTATATGTTACGACAAATGGCGGCGCTACCTGGTTCGGGAGCGACACGCTGAACGGCGCTCCGATTACAAATCACGGCGGGGACCCCGGACCAACTATAGACAAGAACGGCAATATAATAATGACGCATCTTGGATACAGCACATCAGGTATGTTTGCAAATTATTCCACAAACAACGGTCTGAACTGGTCTTCAAGTTATACGATACAGTCAGGCAGCGTGGATAAGAATTTTGCGGGTACCGATGACGCTCCGACGAGCCCGTATTACGGCAGAAGTTACTGCGTGTACACGACCTGGGGCTCAGGATATCCTCCGAGAATCTCATACACGACTAACGGCGGTGTGTCCTGGTCAACGCCTACTGATATTATCCCAGCCGCGAGCGGCAGGGTATGCAGGGCGGAAGACCTTAGGGTCGGACCGAACGGCGAAGTTTACGTGACGTGGACTCCGACTGTAAGCAGCAGTCCGGAAGACCAGTGCGCGTTCGCGAAATCAACGAACGGCGGCGTAACGTTTACCGGAACTCACAACGCTTTTGCTATGAGCGGTCTAATGGTGTTCGGTACAGGATTCACACCTTACGGAATCAGAATGAACAGTTTTCCGCGAATTGACGTTGACAGAAGCGGAGGTC
This sequence comes from uncultured Ignavibacteriota bacterium, assembly GCA_937915485.1. Taxonomy (GTDB): domain Bacteria; phylum Bacteroidota; class Ignavibacteria; order Tepidaquicellales; family Tepidaquicellaceae; genus CAIKZJ01. The sequence goes on along the minus strand of CALGII010000338.1, from coordinate 828 downwards.
CGAGAAACGGGTGGATTTACATACTTGTTTCACAGAAGAACTTAGCGCCTGCAGGCACAGATCCCGACATCGTGCTTCACCGTTCAACTGACGGAGGCACTACCTGGTCGGCGGGAATTAGAGTTAACCAGGATCCTTTAAACAACGGCAAATACCAGTTCTTCAACGCGATTAGGGTCGATGAATACGGCGGTATAAACTGCGTGTATTATGACAACAGAAATACGGCGGCGGATTCCGCGGAAGTTTTCGTGGCAAGGTCGATAGACGGCGGCAATACCTGGACGGAATATAATGTCAGCGGTCACAGGTTCAAACCAAAACCGATTAGCGGACTTGCTTCGGGTTACGCCGGCGATTATATCGGAATATGTTCCGGAAACAATAAAGTATGGCCTTTCTGGATGGATGACGTTTCAGGCGTTTATCAGGCTTGGACTGCATCGATTGATTTAGGTCCTTCAATAAATCATACGCCTCTCGGAAACACGGAGCAAACTACGGGAAACCGTGCGGTGAACTGCACTATTACACCGGCAGGCTCGGGTATTAATCCATCAACAGTCAAACTTTTCTATGCAAAGAACAGCACGACTTTCTCAAACGTATCGATGACCAATACGGGCGGTACAAACTGGACAGCGAATTTGCCGCTTACAGGAGCAGGCACTTACAACTACTATCTGACGGCTACGGATTCTATGAGCAGAGTAGCGACAGCCCCCGCGGGCGCGCCCGGAATTTATTATTCTTTCCTTGCATCATCCGATACTGTAAAACCTGTAATCACGCATACGGCATTAGGCAACGTTCCGAAAGTCAACTGGC
>CALGII010000337.1 GCA_937915485.1 uncultured Ignavibacteriota bacterium | reverse complement strand
TTCGCAGCGAACTCTCGAGTTCATCAACCGACCTTACGACGCGCATTCCTTTTCCGCCTCCGCCCGCCGATGCTTTTATCATAATCGGAAAACCGATTTTCAAAGCGACGGTTTTCGCTTCTTCAAGGTCTTTTATCGCGTGCTCGGTTCCCGCAACGACAGGCACGTTGTTCCTGACTGCCAGTTGTTTCGCCTTCGTCTTGCTTCCGAGGTCCTCGATTGCCGTGTGAGAAGGTCCTATGAACTTGATGCCGCTGTCCTCGCACATCTTCGCGAAGAAACCCCTCTCCGAAAGAAATCCGTAACCGGGATGAATCGCTTCGGCGCCGGATTTTTTCGCTACTTCCAGAATCCTGTCGGCGAGAAGATAACTCTTCGCCGCGGGCGATTCGCCGATGTGATATGCCTCGTCGGCTAATTTCGCGTACATCGAGTACCTGTCGAAATCGGAATATACCGCGACCGTCTTGATTCCCATTTCACGGGCGGTGTTTATAATCCTTACGGCTATTTCACCCCTGTTTGCAATTAATATTTTCTTGAACATTGTTTTATGTTTGCTGTTCGGTTTCCGGTGCTTCCTTCGTTTTCTTCTTCCGGGTTATGAATATTCCGGCGATGCCTCCCGCTAGAATGAGCGTCACGATTACGTTTGCCGCGATGCTTATGCTCCTGCCCGTATAATATGTTTCGGGATGGAATTTCATCTCGACTTTATGCTTGCCCTTCGGCACTACTACCGAGCGCATGAAATAATTCGTCTTGAAAATTTCTGTCTCGTTACCGTCTATGTACGCCTTCCAGCCCGCGGGATAGTACATTTCGTTAAGCACGAGCAGGTTGTTGCCGCTCGCGAAAACTTCATACTCTATGTTGTGAATCCCGAAGTTGGTTATCTTTGACGAGACCGTCGAATCCGGTCTGTCGATGTTTACGCCTGTATTTTTTTCTGTATATGCGGTGACTCTCGGGTCAAGCGAACCCGTTTTTATGCTGTTCAGTATGTTTATACCCTTCTCGACTTTGTTTTCACTTACAAAGAATGAACGGGGCATTGCGAGTTTGTTCAGATATACAATGTTCGAGCCTTTGTACATTTCCGTGAATACGGTCGTGTCATTTAAAGGCGAATCCGATATTATGTACTTAACGTTCGCAAGTCCCAGCAGCAGCGGATTCTCGCCGCCCGCTACGTCAACGGCGTCCTGATAAATTCTGAGTTTCGCGCCCTGATATCCGTTGAACTGATGCAGCCTGAAATATGCAAGGTCGTTAGTCGTTACGAGATTGCCCTTGTTGAACTGCGCGACGCGGTAATTGTATGTGTCGGGCTCCTTGCCGAGTATCCACTTTGTATAATCCGTCTCCGCGACAAATTCGTCCCTCTGCTTCTTGTCGTCCCAGTGAAGCGTCTTCGATGTAACGCTCAGCAGGTCAAAAAGCGCGATTGCGGTTATGCCGAGGAGCATCACGTTGCGCGCTATGTTCTTCTTCGCGTAAAGATAAACAAGCGCCGCTACGAGCAAAATAAGAAAACCGTGAAGACGTAAATCCGAAATAATGTTTTCATAAGCGTTGGGCGCTACCTGCTGTTTCAGATATCCGGAAACCTGCTGCGCGTTGTAACCCTGCGACTGAAGTTTCTGCCCGAGCGGTCCTGAAATTACGGAGTTCGTGTACGAACTTTCGAACCCGAAAACGGATATTAAAAGAAATAGGATTCCGATTCCTCCCGCGATATAAGCCGTCTTGTTCAGCGATTTTAAACCGGCCGGCTGTTTCATCGCCTCTATCAACGATTTCAGCCCGTAGCCCGCCATTATCAGAATCGCCAGGTCCATATAATAATGAATCATCACGGGAGCGCGGAAACTGCTGAAATACGGCATGTAATTATAGAACATGTCGTATATAATCGGAAACGTTTTTCCGAATGACAGAAGCAGGAAGAAAACTATAATCAATGTCGTCGCTTGTACGAACGGATTTTTTCTCATGTTCAGGGATATCCCGATAATCGCGAGAATCAGAACGATTACTCCAAAATAAACAGGAGAATCCGTGAAAGGCATCTGCCCCCAGTAAAGATTCGCTCTTTGTCCCTTTATTTCAACGTTTCCGAAACCGTAATAATAAGGCAGCATGAACGTAAGCACCTCGCCAGGGCTGAACGACCAACTCGTCGCGTAATCGTAACTGAGCGGCTTGTCCGCTGCCTTGTTGTCGGCTTTCGCCGTTATGCTCGGCTCGCCGCGCATCGAGTATTTGCTGTATTCCTTTATAGAAAGCAGAATGTCGGCATCCATCGCCACCGCGATGAAAAGACCTGCAACGAATATTACAATTGCCTTTACTATGTTCGCCTTTTGCAGTTTCTTTACCGCCGCGTAAATCAGAAGATACGCGAGGTAAATTCCTATCATCATGAAAGAATAAAACAGCATCTGTATGTGATGGAAATGGAATTGTATGAAAAGCGTTATCGAAAGAATGCCGAGATATAACAGCATCTTCCACCACGATTTTTCCTCCTCATCAGCAACTCTTTCGATAATCAGAAGTATCAGAGGGAAAAATGCGAACGTCATCATTTTCGTATGGTGCCCTACTATAATCAACTGAATGATTCCCGTCGCAAACACTCCGAGAAGAGAGGAGAAAACCGCTATCAAATTATTGTTAAACTTATATTTAGCGTAAAAGAATAGAGTTATGGCGAAAATGAAATAGTACGGCAGCGTCAGCGCGAAAAGATTGCCTCCTGAAAGCGCTTCAAAAATCATATCCCACGCGTAAGAATAGAAATTATACACTGAAGGTATTGCCGCGGTCATCGACGCAAGAGACGGCATCCCCATGAAAATATACGGCACCCAGAGCGGGAATATCCCCTGCGCCTTGGCATCGGCTATGAACGTTTTAAAACTAAGCGGTGAAAGATTGTCAGCCGATGCGAAAACTTTTCCGTCAAATATGCCCTTGCTGAAAAAAAACAGAAGAGCGACAACAACGACTCCGAGAAGCGAAAACAAAACGACGGGCTTATCGCCGTCGAAGAAATCCAGACCTTTTTTTTCTTTATCCGCCGCCGTGATTTTATCCTTGCCCCTGACCTGCGGACTCTTCGATTTAGCCATAATAAAATTTTCTGATTACATAAATAATCTTTTAAAATAGTATTTTTTCCATATCAATAAAATATAAAATAAGGTA
>CALGII010000336.1 GCA_937915485.1 uncultured Ignavibacteriota bacterium | reverse complement strand
AATAACAACGAGTACCAACTCGTCGATACGAATTCGTGGGGAGGGCTTAACATCGTTAAAATAAATAAAACGAACGCCCGCGTTCTGGAGAAGAAACACTTTGCATTCACTACACCGCTGGCGAACGATTCCGTTATCAATTATCTGAACACCTTTACGGAAAACAACATTCTCCTGATACTGAAAACATCTCCGTATAACACCAACTTCAACATGAACAGCAGTCTCCGGGCGCGCATAAGATTTCTTGGAAGCGTGTATGCGGATTCCGTTAATCTTCAGTCTTACTCCTGCTGGAGTTTTATAAATTACAGAACATCACCGACTGTATTGTCCGTTGAAAGTTATAACACGGTGTTCAATCCCGCCGTATGTACGACACGTCCGGTATTCCTTCACGATTCAGCGTATGTATATCACAACCTCGGTCCGGCAGAAAACTGGTCGTATTTCAACTGGTCTTCAGACGTGCCGTCAAATTCAGCGCTGTATTTTGACGTATACGGCGTGAACCGGTCGTCGCAAAACGTGCTTCTCTTCGGAAACATAACGGGGAGCCAGAATATACAACTGGATACTGTCAGCGCGTTTACGTTTCCGAATATAAAACTCGTAACGAGACTCTATATAGATTCATTAAGCGGAGTCGAGCCGCCGATACTGAAAGGAATGCGTTTTTATTATACGCCTGCCGCGGAAATTATCGCGGATAATAATTCGTTCGCCGTATCCGACAGCGCGTTGAACGAAGGCGACACGCTGAACGCGGCGGTCTCATTCGGAAATTACGGATATTCTGACGCGCAGGGATATGTAACCAAATGGTCAGCCACGTCGCCGTCGGGTTTGCGCGTACTGAAAACGGATACAATTAGCGGTGTGTTAAAAATTGATTCGCTTGTTACTACATCAGCGAAACTGCCGACCGCGGGTCTTCGCGACAGGAACAAAAGTTACGACACGGTTACCGTGTATTTTGAAGTATCGCTCATACATCAGAATGAATTTTTCACGTATAACAACGTCGCGGTATCGAGGTTTGTAATATACGGCGACACGCTTAAACCCGAAATGGATATTACTTACGACGGTATAAGGGCAATTTCGGGAGAATTCATTGCCGCAAAACCCCGAATAATTTTGAAATTCCTTGATAACAGCAAAATCTTTATTAAAGATACGTCGAACATACGTCTCAAACTTGACGGCGAGTACGTCTGGTATTTTAACAACGGAGTGAAAAATCCTGACATTGATATAGTCTTCCCGACGGGCAAGTACCAGCAGGCAACCCTGTATTATAATCCGTCGCTTTCGGCAGGCGAGCACAGGTTCGATTTCGCTTCCACGGATGCAATCGGAAATTATTCCGATACTGTTGTGCATTACATGTACGTGAATCCCGAACTGAAAATCGTGGACTTGAATAACTACCCGAATCCCATGAAAAACGAAACTCTGTTTCTTGTAAATCTTTCCGGAGAACATCCGCCTTCAGCGGCGAAAATTAAAATATTTACGGTCGCCGGACGCGTTATACAGACAATTAACGCGAACCTCAGCATCGGATATAATCAAATTTTCTGGGATGGCAGGGATGCGGATGGAGATTATATTGCAAATGGCGTATATTTGTATAAGTTGATAATCGAAGGTGACAACAAGAAAGAAACCGCATTGCAGAAATTAGTGATTTTAAAATGACAAAAATCTTTACAGTCATATTTATTCTGTTCGGCGCGGGCAGTTTATTATTCGCCCAGAACTATAACTGGATTACGCCGAATCAGACATACCTGAAAATGTATGTCGTCAAAGACGGCATTCACAGGATTGATAAAACTGATTTTACAAGCGCAGGCATAACGGTTTCGACTATTGACCCGCGCACCGTAAAAGTTTATTACAAAGGAAATCAAGTGCCGATATATTTCTTCGGAGAATCGGACGGAACGTTTGACGACGCGGATTACTTCGACTTTTACGGCATGAGAAATGCGGGCGGCGTGACGAATGTTTTCAGCGAAACGGGAACGGTTGTTTACACGACAGACGAGTATTACAATCTCTATTCGGACACTTCCGCATTCTGGGTCGGCTGGGGAGGCGCAAACGGCCTGAGATTCACGGATTATTCAAATTCATCAACGACTCCTTATTCGTTTGACTATTATTACTCCAAACTTCATTTTGAAACGGACCTGATTTACAGTCTCGGACAAAACATAAACCCGGATACGGACTTTAACAATTTCCTTAACGATAAATATAAAGGCGAAGGCTGGTACTGGATGCTGATGCAGAACAATAACCAGTTATCCCAGTCTTTTACGGATTATCTGCTTTCAAATTCCACGCAACAGTGCAGGCTGAAATTGTTTTCTTTTCCTGTAAAGCAAAACACGGCTGTTACGAATGAGCACAGGATTGTTGTAAAAGTTAACACGACACAATTTGACACTCTGAGGTTCGACGATTTTAACAGGCTCGATACGACGTTGTATTTTTCCGGTTCCGCGCTTGTACCGGGCGCGAACAGCGCGTCGATAAGGTATCTTCCTTCTGACGCAGCCATGCAGACGAATTTTGATTTTTTCGAAATTACATACGCGAAGCGTTTCGAGTTTGACAGCAGTTACATTGGTTTCAGCAGCGAACTTACGAGCACGGCGCCGGCAATCTTCTTCGTCAAGGGCGCATCGGCGTCTAATCCCGTATCAATATACGACATCAAGAACGGAAACCGCGTTACGAACTATACGATTTCAAATGATACGCTGTATTTCGTGGGAATGTCGAACGGACAGTTCGAAGTAAACAACAAGCAGATTACGCGCAAGCCGCCAAGAATAAAGCAGCGGCAGGTTCCAAGCCTCGTGTCGAACTCAGCAGGCGCGGATTACATTGTTGTTTACAACAAACTTTTTGAGACTCAGGCGGAGCAATTAAGGTCTTTCAGAAACACTCACGACGGATTCAGGTCTTTCAAAGCCGAGATAGAAGATATTTATGACGTATTCAACTACGGAATGGATAATCCCGCCGCAGTAAGAAATTTCACGAAAAATGCATTTGATAACTGGGCGCAGCCGAAGTTCAAATATCTTTGCCTTTTCGGAAGAGGCTCGCTTGACCCAAAGAAATTACAATCATCATCCGTGTACTACCGAAACCTCGTGCCCGTTTACGGAAATCCCGCTACGGACGGCTATTTCGCCAATTTCAACATAGGCTCGCAATTATATAATCATCACGTCGGCGTAGGGCGGCTGCCCGCTTATACGGTTACAGAAGCGCAGGACATGGTTAATAAAATTATGAGTTATGAAAGTCTTGGGCTCCCGGAATGGATAAAAACATCGCTGTTCGTTACAGGCGGAAAAAATTACAGCGAGCAGCAGGTGTTCATAGCGCAGACAAATTACTTCATAAATTCTTACATAGCGACTCCTCCGCTTTCTTCCAATCCCGTAAAAATATATCTCGGCGATTCGACGGGAATGATTACGTACAATTATCCCGATTCAATAATCAGTTCCATTAACGCCGGCGCTCTAATAATAAATTACATGGCTCACGCTTCATACGGGTTCTGGAACAACGTTTTCGATGATCCTGTTGTTTTGTCAAATCAGAACAAGTACCCGCTTATTTTCAGCATGACCTGTTTTACGGGAAGGAACGCCGACCCTTCCACCCGCGGATACGGCGAAAAATTCTGTTATTATCCGGGGAAAGGCTCCATCGGATTTTTGGGCACGACCGCCTGGAGTTTATCCAGCACGGGTAACACATACAACGACCTGCTTATCAGCAGTCTTGTAGAGGATACGTCAAGAAGAATCGGTGATATCGTTAAACGCGCGTCGGGAATTCTCGCGTCTTACGATACAAGCAATTTCCACAACCGAAACACGATAAATTGCTACGACCTCCTCGGCGACCCTGCAGTAAAATTACTGCTTCCCGCGCATCCCGAGTTCGATTTGCGGAGCAGCGACTATTCACTGTCTGATGACAATCCTCAGTTCAGAAAGAATGTCTTGTTCGAAGTATTTCCAAAGAATCTCGGAACGTACGCTGATTCGTGCAAAATCCGTTTTCAGGTTCTTAAAAGGAACACCGCCGTCAGGACAAAAGACACGGTTATACGCGGATTCGGCTTCAGGGACACGATGACTTACTACGTATCGTTCGATACTGCGGGCGATTATTCACTTAAGGTGGTAATGGACCCCGACAACTGGTATCCTTCCGACGGTAAATCAAACAACAGTCTTGAAGTGCCGGTTACGGTAAGGAATTTTTCGTTCGTTCCTTTGAAGCCCGAGAACAATCAGGTCATTTATAAAGACACCGTGGATTTTATCGGCGTGAATCCGAATATTGATACAAGGAGAAATTCCGTCAGATTGATGCTACAGGTGGATACATCTTCAGGTTTTAGTTCCCCGCTCGTTCAGAATTATCAGGTTCAAAACATGACGGGCGTTAAAACGAAGATAAGAATGCGTGTTCCGTTAACGGACAGCAGCGTTGTTTATCACTGGAGACTTAACGCGGTTTTGAATAATGCGGACACTTTAGGTTGGTCTGAAAAAAGAACTTTCACATATCACGGCAATTTCACAGGAAACGATTCTCTGGTTAATATAAGCAGGTACGCTAAGAACCAATTTACTGACGACGAAATCTACCGGCTTTCATATTCAAGCGGCGGTTACCTTATGAACAGTTATCCGGGAAATGTAGCGGTGAGTTCATTCAGCGGAGTTTCAACAGACCCGACTTACATGGTATTGAACAAGACTTTTAAATATCTTATTTCTTCGGAATACTGGGGCGGGCTTCTTGTCGCTAAAATATCGAAAGTTACGGGCACTCTTACGGACTTCAAGCATTTCAGATTTTCCGCCGCTTCATCATCCGATTCGTTGATTGAATTTCTAAACACGTTTGATTCTACTTACATGCTCGCTCTCGTGAAGCATATTCCGAACGGCGTATCCTCGAATCTGAGCGCGGGCGCGAAAGCGCTGCTTAGGCAATTCGGAAGTTATTACGCGGATTCAGTATCGATGACTTCATGGGGACGATGGAGTTTCATCAGTTACAGAAGCCAGCCGAATGCGGTTGTATCGGAATCTTATAAGCCGTCGACGAATCCGTGGAACCCTGCGATGAGTTCAATTTATCCGGCCTTTTATTTCCCATATGGTACGATTACCCAAACAATAGGTCCCGCGCAGACGTGGCAGAACTTCAACTGGAATCAGACCGTTTACGCAGGCTCGAGCATTAAATACGATGTAATCGGAATCGGAACGGATAACTCGGAAACAACGCTGATGAGCAACGTAACGACGAACAATCTTGTCGACTTGCAGTCGGTAAATGCCTATCAGTACCCGAAGTTGAAACTGTTGGCAAAATCTTCCATAGACACGGTCAGCGGTATTCAATCCGCGGTTTACAAGGGAATGTCTTTGAAATTCATCGGTCCGCCTGAAATAGCGCTTGATAATAATTCGATATTCAAATCAGACTCGATTGTAACAATGGGCGACAGCGTCGGCATTAGCGGATTATATTATAATATCGGATACGTGCCGCTCAACGGACACATCAGAAGTTTTTACGCTCTCGACGGCGGGGGGAATAAAGTGATTTTAAGAACCGATACAGTGCTCGCGCAATTAAAGGTCGACAGTTCGATGTTCGTGAAGGCTTTGTTTAAAGCGGGAAACCTTCCGATATACAAGAAATATCTTAATCAGATTGCCGTTGCGCTCGAAATTATCCCTCTTAACCAGAACGACGTTTATACATTCAACAACACGGTAATATCGACGTTTTACCTGAAAGGCTCTATCGGTGAAATGGTAACGGAAGTTTATTCCGACGGCACACGGCTTTACGGAAACGATTACGTGAGGTCAAAACCCGAAATGATTATTAAATTGACGGGCAAGTCAATAGAAGAATTAATCGCTTCGGATTCGACATTGTTCAGAATAATGCTGAACGGTTCTTACATATCGCTTAACGGTAATTTGAATAAAACCGGAAAAGAAATCGAAGTTACAAAAGAAACCGACAAGGGAAATTTCATCGTCCGCTTCACGCCGAAACTTCAGAACGGTTTGAATTACCTTAATCTAATTTCTAATAAAGGCGACTTCTTTGATACCGTAAAATATGTTCTGAACGTGACTGACGTTGTATCGTTCAGGGATGTCTTCAATTATCCAAATCCGATGAAGGATAATACTACGTTCACGTTCAACATAACGGGCGCCGATTCGCCCGGTGAATGCAGAATAAAAATATTCAGCGTTGCCGGCAGGGTGATTAAAGAAATCGTTGCTCCGGGAAACGTCGGCATAAACAACGTGTACTGGGATGGTCGGGATGCCGACGGCGATTACGTCGCTAACGGTGTCTATTTCTACCGTCTGCTTCTCAGGAACGACCCTGAAAAAAATTCGGATATACAAAAACTGGTAGTCCTCAAATAATTTCTCTTTTCTCTTGACATTATCTTATCTGTAGTATATTTTTGTATTAACCAAACGGTTAATTTGTTTGGTTAAACTTTATAGTTCAAGCATATGGATAACAATATACACCCAAAAACACACGAAAAAGCCGATAAGGATACGGAATACCGGATTTTTGAGGCGGCAAGAAAAGTTTTCCACGCAAAAGGACTTGACGGAGCGAGAATGCAGGAAATCGCCGACGAGGCGGGAATAAACAAAGCGATGCTTCATTATTATTTCAGGTCCAAGGATAAATTGTTCGGGTCAATTTTCGAAGAGGACTTCAAGGAATTTTTCAAGCGTCTGGCTGAACTCATAAGCGCGGATCTTCCGCTGCTCGAAAAAATAGAATTCTTTGTCGAGAATTATCTTGAACTCATTTTACAGAATTCATACATACCGGCTTTCATACTCAGCGAGATACATCATAATCCCGAGAGAATAAAGAATATATTTCTTGAAAAGGGAATCAAGGCGGAGCAAATATTTATGGACGACATAAAGACGGCGATTTCACTCGGCATAATTCGTCCTATAGACCCGAAACAACTGATTGTAAACATAATCGGGTTGTGTATTTTTCCGATTGTCGCAAAGCCGATACTATGCACGATGCTTAGTTTTGACGAAGAGGGGTACAGGAATTTCATTGAAGAACGGAAAAAAGAAGTTGCAAGGTTTGTGATTAATTCAATAAAAATTAATTGACATGAAAAAGTTTCTCTTGATATTTTTTATGGCCGTGACCGCCGGACTTTACCCGCAGGATAAAACCCTGACGCTCAAGGACTGCTACGGCGCGGCATACGAAAACTATCCGAACGCAAAACAAAGGGATTATTATAAATCCATGAACGAACTCAAACTAAGGAATATAGGAGTCAACTATCTTCCTCAGATTTCTTTCAAGGGGCAGGCGACGTATCAGTCGGAAGTAACAAAACTTAACTTCAGTTTTCCGATGTTCAAACCCGAAGAGATGAACAAGGATCAGTACAAACTCACGCTTGACGTGAGGCAGTTGATTTACGACGGCGGAAGCACATCTTCGTTGAAAGAAACGGAACGGAAACAAATAGAAATCGAAAACGGAAAAATTGACGTTGAACTTTTCGCGCTGAAGCCGAAGATAAACGATTTATATTTTTCGGTTATGCTTCTGCAGAAAAAGAAAGAGGTCAACGAGACTCTCAGAATCGATCTCCTGTCAAGAATATCTGAAATGGAATCCCGCGTCCGGAACGAAATAGCGCCCGTCAGCAACGTTTACGTTCTGCAGGCTCAGGTAATACAGACAGAACAGGAAATTCAGAGCATAGAGGCTGACAGGCTGGCTTCCATAAGAATGCTCGGAGAACTTACAGGAATTTCACTGCCTGAAAGTACAAAACTCGAAACTCCTGCCGCACAGGACCCTGTATATGACAGTGACTTTTCAAACAGGCCGGAATACAAACTTTTCATCAGGCAAAAAGAACAGTTGAACACATATTCGGAAGCGGTATCGACTCGAATCATTCCGAAACTTTCGGCGTTCGGTCAGGCGGGATACGGCAGACCCGGTCTTAACATGCTGGATAACACGTTTCAGCCTTATTACATGGTCGGCGTAACTTTAACCTGGAATCCGATTAACTGGAATTCCGACAACAACGAAAAGCAGATTTATTCCGTAAATTCGAAAATCATAGACGCGCAGAAAGAAACTTTTGACAAGAACCTGAAAGTCAGTCTTGAAAAGTATAAATCAGACATACAGAAATATACCGAACTGATAAGCAAGGACGCAGAACTCATATCGCTGCGTGAGAAAATCACATCAACTGTATATTCGCAATTGCAGAACGGAACAGTAACGTCAACGGTTTACATGACAGAACTCAACAACCTGACGCAGTCCAGGCTCCTGCTTGAGACTCACAAACTGCAACTGCTTCAGTCAAAAATAAATTATCTAACGGCAAAAGGAGTATATTAATATGCATAAAAAAATAATCTTATTTCTCTTAGCGGGAGTA
>CALGII010000335.1 GCA_937915485.1 uncultured Ignavibacteriota bacterium | reverse complement strand
AAGAGATTGTCAGGGAAGGAATAAAGAAAAAAGTATTCAATCCGAATATCGACGTAAACATATTCAGGCATTTTCTGTTAGGGGCATTCAGGGATCTTATAACATCGTGGGCGATTGTACCCGAAGAATTCCCGTTAAACCTTGTAAGAAGAAACATAAAATTTTTATCGAAGTACGGATTACTGAATCACAATCAGGAATAGTGAGAATATGAAAACCAATAAAATCAAGTATCTGATAGTTCTTTTATTTGTCAGCAGTCAAGTTTATTCACAGCAGTTATCATTAAGCCGCGCGGTAGAAATATCCGTTGGAAGAAGCGACAAAGTAAAGCAGTATTCTGAAAAGGTCGAACAAAAAAAGAAGTCATACAACGAATCAAAAGGAAACTTCCTGCCGAGCATAAACTTAACCGGCGGATTCAATCACATGAACGATGATCTGGTAATGGACCTTGATCCGATTCGTCAGGCTATGATAAGAATACAGGCGGGAAATCAGGTAGAGTTCGCGAATGTATATAACGTGCTGCTCGGGGGACCCGGTCTTACTCAGCAGCAGAGGGCGGCGTTGTTAGGAACGTATTCGTCCGCTTTGAGCAAGCAGATTCCATTATTTCAGAGCCAGGTAAAGAAACAGGATTACTGGAACGCGACCCTGACGGGCACGCAGCCTTTGTTCATGGGCGGCAAACTAATATCCGCGAAGAATATAGCCGAACAGGAAATTGAACTTGCGGAGACGGAACTTGACAAATCGAGAAACGAAGTAATATCGGAAGTCATTTCAAATTATCTTAATGCAGTTTTATTAAAGAGCATAGTGAGCGTAAGGCGGGATGTTCTGAGCGGCATGATAAAGCACAGGAACGACGCCAAGAGGATATACGAAGAAGGAATAATCGCCAAGAACCAGTATCTTCGCTCGGAGGTTGCAGTTGCCGAGGCGGAAAGGAATTTATCGGACGACGAGAACAGGTTCAATCTTGCTATAACAGCATTAAGAAATTCGCTCAATTACAAAGACGGCGAGCCGATTGATGTGAGCGACTCACTTGTATTCAAAGAACTACCGGAACCGATGAGCAAATTCAAGGAAAATGCAGTCTCATATCAGCCTGTATTAAAAATGATAGAAATAAAGAAAAAACAGGTAGAGGGGAAATTGACCATAGACCGTTCGGAGTTCCTTCCGAAAATCTTTCTCTTCGGCAAGTATGAGATACTCGATAAATATCTTTCGATTCTCGAGCCGAGATGGGTTGTCG
>CALGII010000334.1 GCA_937915485.1 uncultured Ignavibacteriota bacterium | reverse complement strand
GGAAGAACGGATTACATAAGCGAAATGGACGGACTGCTCGCGAAACTTACGAAAGAGGACGTTGACAAAGCGGTGAAAAAATACTGGCAGGTTGAGAACATAAAGATAACGATTGTAACGGACAAATCGGAAGCGGAGGAACTCGCTTCGAGTCTGAAAGAGAACACGCTTTCGCCGATGAGTTATTCCAATTTCGTTAAATCGGGACTGCCGAAGGAAGTAACGGATGAAGACTCTGAAGTCGCGGCGTACAAACTTAACGTGAAGGGAGTATCGATAATAAAAACAGAGGATACTTTTAAATAATGTTTCAGATACTGATAGGGAGCCTGCTTCTCAGCGTAACGCACGCGCTCATACCGAATCACTGGTTTCCGCTCGCGGCGGTGAGCAAGACGGAAAACTGGAGCAGGGGCGAAACTGCGGCAGTGACGGCAATCACGGGGTTTCTGCATACGCTCAGCACAATAATAATCGGAATCATTATCGGCTTCGCGGGATTCAAACTCGGTGATGAAATCGAACTTGTTTCGGGTCTGTACGCGCCCGTGATACTAATACTTCTCGGAGCGTATTTCATAATCAGGAATATCCGCAGCAAGTCGCACACGCACTGCCACATTAATCCAGAGGAGATAAAGCAGGCGTCGAAAAAATCGAAGAGAGCGATTATTACAGCGCTCGGAACGATGATGTTTTTTTCTCCCTGCGTTGAGATTGAGGCTTACTACTTCACGGCGGGACAGTCGGGATGGCAGGGAATCGCGGTGCTGTCGGTTGTTTATCTTACTGTGACCGTAATGGCAATGGTTGTAATAGTCGAACTGAGCAGGAAAAGCATAGATATACTGAACAGAAAACTCCATTTTCTGGAGCATTATGAAAAACTGATAACGGGAATTATTCTGATAATTCTCGGTGTTCTTTCATTTTTCATGCATCATTGATTGTAATAAAAAAAACACGAACCTGTGTTCGTGTTTTTTTTCGTGATATTGAAAATCCGTCAGTTGTTCCAGCCGGCTTCGCTCTTGTACTTCGTGTAATAAACCACGATGTCGGCATCGCTCTTGTAATCGGTGAAATAAATAATCCAGTCGGCTTCGGATTTGTATTTTGTGTAATACCAGATTCCGCTCATTGGTCTTGCTTCGCTTTTGTAATCCGTGTCGTAAACGATGAGGCTGGCGTCGCTCTTGTATCTTGACACGTAAATAACCTTATCGGCTTCGCTCTTGTACTTCGTGATGTAAACCACCTGAGAGAACAGGTCTGCCGAAGAGAGCAGGAAATAAGCCGAGACTATGACTGCCGCGAAAATTAATTTTTTCATACGAGTATATTTTAATTTTTACAATGTAACCGTAACAAGATAAATCTTGCTTTTCTTAATTCCGTAATAAGTAAGAACTCCTTTGTCCTTATCGAGCGAGAAATTAGTAATAAGTTCGTATTCGTTTCCGAGTTTTTCGTCGTTCTTGAAAACCTGCTGTTCGCTTTTTCCGTTGTCGTAGTAGTTCATGCATGTATAATAGAAATCATTTTTATAAGAGCACAAATCCATCGCTCCGTCGTACTTATCTGATTTCCAGCCGTTTCCGGAAACGAAGAATTTTGTTATGTCGTATTCCTTTCCCGGTTTTGTTACGAAAGCGGTGTACGCGTAATCGCCTTTATCGTTAAAGACAACCTGGTTGTCCATTCTTTCCGCCATCATTATGTCTTTAAAAGGTCCGTGTTTCTTTTTCCCGTAAACAAAATAATACTGGTCGGGAATGTTCTTTTCGTTATCGCCGTAATTTATTCCTGTGTACGAAATAATTCCGTCCTTTGCCACTGTAAGGTCGAATACATAACCGTATTTATCTGAAATTATTTTATTTCCTTCGACGACAAAACTTTCGTTGTTCGTTCCGCCTACAAAAACCGGCACGTCGTTATTCTTAAACTTAATGTCAAAGATCGAAGAAAACTTCGCGACCTCTTTACCGTCAACGAATAGCGTATTGACGAGCGAACCGTCAGGAAGCGTATCATTTCCGGTATAAGCAATCTTGCCCGAAGGCGTAATCAGAATATCATAAACTCCTCTGTTAAATCTTCCGCTAATCTTTTCACTCCCTCTTACGACAAATTGTTCCGAAGGATAATCCCCCGGGGCGTCGGAAGCGCTGAAAACGGGCACATTAGCGGCATCGAAAACTACGGGCATCATAATATTCGTGAATTTTCCGTATTCCCTGTCCCCCTGAACGAAATAATATTCGTTTTTACCGTCAACGACGTTGACGCCGGTGTAGCAGATACCGCCGTTGTTGTCGAGCATAACGTTATAGAGTTCGATATAGTCGTACTTTTTCGACTCCGTGTTTCCGACTACAATCATATGTTTTCCGTTATTGCTGGCGTGATAAAACGGGCTGCCGTCTTTTGTGAAACCGATTTCGAAGGACGGCTCGCCTTCGTAATACTGAAGACTCTTTATGAAAACGTAATTGATTGTATCGTACGCGGGTCCGTTTTCAAAATCACCGGTGAGCGTATTATACTTTACAAGAAAATCCTTTCCCTTTTCGCTTGCGGCAAAATAAATATTGCTGCCGTTCATGCTTACAGGCTCTTTTATATTTTCATATTGTCTGAGTTCGACGCCGTTCTTTATGAAATAATAAATATTCTTTGTTTCATTAATGTTATTGCTCGCGGTCAGGTAATAATTTCCGCTGTTATCGAATTGCGCAGCGTAAGAACTGGCATTATAATATTCAACTGAATTTCCTTTGTTGCTGATTATTTTCGAGCGATATGTTACGGTATCGGATTTTGAATAAAGGAAAGAACCGGATTTTTCGTGGTACTTAAAATCGTATAGGGAATAAATTTCCATGTTGCTTCCCTCGTACAGTTTTTTCTCTTTAATTGTTTGAGAAAGCAGGTTTTGAAAAGAAAATAAAACAACGAATACAATCAATAATTTCTTCATGCGTAATATTAGTTTTAATTATTAAATAACGTATTATACTTTTTCGATTTCCTTTTTACCGAGCAAGCCAGTCGGTTTAAATAGGAGAATAATTATAAGAATGCCGAATGCGATAGCGTCCCTGTAAGTAGAGGACAGATACCCCGAGACAAAAGTTTCGACGATTCCGAGAATAAGTCCGCCGAGCGCGGCGCCCATTATGTTTCCGATACCTCCGAGAACGGCTGCCACGAAGGCTTTCAGTCCGTATATTATGCCGATAAGCGGGTCAATTTTCGGATAGTTCAGACCGAAAAGTATTCCCGCGGCGGCGGCGAGGGATGAGCCGAGAATAAACGTGAAACTTATGACGCGGTTTATGTTTATTCCCATCAGACTCGCTACCGTATGGTTAAACGAAACAGCGCGCATCGCGGTCCCCATTTTCGTTTTCATTACAATCATTCTCAGAATAATCATAAGTATCGCAGAGACGACGATTACAACGA
Source organism: uncultured Ignavibacteriota bacterium (assembly GCA_937915485.1). Lineage (GTDB taxonomy): Bacteria > Bacteroidota > Ignavibacteria > Tepidaquicellales > Tepidaquicellaceae > CAIKZJ01. The sequence continues at coordinate 4,866 of CALGII010000334.1, read as the reverse complement.
TTGAATTTGAAAAGACGGTTGCTCCGCCGATATTCATAATCTGTTTGTTTTCGAGCAGAGTCGGGAAAGATTTCGGGTCGGCACCGAAAACAAGTTGTCCGGAATATTCAAGAAAAAGTGAAACGCCTATTGCCGTAATCAGAATAGTAAGTTTCGGAGAATTCCTCAACGGTTTGTAAGCGAGTTTTTCAATCGTGAAACCGAGTATGGAGCAAATGACCATTGACGCGAGCAGAATCGCGACAGCCATGAATACAGACGCGCCGCCGGTGAACGTAGTGAAACTAAAGAGCATAGCAAGATAATATCCGGAGAACGCGCCAATCATAAACACGTCGCCGTGAGCGAAGTTTATGAATCTAAGAATTCCATAAATCATCGTATAGCCGAGAGCGATAAGGGCATAGATGCTGCCCAGAGATAGACCGTTAATGAACTGCTGAATAAATTCTGTCATGGGGCTATGGTTTCCTTGTATTTGAATTTGCCGTCTTTGATTTCAAGAACCACCGCGGGCTTTACGGCGTTTCTCTGTTCATTGATAGTAATATTGCCGGAGATGCTTTTAAAGTCTTTGGTCTTCGCGAGTTCGGAACGAATCTTATCGCCTTCGGTCGAACCCGCTCTTTTTATTGCATCGAACAGGAGCATAGCCGCGTCATAACCAAGAACTGCCATAGCGTCGGGTTCCTTATTGTATTTGGCTCTGTACTTTTTGATGAAGTCCTGCACGAGGGGGCTTGGGTCGTCCATTGACAAGTGAGTCGAGAAGAAACATCCTTCGAGTGCGTCCTTCGCTTTTCCTTCGGTCAGTTTCTCCGATTCCCAGCCGTCGCCGCCGAAGAGGGGCACATTGATTCCGATTTCTCGCGCCTGTATTGCAATAAGTCCGACATCAGTGTAATAGCCCGGAATAAAAACCGCTTCGGGGTTTTTATATTTAATCGCGGTCAACTGCGCTTTAAAATCCTTGTCGCCCGCGGAATATTTTTGTTCTTCTACTATTTCTCCACCCATTTCTACGAATGTTTTCCTGAAACTTTCGGCGAGACCCGTTGAATAAGCGTTACGCTGGTCGATAAGGAGAGCGACTTTTTTAACTTTCAGGGAATTCAGTGCAAACTTGCTCATCACGGTCGCCTGAAAAGGGTCAATGAAACAAACACGAAAAATGTAATCGCCGATGGCAGTAACTTCAGGATTTGTTGACGCGGGTGTTATCATCGGGATTTTATTCTGCTGGCAGATAGGCGCCGCCGCTTTGCTGCGTGAAGAAGCCACTTCGCCGAGAATCGCGACAACTTTGTCGCGGTTGATGAGTTTTTGTACGACGGTTTGAGTCTCGTTCGGTTTTCCCTGATTATCTTCGGTAATCAGTTCAATTTTTTTGCCAAGCACACCGCCCGCGTTATTAATCTCTTCAACGGCGAGTTTCATTCCGTTATCGGAACTTATTCCGAACGTTGCTTCGCTACCGGTTAAGGACGCGAATTCTCCGATTTTTATTATATCAGCGGAATTTTTACTGCATGAAAAAAAGGCTAAGGAAAGCAATGAAAATGAAATTAAAACTATCGTATTAATCTTCATACAATTAGTTGATTTTTGATTTATTTAAGAAAAATAATTTAAATACGGATTAAAAACAATTTGAAAAATTGCTTATCTAAGGCGGATTTCCGAAACCCGGCTTCTTAAAATAAATAAATTTGATTTTCATAACTCGATATAACTCGTTATTTTTGGATGTCCGTCTTAAAAACATTAAAATTCAATAACATAAAACTAAAGGAGTGATAAATGACATTAATACTAAACCGAAATGACGTAATATCGGTATTGCAGATGAAGGACTGCATGGAAATGGTCGAGAAGGCGTTTGCAGAATTAGCAAACGGTTCCGCGGTTCTGCCGTTAAGGACGGGCATAAAACCGCCCGACGGTGTTTCGCTTTACATGCCTGCTTATTTGAAAGAAATGGGAGCGCTCGCCTGCAAGGTGGTGACTGTTTACAAAGACAATCCGAAGAAATACAACATGCCTACGACAATCGGAAAGGTGCTTCTTCAGGACATAAACACGGGAGACGTTGTATGCATAATGGACGGCGGTTACCTAACCGCGGTGAGAACCGGCGCGGCGAGCGGAGTGGCAACAAAGTATCTGGCACGAACCGACAAGTCCCAAACCGCCGGAATATTCGGGGCAGGAGTGCAGGCTAAGATGCAGTTATGGGCAGTTGCTACGGCACGCGACATAAAGGGCGCGATAGTATATGATATATCTGACGAAGCAATGAACAAATTCGTTTCCGAGATGAGCGAGAAACTGGGAATAGAAATCAAGAAAGCAAAATCGGCAGACGAAGTTCTTAAATCCGATATAATATGCACTGCTTCTTCGTCCGCAGAACCACTTTTCGACGGAAAGAAATTAAAGGAAGGAACGCACATAAACGGTATCGGAAGCCATGCGCCCGCGATGCGTGAACTCGACACGGAAACGATAAAGCGCTCGTTGTTCGTCGGCGATTCGCGCGAGGCTTGTTTCGGCGAGGCGGGCGATATTCTTATACCGATTAAAGAAGGAGCGATAACGGAGAGCCATTTCCACGCGGAACTCGGAGAGGTGATAACGGGAAAGAAACAAGGAAGGACTGACGATAAAATGATTACGTTGTTTAAATCAAACGGGCTTGCGATTCAGGATGCGGCTACGGCGAAGGTAGTATATGAAAGCGCGTTGGCGAAAGGGATAGGGGTGAATGTTGAAATATAATTAGTAATTACTAATTAGTAATTAGTAATTTAAGAGCAGATATTAATTATTAATTTAAGAGCAGGCATTAATTATTGTTTGTACGCTTGCATTTTTGTTTTTAATTTTACGATAAGAAAAAGCCGGCTATATTGAATTGCCGGCTTTCGTATAAGTAAAAATTTTTCGTTTAGAATTCGTCGGGGAGTTCTTTTAGTTGCGCGTAGTTGAAGACGGGGCCGTCCTTGCAGACATAGACGCCGCCGACGTTGCAGCGGCCGCATTTCCCAAGACCGCACTTCATTCTGTTTTCGAGTGTAGTGAAAATATTCTCATCGCTGAACCCGAGTTTTTTCAAGACGGGCATAGTGAATTTAATCATAACAGGAGGACCGCAGATAACCGCTATAGTGTTTTCCGCTTTCGGGGCAATTTTTTCGACTATTGTGGGAACGAAACCGACTTCGCCGTCCCATCCGTCGGATTCCCCTCCCGGGTCAACCGTGATAATGGTTTTAACGTCCGGGCGGTCTCTCCATTCTTTCAGTTTGTATTTATAAACCAGGTCGCCGATTGAGCGCGCCCCGTAAATAATTGTAATATCCTTATAATCCTTTCTCCAGTCGAGGACGTTGTCTATGACGCAGCGTACGGGCGCGAGACCGATGCCTCCTGCGATAAAGACCACGTTCTTTCCTTTTTGCTCTTCGAGAGGAAACCAGTTGCCGTACGGTCCTCTGAAACCGATGGTATCGCCTTCGTTAAGCCTGCGCAATGCCTGCGTGACTTTACCGTAAACCTTGAACGAGCATTCTATCATTTCGGGGCGGGTCGGCGAAGACGCTATGCAGAAGGTCGACTCCCCTTCCCCGAAAACGCCGTATTCTGCAAACTGTCCCGCTTTAAAGTTGAAAGTCTTTGCGACTTCGGGGTCTTTCAACTGAAGCCTGAATGTTTTGGTGTCGGGCGTTTCGTCAATTATTTCTTTTATTTCAGCCAGATAAGGTTTATATATATTTTCCATGATTGAAACTTTGTTCTTTTGTTTTAAAAATTAGTCCTTGCAGTTCGCGACAATTTCTTTTATGTCAATGCTTACGGCGCATCCTCTCGAGCATCTTCCGCAGCCCGTGCACAATATTTCGCCGAACTTATCAACGTAGTATTTAAACTTATGATTTACTCTTTGTCTGTACCGCTTCCCCTGAATGTCTCTGGGATTATGTCCCGAGGCGTGAAGCGTGAAATGACCGAACTGGCAACCGTCCCAGTTCTTCATTCTGCGTCCTTCTGTATAACTGTAATCTTCATCGACTATATCGAAGCAATGGCAGACAGGGCACACGAACGCGCACTGCGCGCAGGAGAGGCACATATCGCCGACGCCGTCCCATTTCGGATGTTCGAAATTCTTCGCGAGCCAGTCGTGAACCTGCTTGCTGTCAAAAGCAACTTCCGGGTGTTTAACTTTTTCCGAAACCTCTTTTGACTTTGAGGGATTGCCGTCAGTAAGGTATTTTGAATATGCATCGATAAATTCTTTTCCCTTATCGGTGACGATGCGAACCGCAAAATTATCGGCATCGAGCGGAATGAGAAAGATATCCGCGCCTTTTTCGGACACGGGAGAAGAGCCGACGGAAGTACAGAAGCAGTAGCGATCAGAAAATTCGCACATCATTCCGATGACAATAAAATTCTTAACCCGATAGTTATAAAAGTCATCTTTGTAATCCCAGTTGAAAACCTTGCTTAAAATGTTGAAGGAATTCGTATCGCAGGGCTTCGCACCGATTATGACGGTTTTTTTCTGTTCGGGACCCGCGTCGAGTATTTGAACGTCATTTTTTCCGCGCTTGTAATAAAGCACCGGTTCGGCTTTCGGGAACACGAAAGTTTTATAAGACGCTTTCGTCGGTTTCGATTTAGTATCGAGAACAATCTGCGAGGCGTCCTGAGTCACAATATACTCTGTTTTACCGGGAGCAATGAGAATGTGGCCGCCTCCGATAATATCCGTGCAGAGTTTAACAAGATTTTGTTTAGAAATTATTTTTTCTTCCATTTTAAAAACTTTATAGTTTTGTTTTCGGGAATAAGATCCCGTTC
>CALGII010000333.1 GCA_937915485.1 uncultured Ignavibacteriota bacterium | reverse complement strand
CGGCCTTCCAAAAATGGCGTTAAGAAAACAGGCAGCGTGAAATAAAGAAGAAACGCCCGCGATGAAGGCTGGCGATGCACGGGTGATTTTTGTACATCGGTTTTAAGCAGAGGAAGAATGTAACAACCTTCGTTTCTTCCTGCCAAAACGCTCGCCTGTTTTCAGCCATTTTTGGGAAGCCTTGATCTTTTGGTACTTTTGGACTTGTGCTGAGCGTAGTCGAAGCATCAAGCCAAAAGTACAGAAAGTAAAGAAGTGTAATCTGTTGGGAATTTGTGTTTTTCCGTGCGGATACGCTTCAACTTGTCAGGTCTTCTTTCCTTCTGATATTCCAATCAATGCTTAGTGATGTCAGCACAAACTGTCGACTTTTATCTTTTTATCCGCTCAGGCCGCGGGGTGAAATTTCGGATTTCTGATTTCGCTTGTCTCGTGAGACGGCGATAGCCGGATAACGAGAGATTTCTGATTTCGCTTGTCTCGTAAGACGGCGATAGCCGGATAACGGGAGATTTCTGATTTTGCTTGTCTCGTGAGACGGCGATAGCCGGATAACGAGAGATTTCTGATTTGTTTCAACGTAGTCATTGACGACCCTGAAAAAGGGACAGGTGCCAAACGGCGCCAGCATCCACCTGACAGGTTTTCTTCTAACCTGTTAAGTGTGTAAAAGACGATTAAACCTTGATACGTTCATTGCTGCGCACGGACGAAGGTGCCCGCGTCAGCGGGAGCAATAACTGCAACAACACCGGCCTTCCAAAAATGGCGTTAAGAAAACATCAGGTTGTTTTGAAGAAAACATCAAGTCGTTTTCAGAAAAACATCAAGTCGTTTTCAGGAAAACATCAGGTCGCTTTCAGGAAAACAAAAGCATGTTTCCGGTAAAAGGAACGTTCGTTTCAAATATAAGGAACGTTCGTTTCAGAAAAAAGGAACGTTCCTTTTTAGTAAAACGTAAGCACGTTTTGGGGAAAACGTAAGCACGTTTCGGGGAAAACGTAAGCACGTTTTGGGAGAAACGTAAGCATGTTATTGGGTAAAACGAAAGCATAAACCGGAAAATGAGTGTTAGCAGATTTAGTAAAAGACTCCATACAACTTTGAAGGCTCAAAAGCTGTGAAAAACTTAATGGGAAGTATTAACTGAAAGCACTTTTTTATCAGACATTCAGGCCTATAAGCAGGACTTCCGTCAATGATCCCTTGATAACGATTCCCGAGGTATGCACATAAACAGTACCTGAATTTTCAGCTCCAAAGCGATTAGAACCGTTGAAGTAATAATAAAATAAACTGATTTGTTCTTAACCAATGCTTGAATAAAGGAAATATGTTTTTGTAAATTTACTGCTCCAAGTAAGAAATTCTTAAAGAAAATGGATTGACATACAAATATTTACATTGCGGCAATGCAAATATTTGTATTTTTAAGTTGTTGCCACTATTTACTAAGTGACGATTGACAAATAATAATCGCAATACATAATAAAAATCAACTATGATATTGATCCCTATTATCGCTTCGATTGCTGCATTAGTATTAATATACAGGATTCGGCAATCATCAGAAAATAAAAAATATCAGAACATTGCTTATTTAAGTAATTTACATAAAATTACTGAGTTCATCGACACTATAGACACACTAAATGAATATATCACTTGGGTGGAGCGTGAAAAAATAAAATCTAAATATTTCGAGGTAAGAAAGTATTTCAAGAACAAAACAAAATTTTATAAGAAAGAAGAAAAAGTAAAAAAGTTTAATGAGATCTACGGTAATTTTGATAATTATATAGTTGGATACAACAAAAACTATGTAAGAAAACACAAGGAAATACTTAAACAATATTTCGACGACATTGAGGGAAAGAAACTTGACGACCAGCAACGAACTGCAATAATAACAGACGAATACTCTAATCTGATAATAGCCGGCGCGGGTTCAGGAAAAACCTTAACAATCCTCGGAAAAGTTAAATACCTGATCGAAAAGAAAAATATCAGGCCTGAGCATATTTTATTGCTGTCGTATACGAAAAAAACTGTGGAGGAACTAAATGAAAGAATAACTAAACTTGGAATTGGTGCCAAAGTGACAACTTTTCATAAACTTGGCTATGATACAATAAAAAGATTTCAAACAAATATTCCTGCAGTTACAAATGAAGGCACCTTAAGCGGAGTTATAAAAGAATATTTGCAAAGTGACATTTATAAGGATTCCGAAGCAGTAGAATCATATATTCAGTTCGTTGCCTGTTATTTGAATATTCCGGAAGAAAACGAGAAATACAATTCATTAGGCGAGAAAATAGACATACAGAAAGGAATTGACTTTCAGACATTAAAATCAAAATGCGAATCTTTAAACATTGTGTCAAAATCCTCGCTTAATACACTTCAGGGTGAAAAGGTTAAAAGCTTAGAAGAGCTCACAATAGCTAATTTTTTATACCTGAATGGCATTGAGTATGAATATGAAAAGCCATACCCTTATGGTGAAGTATTGTATCGCCCAGATTTTTATCTGAAAGATTATGACATATGGCTAGAGCATTTTGGTGTAGACGAGAATAATTGTGCGAAATGGCTTACGCCTTTTAATGAACAGAAGTATGTCGAAGAAATGCAGATAAAAAGACAAACGCACAGAGAAAACAATACGAAACTATTGGAAACCTATTCTTTTTACAACAGAGATAAAGTTTTGTTACAAAAATTAAGAGAAATGCTGGTAAAAGAGAATGTTTCCTTAAAACCAATAGACCATCAAAGTATCTACAAAAAATTAACAGATAACGATGAAAGATACGGAAAAGAAATAATCAAACTTATTGAAAGTTTTATAAATCTCAGCAAATCAAGGCGATTGAACGATAAATCATTAAACAGTTTGTATTCAGATAAATCTAATGTCAGGAGTGATTTCATGCTTGAAAGACAAAAAATATTTTTGCAATTTGTCCTACCTATTCTTGAAAAATATGATGATGTCTTAAATGAAAGAAAAGAGATTGATTTTAATGATATGATAAATCAGGCAGTTGATTTAATAGATATAAATAAGCCAGAATACAAATATCAGTATATAATTATTGACGAGTATCAGGACATTTCATTTGCCCGATTCAATTTAATCAAAAGAATACGTGATTTATCCGGGGCAAGATTGGTTTGTGTCGGCGATGATTGGCAATCAATATATCGTTTCGCAGGTAGTGACATTTCTTTGTTCAGTAATTTTGAAAAATATTTTGGCAAAAACGAAAAATTATTGATAGAACAGACTTACAGAAATTCACAGTCGCTCATTGATATTACTTCAAAGTTTATCCGAAAGAATACTAAGCAAATACCCAAAAACCCAAAATCAATAAAAGAGCCTTTAGAAGATCCTGTCAAATTTGTGCATTATGAACAGGCTGCAATTGAAGATACTTTCATAAACGAAATCCGGCGACTTGTAAATAAATATGGCAATAAACCAATTCTGGTTTTAGGACGGCATAGTTTTGACATTAATGACATAATTAAACTAAGCACTAACAATAGAGTGAAATACATTGAGAAGTCAGACAAATTAGAGGTAAAAGGATTCGAAGAAGTTGATATTAAATTCATAACTGTACATAAAGCAAAAGGTTTAGAGGCTGAGAATGTTATTATTCTGAATCTCAAAAATCATTTACTCGGGTTCCCGAACAAAATGACAGACGACCCGATATTATCACTGTTACTAAGTGATGACGAAGGATATAGTTTTGCAGAAGAACGAAGATTGTTCTATGTCGCATTAACAAGAACTAAAAACGAAGTTGTACTACTTATTCCATCAGATGTATCCTTATTTGCTGTTGAATTACTGACTGATAATATTTACTTGTTAACTTCAATTGACGGGAAACTCAAAACAACAAATTGCCCGTATTGCCAGACAGGAAACCTTGTTATCAGACAAAATTCCACTAACGCCACACAATTTTTAGGATGCTCACATTATCCGAGTTGTAATCAAACATTTAGCAACATAGAAATTCTGGAGAACTCACTCCTTTGCCCAAATTGTAAAAGCGGTTTTATGATAAAGCGAAGTGGAAAATATGGAAATTTTTTGGGCTGCACAAATTATCCTGAATGCAGGGAAACTATTGACTTACGACAATGATGTGCAATCCGAAAACTGAGTACAAACCTCACAATATTGAATCCACGGCAATTCCTACTTTTGAATTCTTTCAATAATTGTGAATTACAAAAGACAGTGATTGGTACACGCACTGAATCAATGAATATTTTCAGAAATAACCTGAATCTCTTTGATGAATTCAGCGATGGTTCTATTATCGGAATTTTCAATAGAAGTAAGTTCAACATCTTCAAATTCATACCAGGAATGATCGACTTCAGGAAGGTAGTCTTCA
>CALGII010000332.1 GCA_937915485.1 uncultured Ignavibacteriota bacterium | reverse complement strand
ACATCGAGTCGGTGAAAATCGTGAAGATGAAATCATTCTCATCCATTTCGAAATATTTCGCTGTCTTTATTGCCGAAAGCAGGTTCGATATACCCGATATGCCGATATCGACAAGCGCTTCGACAGTTTTTTCTTCAATCCCGAGTTTCGCAAGGTATTCTTTTCCTTTGCTCTCGTTGAAGAGCCGCATAATTCTGATGCAGTCCTCATCGTCGATAGCGCTCACCATATCTGTATTGCGGACGTTATGCACCCACGGGACATGCTTATCTCCGATGCCTTCAATCCTGTGACCTCCGAATCCGTTCATCAGGAGTGTCGGACACTGAAGGGCTTCGGACGCGGTAATCTTCAGATGCGGATTGAGTTTTTTGAGATAATCTCCCGCGGCAATGGTTCCGGCGGAACCGGTCGCGGAAATGAAGGCGGACATTCTTGATTTGCCGTTCCTGATGTATGAAAAAACCTCTTCGACAGCGGGACCCGTCACGTTGTAATGAAAAATCGGATTGCCGAATTCCTCGAACTGGTTAAAGATAATATTATCCGTATCGTTTTTCAGTTCCCAGCACTTGTCGTAAATCTCCTTTACGTTCGATTCGCATCCTGGAGTCGCGATTACCTCAGCGCCGATTTCACGCAGCCAGTCAAATCTTTCCTTCGACATTTCTTCGGGCAGAATCGCAATGGCGGTGCATCCGAGGAGAGCGCAGTCGAACGCGCCTCCGCGGCAGTAATTTCCCGTGGAAGGCCATACGGCTTTGTGCCGAAGCGGATTAAACTCACCGCTGACAAGTCTCGGCACGAGGCATCCGAAAGCAGCGCCGACTTTATGCGCGCCTGTCGGAAAGTATTTTCCCATTAAACCGATTATTGTCGCTTTGACTCCCGTAATCTCCCGCGGCACTTCGAAATAATTCACATTCCCGAAAAGCCCCGTGTTGATGTCGTTCTTCCAGGTTATCCTGTAAAGGTTGAGCGGATTGACGTCCCACAGCCCGATACCCGGGAGTTTCTTCTTAACGTCTTCGCCGATTAATCCGGGATTTCGAAGTTGCCTGAATGTGGGTATTGTTATTCCTCTTTCCCTGCATCTTTCCGCAGACTGTTTTCTGATTTTCTTATCGATATGTTTTATGATTGATGACATTTTATTCCTTCAAATTAAATTTATAATCTTTTCATTAATTCCTCTTCGGGGTGTTCAAATCTCGAAGCAAGAATCATAGCCGCGATAACGAATGGTTTGAAACTCGCTTCGTGGTATGTATGAATTCTGTATTTCTCGAAAACTTCCTTTGAAACTTCTCCTTCCCTGCAACTTACGTCCGTTATGTCCGCCGGCAGGCAGTGCATATAAAGAGCTTCGCCTTTTTTCGTGAGTTTCATCTTATCGGAATCGCATTCCCAGTTCCTGAACTTCGCGTTGTTAGCGAGGCAGTGTTTTTCAAGTTCTGCGAGTCCGTTTTTGTCTTTATTTTTCAGAAGTTCCGTTCTTTGCTTCATCACTTCAAACGGCGCCCAGGATTTCGGATAAACAACGTCAGCGTCTTTAAATGCTTCTTCCATGCTGTTGACGATTTTGAAGCCGGGATTATCTTTCTTCACGCCATCTTCGATTTCAGGAATCAGGTTGTAGCCTTCGGGATAGGCGAGTGTAACTTCCATTCCGAATCTTGTCATAAGCGTAATTATTCCCTGCGGGACGGAAAGCGGCTTGCCGTAACTCGGCGAGTAAGCCCAGGTCATCGCGAGTTTTTTCCCTTTGAGGTTTTCGAAAGACCCGAAATAATCTCTAAGTTTGAGCAGGTCCGCCATCGACTGTGTCGGGTGGTCAATGTCGCACTGAAGGTTAATGACGTTCGGTCTTCTGTGAAGAACTCCGTTTTCAAAACCGTCGGCGACAGCGTCCGAGACCTCGCGCATGTACCTGTTGCCTTCTCCGAGATACATATCGTCCCTTATGCCGATAACCTCGGCAAGAAACGAAATCATGTTCGCGGTTTCCCGTACGGTTTCGCCATGAGCGATCTGGCTCTTGACTTCGTCAAGTTCCGCAAGTCCAAGCCCTGCGGCGTTCGCGGCTGATGCGAAACTGAAGCGGGTTCTTGTAGAGTTGTCCCTGAATATCGAAATCGCGAGTCCCGTATCGAAGAGCCTGAATGATTTCGACTGTTTATGGAATTCCTTCAGAGTTTCGGCGAGACCGCCGATGTATTTTAAATCTTCCGGTGTTTTCTCAGTTGTAAGAAGAAAATCTTTTCCGTAACTGTCCGGTTTTAATTTACCGAGTTCTGATAATTTTTGTTTTAAATCCATCGCTTAAATTATTTTCTGTAAAAAACGGATGCCGCTTCGACGGCATCGATTATTTGCTGGTATCCCGTGCACCTGCATATATTGCTTTGCAGGGCTTTTCTTATCTGCTCTCTTGTAGGTTCGCTATTCCCGAGTAGGAAAGCGTGAGCCGTGAGCACCATACCCGGCGTGCAGAATCCGCACTGCATCGCGCCGAAGTCGATGAATGCCTGCTGAAGGGGATGAAGCGTGCCGTCTTCGTTTTCCATTCCTTCAATCGTCAGCAATTCGCAATTCTCAACGTCTTTAACGTACGCATTGCAAATCCTGAACGATTTATTGTTGACGAGCACGGCGCAGGCACCGCAGGATTTCATTTCGCAGGCGTTCTTTACGCCCGTAAGGTCGAGTTCCTCGCGGAGATATTCAACGAGTTTGCGTTCCTTCATCGAGTCAGGGACTTCTATAAGTTTTCTGTTTACAGTCATTTTCATTGATTCAAATCCTCCTCTCCGCTTACTTCAACTTTTATGGGAAGTTTGAAATATCTTTTTCCCGTCGCGTTGAAAATCGCGTTCGAGATGGCGGGCGCCATCAGTTCGTTAGTCGGCTCGCCGATACCCTTAGCGCCTGAAGGGGAGTTCGGGTCCGGGTTTTCGATTATAACGGCTTTCATTTCAGGAAGGTCGGTGCTTCTCGGCAGCCTGTATGAATTGAAGTTTGTGTTTGTTATCACGCCGTCCTTCATCTTTACTTCTTCGTGAAGACCGTACCCGATTCCCATAGCCATTCCTCCGTAGAACTGTCCGAGAGTCATTTGAACATTCGCGGCTTTGCCCGCGTCGTGCGCGGCGACGGCGTTAAGGAGTTTTACTTTTCCTGATTTCCTGTTCACCGTCAGTTCGATTGCCTGGCACCCGTATGTCCAGGAAAAGTAGGCGTCGCCCTGTCCGTTCTCTTCATTCCAGGTAACTTTCGGTCCCCTGAACACTCCGAAGACGTGAGGATATTCCTGATTCCTGTACATCGATGAAATCACATCGTCGAATTTGTATTTGTCCTTTCCGCAGATTATTTCATCGTCTTTAAAGACGGCATTTTCCTCCGCGCTTCCGTGATGTTTGTTTATGAATTCTGCAATCTTTTCTTTCAACTTCTTAACGGCGAGAACAACGGCTCCTCCGCCCATCACCGTACCGCGCGAAGCGACAGTCGTGCCGCCGTCGGGGATATTCGATGTGGAAGGCCGCCTGTAGCGGATTCTATCGAGGCTCACTCCGAGTTCGCGGGCGAGAATCAGGCACATCGCGCTTTCGGAGCCCTGTCCGTTTTCGTGAATTCCCGTTTCAAGAAGAATCGAGCCGTCGGGCTGGACGTTAATGATTGCAGAATTGAAATCGGTGCCTTCCGCTCCGAGACTCATTCCGCGGTAACTCATCGCGAGTCCCACGCCGTAGAGTTCATCGGCATCCGATTTTCCGAAAGAGCATTTTTTAAACTTACTTTCATAATCAAATTCATCGAGCACGGTATTAAGAGTCTCCTCCATCGCCACTTTGTGATTGTCGAGTTTTTGTCCTGTGATTGTTATGCTTCCCTGCCTGACCATATTTTTTCTTCTAATCTCAATCGGATTGATACCGAGTTTCGACGCCGCGATGTCAATCATGGATTCGACGACGAAGTTCATCTGAGGAGAGCCGAAACCCCTCATCGCGCCCGTTACGACGTTGTTCGTGTAAACGCCGTAAGTATCGCAGTGAACGTTTTCGACCTGATAAGGACCGCAGCATTGAACAGTGGAGCGCCAGGTTACCCAGGGCGTCACGGAACAGTACGCTCCTCCGTCGGCTATGATTTTTGTTTTTACCGCCTTTATTTTTCCGTCTTTCGTGAATCCCATCTTATAATAAATTCTGTACGGATGTCTCTTGTAACTTTCACGAATCGACCATTCGCGTGCGTACGAGCATTTCACGGGCTTGCCCGTCAGTTTAGCGGCGAGGGCTGTTCTCGCGGCGACGATAGAAACCGTATCGTCCTTGCCGCCGAATCCGCCGCCCATCGGTGTGCTGATAACTTCCACGTCGGCAAGCCTTCCTCCGAGCACGGCATTAACGAAACGCCGCGTGCTGAACGGATGCTGCATGCTCGCATAAACTTCTATCACGCCGTCGTGCCTCGGATTGCATATCGCGGCCTCGGGCTCCATATACGCGTGCTCGACGAATTGAGTCTGAAAAACCTCTTCGAGTATCAAGCCGGAGTTTTTAAAACCGTCTTCAATGTTTCCTCTTCTCACGCGGTGCTCGTTTATAATGTTGCTTCCGTGCTCTTCGTGAACGAGCGGGCAGTCAGGCTCAAGCGCTTTTTCGGGGTCGAGTATCGAAGGAATCGCTTTCGCTTCGAGTTTAACGAGTCCGGCCGCTTTAACCGCGTTAGCACGCGTGTCGGCGACAACGAGCGCGATTACGTCACCGTTGTAAAATATCCTGTCTTCCGCGAATATCCTGAAATCTTTTATTATCTGTCCGAAGCGGTTCGTTCCCGCAACGTCTTTATGGGTCAGCACTTTAACAACACCTTCGGATTTTTCGGCATCCGATGTGTCGATTGAAACAATCTTCGCCGACACGAAATCACTGTAAACGGGTACGGCGTGGAGCATGAACGGAAATTTCACGTCATCCGTATATCTCGCCCTGCCAGTAACTTTCGCGTAAGCGTCGTTTCTCCAGGCTTTTGGATTGTCTTTTTTCATTTCAATAAAAATTTGCGTTTCCGTTTCGTCAATGTATCATTTACTTTTTTCAAAAACAACATTTCCTTTTATCAGCGTGTACCTGACATCAAGTTTAGATTTTTTTCCGAAGTAAGTTTCGTAGCAGAAGGATTTTGTCGAAACAATATCTTTCTCTTCTCCGTCGAAACCAAGTACGGTCAAATCCGCGTCGGAGCCTTCCCGTATAACGCCTTTCATCGGATATAAACCAGTTATGACCGCGGGGTTCGTAGAGAGCCGTCGGGAAATTTCGACTGCCGTTTGCTCATTCAGTCCTCCGTACAGTTCAAATGTTAGTGCAGAAAGAGCTCCGATACCGGGCAGACCATTCGGGACATCCCGTATATCGGCGAAAAAATTGTCCTTATCTTTTTTTCTGAACGCGCAGTGGTCTGTTGCGAATACGTCGAAATGTCCGCTCAGAGCCAGTCCGCGGAGTTTAGAAACGTTATCTTCCGGGCGAAGAGGCGGCGAGCAAATAAACCTGTGACCGCCCGGCGCCGCGAGTTTGTCTTCGTTTAAAAACAAATACTGCGGACAGGTTTCGCACGTTACGTTGCCGTATTTCTTCCTGTATTCGTTTATCAGTCCTGCGCCTTCTGCTGTAGAAACGTGTACGATGTGAATTTTTGCCTGAGTCTTTTCCGCGATTGAAAGAATTTTTCTTATCGCTATTACTTCCGCTTCGGCAGGGCGGAGCAAAGCGTGCGAAATCGATTTCGTCAAATCGAGTTTAGTGATATCAACGGATTCTATCGTGTCGTTATCTTCGCAGTGCACGAGAATTGTCGCGTCAAGGTCCTTTAATATCTGAATTATTTCGGACAAATCATCGTATGAAGTATAAATTCCCGCGTTTTTGTATGTCGTGTAGAACTTGAAAGTTCTGAATCCTATGCCTGCGAGATACGCGATGTCCTCGCGGTCATTTTCAGTGAAAGTAACAGGCGTGAGATGGAACGCGATGCTGCACAATTCCTTTCCATTATCAGCCGCCGTCTTTTTTCTGTATTCGTACTTCTCGAGCGCGAGTTCGAGTTCTTTAATCAGCGTGTTCCCGTTTTTTTGCGTGATGAAATTAAACAGAGTTGTAATTCCGTTTTCGAGAGCAACTTCGGAAGCGGAATCGTATGTATCCGCGAGATAATATTTTCCGATTGTGTCGTCAAGGTGCGTGTGCATATCTATGAACCCGGGAAATACATAACACCCGTCCGCGTCAATAATTTCAAAATCATCCTCATTAATTTTTCCGAATGATTTTATGATTCCGTTTTGAACGAGAATATCCGTCTTCGCAGTTTCTTTTTCGAAGACTACGATTCCGTTCTTAATCAATATGTTTCCGTTACCGCCCATTAACCGTTAAGGTATTTTGCAGTCGCAGCGGTGTCTTTAAGTCCGCTGCCTGTTATAAGCAGGACAATCTGCTTCTTTTTATCGAGTTTGGTTTTTGATTTTAATAGTCCTGCCAGCACCGCGGCGCTTGAAGGCTCGGCGTAAATGCCAGTAGATGCAGCGAGAGTTTTCTGCGCCTCCATTATTTCTTTATCGCTCACGGTTACGGCGAAACCGCCTGATGCAATAACCGCGTTTCGAGCCATATACGCGTTGCTCGGTGTCTTCACGGAAATCGAGTCCGCTACTGTCGCGGGATTCGCCGCGTCCCTGTAAACGCCCGTTTCAATAAAATCCGAAATCGCGTTTGAATTTTCGGATTGCACGCAAATCAGTTCCGGAATTTTTTCAATCAGTCCGCACATTTTCAAATCATAGAAGCCTTTGTAAACTCCCGAAATAATAACGCCGTCACCGACGGGGACAAGCACCGCGTCAGGCGGTTTGAAATTATTCTGAACGAACATCTCGAGAGCCGATGTTTTTTTTCCTTCGATTGTGAGCGGGTGATAAGCCGTATTCCTGTTCAGACCGCCGTTGTCATTCGTGTATTCAATCGACAATTTAAAAGCGTCGTCATACGTTCCTTTCACTTTAAACACCTCCGCGCCGTAAACCTGCATCTGAAGCAGTTTCGCGGCGGGCGCCGACTCGGGAGCGAATATTAAAGCGCTTTTTCCCGCAGAAGCGCATACGGCAGCGAGCGAACTCGCGGCGTTTCCCGTCGATGCCGTTACAATTTTTTCCTCTCCGATTCTAATCGCTTCCGCGACTACGAGGAACGAAGCCCTGTCCTTATACGAGCCGCTGGGATTAAGCGTGTCGTTTTTCAGGTAAAGGTTTTCGAATCCCGTCAAACCGCACAGCCGCTCCGATTTATGAAACGGAGTATTGCCGTGAAAAAATCCGGGATAGAATTTCTTTTCGACCGCTGAAAACAAATTCAGGTCGGGATTCTCCCTGTTGAATTTTGATTTTATTAAATCGTAATCGAACTCAGCCGTCAGCACTCCTTTAAGAGGCATTCCCGGCTCATACGACTTCGAGCAATCGGGGCAAAGATATTTCACCTCGTCCCGTTTGTATTCCTTGCCGCATTGTGTGCACTTGTACCTGAACATATTAAGGATTATTCATTTTATAAACCAGAGCCGCGTAAACGGCAGCGCATTCGCTCAGATGTTTCACGGGCGAATTCTCGTCGGGCATATGAGCGAGCACTTCGTTTCCGGGTCCGAGTCCGATGCAGGGAATGCCGTTCATTCCCGCGATTGCGATTCCGTTTGTGCTGAAAGTCCACTTGCCGATTTCGGGTTTGCGATTCAAAGTTTTTTCATAAGCGGCGGAGGCGTCTTTAAGATAATCGGAATCTTCAGGTATTTTCCAGGTCGGATAATATTTTTCCGTCGGATAAACCAATCCCGTGAACGCTTTTTCAGCGTAAGTCAGTACTTCGACTTCGGCATCGGGATAACCCGCGAGTTCAGCGGCTTCCTTCACTTCCGCGACCGCGCTTTCTTTCGTTTCGCCGAAAGTCAATCGCCTGTCGAGTTGTATGCTCGCGGCGTCAGGTACGGCGCATTGCGAAGGCGACGAGAAGAAAACCTGCGTCACGCATACGCTTCCTTTTCCGAGAAATTCGTCATAAGCGAGACGCTCGTTGAGTTTTTCGATTTCAAGAGCGATTCTTGAAATCTTGTAAATGGCGTTGTCGCCCCGTTCGGGCGCGGAGCCGTGGCAGGAGAATCCTTTTACCTTAACCATTATTTCCATTCTTCCCCTGTGTCCTCTGTATATGTTCATGTTCGTCGGTTCGGTTATCACGACCAACTCGGGTTTTATTTTATCCTCGTTGATAATGTACTGCCAGCAAAGCCCGTCGCAGTCTTCTTCCATTACGGTACCCGTGAAATAAATCGTGAAGTCTTTATTCAGCCCGAGTTCCTTTATTATTTTTCCCGCGTAAACCATCGAAGCCATGCCGCCTTTCTGGTCAACCGAGCCGCGCCCCCAGATTTTGCCGTCTTCAATTTTCGGCGTGAAGGGGTCGAAACTCCAGAGCGACATTTCTCCGGGATAAACGGTGTCTATATGCGCGTCGAAAGCGATTATTCTTTTACCGTTTCCGATTCTGCCTATCACGTTGCCGAGTCCGTCGATTCTTACTTCGTCGAATCCTGCGGATTCCATTTTACTTTTTATCAGTTCAATAACTTCTTTTTCCTTGCAGGAGAATGAAGGAGTGCGTATTAAATCGCATAAAAATCCCGCGGTTTCGTTTTCGAGTTCTTCCGCTCTTTTGAATATTTTATCGTACATCATTATTTTGTTTTTAAAATCTGTCCCATAATTTTTTCGCCGTCTCGAGGGACTTTCGCGAGACTTCTTCCTCGTCAATGCCGAGTTTCAGGACTTTGTTTTCCATCAGGACTTTTCCGTTTACAATCGTCGTATCGACTGTCGAATGCGAAATACCGAAAATTATATGTCCGGCATATGTCGACTCGTCCAGAGGCGTAGGCGGATAATAGTCTATGAGAATTACGTCAGCCGCCGCGTCTTCTTCAATCGCCCCGAGCGGCACGTTCCAGTATTTATTCGCTATGACGGCATTATTGCGAAGCAGAGTGTTCGCCGCTTCGATAAAGCCGCAGGAGGGATTATGATTCCTTAAATGCTGCACCCAGAGCGCGACGCGGAGTTCTTCGGGCATTTTAACCGTCATCGCGTCTGTGCCGAGACCGACGAGTATGCCCTTGCTCTGAAGTTTGATTATGTCCGCGATACCGACTGCGTTGTTAAGGTTCGATTGCGGATTGTGAACTACTATTGTTCCGTTCTCCGCGAGAATGTCCATTTCCTTCCCGTCAACGTGAACGCAGTGCGCGGCGATGCTTTTGTTTCCGAGTATTCCGAATTTATCCAGTCTTTCAACGACGCGCATTCCGTAATTTTTCAGGGAATGCTCTTCATCCGATTCCGCTTCCGCGACGTGCACGTGAAAACCCGCGTTCAAATCATTCCCGATTTTCGACGCCTTTTCGAGAGTGCTGTCCTCGAGCGTAAAAGCCGCATGAAGTCCGAACAACGCTTTCAACTGTTCGTCGTTCGTTTCATTGCACTGCTTTATGAATTCCGCGTTCTCTTCGATGCCTTCATCCGAAATTTTTTTGCCGTCCCTGTCCGAGAGTTCGTAGCACAGCGAGGCTCTCAATCCGGTTTCCTTAACCGCTTTCGCGATAGTGTTCAGGGAGCCTTTCACTGCAAACGGGCTGGCGTGATGGTCGATTAAAGTCGTCGTTCCGTGTCTTACCGCGTTAAGCGCCATTATCAGCGCGCTGTAATAAGTGTCTTCGTGTCCGAGTTTCCTGTCGAGCCGCCACCACAGGTTTTCGAGAACTTCGCTGAAGTTTGAAGACGGCGCCGCCTTGCCGAGCCCGCGCACCAGCGTGCTGTAAAAATGCATGTGCGCGTTGATGAATCCGGGCATGACGACTTTCCCTTTCGCGTCGATTACCTTGTCGTAAATGCCGGTGAAGGCTTCATTCCTGTCAATTGATTTTATTTTTCCGTCTTCAATGAATACGGAATGATTGTAAAGCACGCGCGGCTCAGAACCGAGTGTGATTATGATTCCGTTTTTTATTAATATATCCATTTATGCTTCATTTAATACGCTCGTTTCTTCGGGCGTTCTTTCTCTCAAATACAATGCGCCCGCGAAACATTTTTGAACGCAAATCGAACAGCCGATGCATTTCGAAGCGTCCGTTACGGGGATTTTCTTATTGTTAAGTTCAATCGCGAGATACGGGCAGCGTGTGCAGTTGCCGCAATGCTCGCAGAGTTCTTCGTTCACCGCTGAAATTTTCTTGACGGGCGTGAGTTCCATAAATCCCGTTACCGGATTCGGAAGCGCTCGTCCTATAAGTTCGCCGACCGATTTCAGTCCGCGCTCTTTCAAAAGGTAACTTAAACCCGAATGGAGTTCATCTATTATTCCGTATCCGTGTTTCATTACAATCGTGCAGAACTGAACCGTCTTCGCGCCGAGCGCGAGAAAATCAGCCGCCGCCTTATAATCCATAGGACCGCCGTTTCCTGATACGGTTATTCCCATTCCCGAAACATTAGCGAGAGTAAGGTTGCTGATTGGAATCACGCCTTCGCCCGACAAGCCGACAACAACACCTTCTTCCCAGTTGCTCTTTTTTCCTTTCCTGAAAGAAAGCGCTGGGAAAGTGTTCGCGAGCGTGACGCCCGCTTTCTTATGCGGATACTTCGCGAATACTTCCTTGATGGCGGTGATAATCGGATAAATTGCCGTTACCGCCGCGGTAAGTTTGAAAAGTTTAGGAACATCGGGACTGCCCGCTTCCATAACCCAGCCGATAATCTTTGCGGTGAGTTCGGCATCCTGCGAAACGATGTCGCCCTTCGTTCCGTCGCCGCCCTGCGGGCAGGAAAGAGAATATTCGATACCCATCGCTCCCGCGTTTTCGAGTTTAATTGTATTCGACACCCATACTTTTCTGTCCTCTTCGTCATTGCCCGTAACGGGTCCGCCTGTAGAAGCCATAGTAAGCCTTTCGGGGAATTCCGAAACGAGTCTTTTGATTTCCGAACAAACCCTGTCGAGCGGATGTCCCGAAACGTTATCGCAGTTGCCGTAAGTGTTCTTCGTAACCGCGAACATATATTCCGAAGGGATGTGTATGTCAACGTTGTCGAAAGCGGTTTTCATTACGCCGCCCGCCCAGCCTGCTTCGTAGGCTTTCTTCATCTGCTCGTAACCGTCGCTCGGAGGAGCGGCTGAAAGAATGAACGGCGAAAGGATTTTCCTCCCGAAGAAATCGGTTTCGAGAGGAACGGGAATCATCCGCCTGCCGTCGAGCACTACGCGGCTCTTGACTCTCTTTTTTATTAAGGGTTTCGGCAGGTTGTTAAGATACGCGTCAACTTCAGCGGCGCAGTTCTTTCCCGAGGCTACAGCCTCGACGACAGTCGTCGGTCCGTTCACGATATCGCCCGCGTAGAAAATTGATTTCTTCTTTTTAACGTCCAGAGATGACCCGCTTCCAATCGCGATTATTACCGCGTCAAATTGTCTTGTCTGCGGATTAGATTTTTTATCCGACTTTATTTTTGCGGGATGGAATTTTTCTTTCGGCTGAAGAATAACCTTCGAAGTCACGATTGACTTTATTCTTTTTCCTTCTGGTTTTGAAATTCCGTTAATCGAATCGACTTTCGCGCGCCCCGAAATTTCAATGCCGTGTCTAAGTACAAGTTGTCTCTCGGCGTCAGTCAAAGGCATCTCGTCGAATTTTTCGAGGCAGAACATTTCGACACTGGAAGCGCCGTTGAGTTTTGCCGTAACCGCGGCGTCGAGCGCGACTGCTCCGCCGCCTGCAACGGCGACGCGCAGATTTTTAAACTTACTTTTCTTATGATTGCGCAGATAATCAATCCACGTATAAGCGTAATCTTCGCCTTTTATGTTCAGCCGGTACTCTTTGTCCCGTCCCGCCGCGGCTATAACGCCGTCGTATTCATCAAGAAGGACTTCAGGGGAATACAAATGAACATCAGTGTATATTTCTATATTTCCGAGCGAGCGGAGAAAATCTATGTCGGTGTCAAGGACGCTTTTGTCGAGTCTTTCATCGGGAATCAGCCTGCACATACCGCCCGGAACGGATTCGGTTTCAAGAATATCCACCTGATAACCTTTCTGCGCGAGAACGGAAGCCGCGCCGAGTCCCGCGGGACCCGCGCCCAGTACTGCGACTTTTTTCCCGTTAGGTTCGGGCTTATTGAACACGGGCATCCTGCCTGTTTCTTTCGCCTTCCTTATAATCGCCGCCTGAACGGACGGGATTGAAACCGCGTTGTCGAAAGTCCTGTGAACGCAGGCTTTAACGCAATGGTAGTCGGGGCAAACGAAACCGCAGACTCCGCCGAGCGGATTACTACCCATAATAATCGCGGCGGAGCGTTCATAATCCTGAGGCAGACCTCTTTTTGCCGCCATAATGAAGTCGGCAGGGGAACAGTCGACAGGACACGCTTCCTTGCAGGGCTTTTCTTCGCAAAATTCGCATTTAGAAAACTCCGTCTGCAATTGAGCGTCAGTCAATGAATTTCGCATTTAGTATATTTTTATGGAAGTTAATTCATAAGACCGTAATATTAAATGGAAAAATCGGTCAAAACGGAGAGATTTGTCTTTTTATGACGCGTTCCGCCGAAGTTATGACGACCGCGGCAGGGGAAAATACGAGATGCAAGATGTTCATCGTTTACGTGAAATCATATACGACTGCCTGATTGATGAGCAGAGCAAACGGACAGAGAGGCTGATATTTGTAGAGACGAATAATATTCTGATATTAAAATTTAACTAATTGGTTGACCTTTAAAAATACAGGGATATAAGAAAAAAAAGACGATTTCTGCTCAGTACGTGAAATATTAAGAAGTATGATATTAATCAATATACTGCTTTTGAATGTACCTTGAAATAATACGAATAAGTTAATAATATGTATGTGTAGAATTTTCAAGGGGCAAAAATGAATAAATCAAATTGCGTTACCATCATCAATTTTCTACGAAAACCGTTATCAAAACTATCCCTATGAAAAAGATAATATTCATACTGTTTCTCATTTACAATTTAACATTTGCAATTTACAATTGCTCTTCGCAGTGGGTTTATCAATCTCTTCCAAGTTATTATGACGTCGCCGATATCAAGTTCTTTGACGCGAATACGGGGCTGATTGTATTAGGTCTCAATACACAGGGAATGCTTAAAACCACTAACGGCGGGAATAACTGGAATATGGTACATCCAACAAGTTACTTTTATCAGTTGGAAAAAATAGACAGCAGTACGATCTATACAATCGGATACATCGGAGGGCAATACTGGCTTTATAAAACACTTAACAAAGCATCAACCTGGGACAGCGTATTATTGCCTTATACATACCGCGGGTTTTCTTTTGTCAATAAAGATACTGGATGGATAAGCGGAGCAAATCAATTATTAGGGCATGCAATTTTCAGAACGACAAACGGCGGTTTAACACTGACGCAAATGACGGATGCAACAGGCTGGGGAAATTTGTTTTTCCTCAAACAAAAAATCAGCAACGAATATATTGGCTGGCATTATAGTTCAACTGGCGATGATTTATTCTGGAAAACGACGAATAGCGGAGTGAATTGGTTTCAGGCGACGAGACCACCGGCGCAATATCCCGTATATTTTGAATTCTTTGATGAGAACACGGGATGGTTTACGTGGTATGCTTCAACTAGTGGAGGGATTTATAGAACAACAAACGGAGGTATGAATTGGGCTACACAATATGTTCCTTCGGGAAATGGAATTCATAACACATTTACGGTATTTGATATTATTAATGTCGATACTTTATATGGCGGAGGTGGTTACAGATTATTGTCTGGCGGCATACAACATGGATTAGTTTGGAAAACCACAAATGGCGGTGTAAACTGGGGATACCAAGAACCCGATACATCAATACATGTCGGCACTTTGAATTCAATTAATTTTATTAATAGTGACATAGGATGGTTATTCGGAGGTAATGGCGTACACACAACAAACGGCGGCGGTCCAATTACTTTCACGGCAATAAGCAACAACACGCAAATTATTGCAAAAGACTATATTCTTTTTCAGAATTACCCGAACCCATTCAACAGCATATCAAAAATTAAATATCAAATATCAAAAAGCGCGAAGATAAAAATAATAATATCCGATATAACGGGTAAAGAAATCTCAACCCCGTTTAACCGGAAAATGGTATCAGGAATTTACGAATACAATTTTAATGCAGGCAATCTTTCATCAGGCATATACTTCTATTCTATGTACGCGGATAATATAAGAGTTGATACAAAAAAGATGGTATTGGTAAAATAAATAAAAATTAAGAATGAAAAAAATAATAATTCTAGTTTTAATATTAATTGTATTCGCCGCAGCGAACACATTGAAGATTGAAGATTGCTCTTCGCAGTGGTATCAACAGACACTGCCCGTGAGTCCGCATGGGATTTATTGTGTTAAGTTCTGGAATGCTAATACGGGCTGGATGTCAACAGGTGGGTTGGATAGCACGTATATCTCAAAAATTCTTAAAACCACTAACGGCGGTGACAACTGGTTCGTTATAAAAGATAGTTTGAGAATGTATACCTTTCAGATAATCGACAGTTTGACTATATACGGCAGAGCAAAGAATCCTTATATGGGAGAATCAATTTACAGAACATTCAACGGCGGAACTACCTGGGATAGTGTTTCAAGTACCTGGAATTACGTTTTTGCCGGTCTCTTTTTCTTCAATAAAGACACTGGATATGTCGGCGCATCGGACGGCTCGTGGGGATATCTTTTAAAAACGACTAATAGCGGAGTAACATTAAATCAGATTTACA
>CALGII010000331.1 GCA_937915485.1 uncultured Ignavibacteriota bacterium | reverse complement strand
GTTACCACGATTGTCGAAACCAGATTTAAAAATCAGCAGAATTGAAGAAGAAATATACTTTAAAAATTTTTTGCGATTTCGACGGCACAGTTACAAAAAAAGATGTGTGGGTCGATGCTCTCGGTAGATTCATTAATGACAACGATAAGTTCGCTCTCGTTTGCAGGGACTTCGCCGAAGGCAGAATAACTTCGCGCGAATGCATCCGCCGCGAACTTGAACTCGTTGAGGATTTTGATTTCAGTGTATTCAATGATTATATAGACGCTCAGGAACTCGACGATTATTTCCTCGAGTTCATCGGCTTCTGCAGGGAAAATAAATTCGGGTTGGTTCTTGTAAGCGAAGGGCTCGACTATTACATAAAATATGTTCTCGGAAAATTCAACATAGACCTTCCGTTTTACGCGAATGAACTCGTGGTGACTGAAGATGAATTTGGCAGGAAAAAACTTTCTTGCAATTTTCCGCATTCCGACGAAAACTGTACCGCATGCGGTATGAGCAAGAGAAATGTCCTTATTTCGAAAACTAACGAACTCGATAAAGAAGTATCGGTCTTCATCGGCGACGGCGTGTCGGATTTCTGCGTCAGCAACTATGCCGATATCGTTTTTGCAAAGAAAGGACTCGCTTCGTACTGCTGGAAAAATAACGTGACTTATTACGATTTTTCGGATTTCTCCGACGTGAAAAAGAAACTCTTGAAACTGATCGAAAAAAATCAGATTAAACAAAGGCAATACGCCAAAAACTTAAGAAGGGACGTGCTCCTTGGAGGTTAAACCATGAAAAGTTTGGGGAATTTTTTGTTCAAATACAGGAGTTATACTCCGCTGCCGTTCGTTTTTCTTATGATTCTGTTCATGCGGCCTGATGTAATCTCAATCCTTGCGGGACTCGTTCTCGTGCTCTTCGGGGAATTCATCCGCGTGTGGTCGGTGAGTTATGCGGGAAGTGAAACCCGCACCACGACAGGCGTCGGCGGCTCCAATCTCGTAACGCAGGAACCCTATGCCATCATTCGCAATCCGCTCTACTTCGGAAATATTTCGATTTATGTCGGCATCGGAATTATGAGCAACGCGATGTTTCCATACCTTACAATTCTCGCTTTCCTTTTCTTTACTTTTCAGTACTACCTGATAATTTTCAACGAGGAAGATTATTTGCGCGTGACTTATAAGGACTCTTTTGACATCTATTGTAAAACAGTGAAAAGATTCCTGCCGCTGCCTAAAAAAATGCCCGGTGAGATTTCATCGCATCTCCCGCTCGACGTAAAGGAAGGCTTCAAATCGGAAAAACGTTCGTTGCAGGCAGTGTCCATAATCACAATAATAATTTTAATAAAATTCTTCTTCCTTTAAAATATTTATATCCAATTCTATTCTATTAAGAACTTGAATCTTGATTCTTGATTCTTGCTTCTTGATTCTCTATCTAGATTCTAAATTCTTTTCTTGATTCTTGATTCTTGATTCTTGATTCTTGCTCCTTGATTCTTGATTCTTGCTCCTTGATTCTTGATTCTTGCTCCTTGATTCTTGATTCTTGCTCCTCGATTCTAAATATCGCTTCCCCTCGTCTCTCTCCGCAGCGCTTCCCTCTCTATCTCCAACTGTTTAATCCTTCTCTCCAGTTTGTCAAGTTCTTCCGGCATCGAGTCTATCTCAATCCTTAGTTTCGATGCTGCTTCGTCTATTAAATCTATCGCCTTGTCAGGCAGGAACCTGTCGCTGATGTACCTGTCCGATAATTGCGCCGCCGCTACTATCGCCGCGTCAGTGATTCTTACTCCGTGATGCAGTTCGTACTTTTCCTTTAATCCTCGCAAAATTGATATTGTATCCTCAACGCCGGGTTCACTGATAATTACAGGCTGGAACCTTCTCTCAAGCGCCGCGTCCTTCTCGATGTATTTTCTGTACTCGTCGTATGTTGTCGCCCCAATGCACCTTAAATCTCCTCTCGCGAGAGCAGGTTTTAGCAGATTCGACGCGTCAAGCGAACCAGATGTCGAACCCGCGCCGATTACCGTATGTAGTTCGTCAATGAAAAGAATTATCTTCCCGTCCGAATTCTGAACTTCCTTTAGAACCGCTTTCAGCCTTTCCTCGAACTGCCCCCTGAACTGCGCTCCCGCTATCAAGGCGCCCATATCAAGCGCGACTATCGTCCTGTCCTTCAGACTTTCAGGAATGTCACCCTGATATATCCGGATTGCTATGCCTTCCGCTATCGCCGTTTTTCCTACGCCCGGCTCGCCTATCAGAACGGGATTATTCTTTGTTCTTCTCGAAAGCACCTGCAGCACGCGCCGTATTTCATCTTCCCTTCCGATTACTGGATCCAGTTTTCCCCTCGATGCGAGTTGGTTCAGGTTTCGTCCGTATTTTTCCAATGCCTGAAACGTGTCTTCCGGATTCTGTGATGTGACCCGCTGGCTGCCTCTCACTTCTTTAAGCACGCTTAAAATTGCGTTCCGCGTAATGTTAAATGATTTCAATAAAACCGATACATTGTTCTTCTCCCCCGCCAACCCTAATAACAAATGCTCTGCGGATACATAATCGTCCTTCATCGCCGTCGCTTCTCTGTTCGCCGCTTCTAGAATTTTACTCATTTCTCTCGAAAGGGAAAGTTCGGACACACCGCTCCCCGAAACCTGAGGCATGTTTTCAAGCAATCTGCTATTTCCGTTAGTCAGCGCTTCCTTGTTGGACTTGAGCGCGAACAAAATTGAATTAATGATGCTGTCATTGTCTTCAAGCATCGCCGCGAAAAGATGCTCAGGCTCGATTACCTGATTTTTCCTTCCCGCCGCTATCTCCTGAGACCTCTGTAGCAGTCCGCCGGACTTCTCCGTCAACTTATTTAAATTCAATGCCATCTTAAGAATTTATGCTAATGTTTTTCTATACTGGTTTTTATAATTTATTCTAAAAAATATTATTTTTCAACCTATACGCAAAAGGCTTGACGCAAAACGGGATTGCATTGCGCAAATTTCCTTCAGACTGCGCTCAATACTTTGTCCTGCCATTAACCGTGAATTATCCTCTCGCGTTTCATTCCATCGTTTAATCTCTAATCGAAAATAGATTGCTTATTTTAACCAAATTATTGATTTTCCATTAAATACTTCAATTAAACATATTATTATGATTTCCGCATTGGTCATTTGCCGGAATGAAGAAAAAAATATTGAAGATTGTCTCAAAAGTCTTTCGTGGACGGACGAAATTGTCGTCGTCGATGCCGAAAGTTCCGACGAAACTATGAGCATCTCCCTCAATTACACTAAACACGTGTATGAAAAAAAATGGGAGGGCTTTTCCGAACAAAGAAAATTCGGCGTCGCACACGCTCTCGGAGATTGGATTTTTTCAATAGACGCGGACGAAAGATGCACGGAGTCGCTTAAAAACGAAATTATCAACGCCGTTAAGAACACTCCGTATAAAGGATTCCTCATTCCAAGGATGAATTTCTTCCTCAATAAATGGGTCAGGCGCGCAGGCTGGTACCCCAATTATCAGTTGAGGCTTTTCAGGAAAGATGCCGTCGAAATTTCAGGCAGGATGGTTCACGAAAGTTATTCGGTTAATGGCGGTACGGGAAAACTCAAAAACCCGATTGAACATTATACGGTACGGTCGATAAAACAGTACGCCGACAGGATTAACGAGTATTCATCGCTTTCCGCGGAGGAAAGGGCGTCTGAAATCAAAGTCGGCTTCTTCTATCTTTTTTTCAGACCGTGCTTCGACTTCGTGCAGAAATATATTTTTCAATTGGGATTCCTTGACGGGACAAGAGGACTCATGGTCTCTTTCTTTCATCTGTACACGAAACTCCTGATGTATATGAAAATATGGGAAATACAAAACCGGAAGAATAAATGAACACATATAAACGTCTGTTAAGTTATCTCAAGGAATTCAAGCGTGTTATTTTTCTCTATGTCTCTACGTCATTGCTCTTTTCCGTGTTCAGTGTTCTTTCTGTCTATCTTACTATTCCTCTTTTGAAAACTCTTTTTCTCGGCAGCAGTCCGCCGGGGAATACGGATACTTCTGCCGGAATCGCCGGACTGTACCAGAAACTGCAAAGTGCTTTCGATACGTTTATTTTTTCGAGCGGCAAGGAAAGCGCTTTGATTACTATTTGCCTGCTTATTATTACGGCATACCTTCTGAAAAATTTAACGGGCTTTCTGCAGTCGATGCTGATGCAAACTATCGAAAACAGAATGGTAGTTAAAATCAGAATGCAGTTGTATGAGCGTTTGAACCAACTTTCACTGAGGTTTTTTACACAGGAAAAAACCGGCAACATACTGTCGAGAATGACTAACGATATCACGAACATTCAAAGCGGCATCTCCGCACTCTTCTATGACTTGCTCAAGGAACCGCTCGTAATTATTGTCTTCCTGTTTCTCGCCCTCTCTATAAGTTGGCAGATGACTGCAATCGCTTTTGTCGTCTTCCCCGTAACCGTTTTTATTATTTCTAAAATCGGCTCATCGCTCAGAAGAAGAAGTATAAGGGTGCAGGAAAAACTTTCCGACCTTCTAAGCATAGTTACGGAAACTATTTACGGGGCGAAAGTAATACGCATTTTTTCCGCGGAAAAATACAGGAACAATATTTTCAGCAAGGAACTCTCGCGGTTTTATCACCTTACTATGCGCTCGGTTCGCGCCAGCGAACTTACGTCTCCCTTGACCGAGACTCTATCCATTATTTCGGGAGTTCTCGTAATATGGTTCGGCGGACGCGAGATTATTGTCAACAACAATCTGAAACCCGAAGAATTCCTCGGCTTCCTTTTCATTCTCTTTCAGATAATTCCTCCTATTAAGAATCTGAGCACCGTTTATAACCGCCTCCAGAAATCTTTTCCGTCGGCGGAACGCATTTTCGAGATAATTGACCATCCTCTCGAAGTTGAAAACAAAAATGACGCGGTGCGAGCCGATAGTTTTGAAAAATCCATCGAATTCAGAAACGTTTCATTCGGTTACGAAAAAGATAAACCCGTACTTGAAAACATTAACCTTACTATCGATAAATCCCGCATAGTCGCCGTCGTTGGCTCTTCAGGCGCAGGTAAATCCACGATGGCGGATTTGATTTCAAGATTCTACGACGTCGTGTCAGGGGAAATTCTCCTCGACGGCTTGAACATAAAAGATATTGACATCGCCTCACTTCGTAAACTTATTTGCATCGTCCCGCAGGAAATCATCCTTTTCAACGATACTATACGAAATAATATAATTTTCGGGAAGGAAAATGTAAGTGATGAAAAACTCGTCGAAGTCTGCAGATATGCCAACGCGCACGATTTTATAGTCAACACGGAAAAGGGTTATGACACTGTTATCGGCGAAAGAGGTTTGAAACTTTCAGGCGGACAGAAACAGCGCCTCTCTATAGCGAGAGCCCTTTTAAGAAATCCGCAGATTCTGATACTCGATGAAGCAACGTCCTCACTCGATAATGAATCCGAAAAACTCGTTCAGGAAGCCCTCGATAAACTTATGAGCAATAGAACTTCTGTCGTTATCGCTCACAGACTATCGACTATCATAAATGCGGATAATATTTTCGTGTTGGATAATTGCAAAATTGTTCAGCAAGGCAGGCATAAAGAATTGATGTCCGATGCAAAAGGGATTTACAGGAAACTTTACGAACTACAATTCGCGGAATAATATTGAACAGGGAAAAAATACTCGGACTCACTGATAATGTAATAATCGTATTTCTAACGATACAAATTTTTTCCGTCGGATTTTCTATCGCCCTGTCTTCGGTGTCTTTCGGCGTTTGGGCGGGACTCTGGATTCTACAGATTATTTTCTTCAGGCAAATTGGTTTGTCGCTTGATATGCGGAAAGAACTTAAAATCTTATCCCTGTCCATTTTAGCATTCATCGTTTTTGACGTATTGTCCCGCGTATTCGCGGTTATGCCCGAAAATCCTCTCCTTAGCCTTAAACGTTATCTCCTTTTTCTTATATTGTACGTCTGTGTCGCTAAGATTAAAACCGGTAAAGAACTTTACGGCATGCTGAAAGCGGTTTTGATTGTTATGTCCGTAATTTCCCTGATCGAAATTGTTCTTTTTGCAGTTGCTCTCCCCTCTCAAATCGGCAGGATGAGCCTCGGTGAAATTCGACTCGATACATTTGCGCATTCCATAACTACGGGAGAAATAAAAATGCTCGTGCTCCTCTCGGTCTTCCCCCTTGTTTTTGTTAAAGGGGAGAATATTTTACCGATAAAATATCTTATTTCGGCGCTCGCTCTTATATTCATCTCCCTTTACATTACACAAAGCAGGAATGTTTTTGTCGCCGTATTCGTCTGTTTCATAATTACGGGTATCTTCATAAATAGGAAATTTCTTTATGTATTTCTTGTCTCTGCGGCCGTTCTCTTTGCGGTTATGCCTTCACAGTTGAGGGATAGAATTACGAGCATCGCCGACCCTTCTCACCCGAGCAATAATGCGAGATTGATTATGTGGAACATCGGCTGGAAAATGTTTCTCGACAGGCCTCTGCTCGGCGTGGGTGACAATGAGTTCCGGGACGTTTACAAGACTTATAAAGAAATTGAATTCAACGGTGAAGGCTCTCACCTTCACAGCAATTTTATTATGGTTCTCGCGACTCACGGCATTCTCGGACTTGTAGCCTATCTCGGAATATTTATTGTTCTGTTCCTTAAACATCTTAAGTTCTATAGAGCAAAACCCCCTGGAAGTGGCAAACTTCTCGTTTTCGGATGCATTCTGGCTGTGATTTCATTCCACGTGTCGGGAATCTTCGAGTGGAATTTCGGAGACTGGGAAATACTTACCCTCCTGATTTTCTTCTCTTCATTGCCTTTCGTGATTTCTGAATTGGATGGAACTGATGCGGGAGAAAACGGGCATTCATATTAAATATTCTATTTTCATTTTAATTTATTACTTATAACTTATGCCGATAAAAAGAAAGGACTTAAATGGAAGACGATAAATTATCACAGTTGTTTTATTCTCTTGTCTATTCTTTCCAGATGCAGACCTGGATGAGCCTCGGCAAGATTAAAAGCCCTGTCAGCGACAAACTCGAGAAGGATTTGAACGCGGCTCAAACTACTATCGACATACTCGATATGCTGAAAGCAAAAACAAAAGGTAATCTCGACGATGATGAGTCCAGATTCATCGAGCATGTCGTCGCCGAATTGAAGTTAAACTACGTCGAAGAATCAAAAAAAGAATCCGAAGAACCTAAAACCGAATGAATATGACTTTCGGAATACTCGGCAACAAAACAAAACCCGGCATTTCGGGCGTGATATTGGAAATTCTCGAGTTCCTTATTTCAAATAACATTGATTTCTATATTCACGATAAATTCAGTGAGTCGGTAAGTCTGAAAATACCGAAGAGCAAATTCCTTTCCGGCAGACGCGTACTTGATAAATCTGATTTCATTATATCGATAGGAGGCGACGGCACTTTCCTGAACTCTGCGAGAATTATCGGGAAAAGTGGTAAACCCGTCATCGGCATCAATCTCGGTACTCTCGGATTCATGGCGGACATAATGCCGAATCAGATAAAACAGGTGCTGAAGGAAATTGTATCCGGTAAGTATCTTATCGCCGAACTTTGCATGCTGAATTGCTCGGTCGGCGGGAAACACCTTTTTGACGCTCTGAATGAAATCGTAATCGATAAATGCGATTCGATTAAAATGGTTGAACTTGAGATTTTCTATAATAGGGATTTTGTGGGAAAGTTCTATGCCGACGGGGTGCTCATTTCCTCTCCTACAGGCTCTACTGGATATTCGCTCTCTTCAGGCGGACCGATAGTATCCCCTATAAGCAAGGTTTTTATTATCACCCCGATTTCTCCGCATTCTCTGAGTTTCAGACCCGTAATCGTTCCCGATGACGGGACAATTTTAATCAGAACAGTCAGCAGAGAAAATGTCAGGATTACTTCGGATGGTTATAACAGCGTCGTTTGTAAGCCCCCGGTCGAAATTTGCATCCGGAAAACCGATTACTCGCTTAAACAAATTAAAAGATTGAACTGGTCCTACTTTAGCACATTGAATAAAAAACTCCTGTGGGGCGAAGATGTGAGGAAAACAAGAAGGTGATTAATACGGGATTCCGTCCGCCGCGGGAGGCTTTGTCTTGCCTATGAACCCGATGAGAACGAGAATTGTAATTAGATAAGGTAACATTTGTATTATTTGAGACGGAAGAAATGAACCCGATATCTGAAGAGTGATTTCAAGCCCTTCGAAAAACGCGAACATTAAACAGGCCAAAAATATGTTGACGGGTTTCCACTTTCCGATTATCATCGCCGCTATGGCTATGTATCCCCTGCCCGCTATCATCCCGTCGCTGAATGAACTCTGGTTTGAAGCAAGCCATATTCCGCCTAATGCCGAAAGCGCTCCGCATACAAGTACACCGTACATCTTGTATAACCTGACCTTTACGCCGAGCGTCTCTGCCGCTTCGGGATTTTCCCCGACCGAACGTAGCCGCAAGCCAAACCTTGTCCTGAACAACACATACTGTGAAATAAAAACAAGCGCGAATCCCGATAATATTATGTAATCCCCGGCTACTTTTCCGATTACCGGAATGTCGCTCACGAAAGGCAATCCGGGTATCTGCTGGAAATTCGGAGTGTTGCTCGAACTTTGATAAACCAGCATCATCAAAAATTTCGCCGTCCCCGCCATCAGCAGATTAAATCCGACACCCGTTACTATCTGGTTTATCTTTAACTTTATAGTAAGAAAAGCGTACAGAAAACTGAAAAGCAATGAGACAATAACCGAAAGTATCAGGCTCAGAAACGGATTTCCGAAAGAAAGCGTGAAGAACGCGTAACTGAAGGCGGATATAATCATGAACCCTTCGATGGCAATATTTATCACTCCGCCCCTCTCAGAAAAATTCGCTGCGCTGGCTCCGAGATAGTACGGAGTGAACATCCTGAGCACCTGCGCGAGAAACGTCAATGATAATATGCTCTCAATCAAATTACTCTTCCTTTAAATAATATATTTTTACCGCCTTATCAACAGCAAGTATCGATAGTATTACAAGAGCCTGAAAAACAAGCATTATTTCCTTCGGAACTGCTGTATTCACTGCAAGTCCGCCGTAATCCAGCACGCCGAATAATAATGCCGTGAATATTATTCCTATCGGATTGTTTTTGGCAAGTAACGTTACCGCGATTGACGTGAATCCAAGATTATTTGAAAATCCGAATTCATAGTAACCCTTGTATCCGAAAATGAAATTTATCCCGACGAATGATGTCAATCCCGCTCCGATTAAAAATGACCACAGAATTACCCTGTTTGTCTTCACGCCGAGATAACGCGACGCTACTGGGTTTAAACCTACAGAACGTATTTCGTAACCGTATCTTGTTCTGTAGAATATGAAATACATTAAAATTGCCAGAAGTATAGCGACGAATAATGTTATGTTTGCCGATGAGCCCTGAAACAAGGACGAATACTCTGAAAGTTTGGGTATGAAAGCGGTTTCAAGTATCTTTTCTGTCCTGACCGTTGATTTCACGGCGAGAAATTCTATCAGGAGGTAATTGACGAGAGCAAGCGCTATGAAATTCATCATAATCGTCGTTATTACCTCGCTGACTCCTCGCTTGATTTTCAGAAATGCCGGAATCAGACCCCATAAAGCAGATGCTGCGAATCCGCCTGCTATCGCGGCAGGAATAACCATCAATCCCAGATAATCGTCGAACGTGTACGCGATTACGCTCATTACAAACGCTCCGATATTCAACTGCCCCTCTGCTCCGATGTTGAATAACGATGCCTGAAAACAAAGTGCCAGACCGCATCCGCAAATTATCAAAGGCGTCGCCTTGAATAACGCCTGCCCGAATCCGTATCCGGTCCCGAAAACCTCACCGATAAGCATCGAGTATATTTGCATCGGATTCTTGCCAATTACTATCAAAAGCAGTGATGTGAGAAGAATCGTGACTAACAGCGATATCGTGATTGATAATATGTTCGCTTTGACTTTCCTGCTCATTCTGTCGCCCCTATCATTGCTCTTCCTATACGGGTCGTAAATTTCTTTTTCTTATCTTCATCCGAAAACTCGAATTCGGATTTAACGTATTCGCTTACGATTTTTCCTTTATATATAACCCCTATCCTGTCCGATAATTTTAATATTTCCTCGAGGTCGGAAGAAATTATCAGTATTCCCTTGTTCTTGTTCCGTTCCTCTATGATAATCTTGTATATGAATGCCGATGAATTAATGTCCACTCCTCTCGTCGGATGAACCAGCACCATTAATTTATTGTCCAGTCCGGTCTCCCTTCCAAAAATCACTTTCTGCTGATTTCCGCCCGATAACGATTCGAGCGCTGCGGTCTCATCTGATAGCCTTACGTCGTATTTATCGATTAAGTTTCTCGCCTTCTCCCTTATTCTTTTCTTGTCGAATCTTATACAATCACGCTCCCTTAACATTACATTTTCCCCTATCGAAAATTCCTTTATCATTCCTTTACCTATCCTGTCGTCGGGAACTATCGATATGTCCTTCGCCTTTATTATTAGTTCGCCGCTTTGACAGCGCTCCGTTCCAAGTATCGCTTCGGTTATTTCGCTCTGCCCGTTCCCTTCCACTCCGCATATTCCGTATATCTCGCCGCTGCCTACAGTGAAAGTGATTCCGCGAAGTTTTTCAATGTTATCCTTTTTTAATGTTACATCCTTGAAGGACAACAGTAATTCCTTCTCTTCGAATTCCTCCCTTGCTTGCGGCATCCTTGCCGTTTCAACCTGTCCGATAATTTCCCTGCTTAATAAATCGAGGTCAAGACTTTCAGCGTCAACTTCGTAAACAAGCCTGCCTTTTCTCAGCACCGATACACGGTCGGAAAGTTCTTTGATCTCATTCAGTTTATGCGTTATAAGGATGATTGTCTTGCCCATCTCCTTAAATTTCCTGATAATCCTGAAAAACTAGATCGGAAGAGCACACGTCTGAACTTCAGTCACGGCTACATCTCGTATGCC
>CALGII010000330.1 GCA_937915485.1 uncultured Ignavibacteriota bacterium | reverse complement strand
AAACACCCTTATGAATTCCATAGAAAAATTTATTTATGCGCGTTTTTCGTCAAAATTGAACTGTTTGTGTATTCATGCTCTATCCTTCTACTCATTTCCTATCCCCGAAACCGCAAATAATATTTTTTAACTCCCGTGTTTATCAAGGCTTTATCAGCCTTTGCGGTCATTTATTTACGCTCGTTTGATTTATTTTATTATATTTGTATTGTAAGATTCGTTCTTTAATTTTGTCGTTTAAAAATCTTTTACCTGTTCTTTTACTTATACCTGACAGGACAAATCAATGATACTATGGTATCATTATTCAGGCGAATGTTAAGTCCCTTTTTATCAATATTTTATTTCCGTAAATGATACGCAATGATACTTTTTTGATACGTTTTGCGAATTTCACGGCTCCGGTTACTGTTTTTTCAATATTTACTCAAAAATGAATGATACTTTTCGTGTCATTCGTATCATTCGAATGATACTTTCGTGTCATTGAATGAAGTCGAGCAACAGACCCGGGCAGCCGCTTGAAGTTTCATTTTCTCGATGATGCTTTTGTCTCTTTAACCCGATGATAAGAAATCGAAAATAATTGATAACTTTTTTTATATTTCTTCTGTAACTTGCTGTTTTATCAGTGACCATATCCGGTTATTACAAAAAAAAAGTTATCAAATATGATATAATTTGATAACCTCGTTATCATTTTTGACGAATGAATGTTTTAGGGAGCAAATGTTGAAGCAAGAGTGAGCCGGTTACTGAATGGACGAAATTTCTATAACTCGAATAAATATTTTCCGTGATATTTCAAAATTTCTATTCGCCCCCTTTGTCTTCGTGGCAAAATGCTCTCGCGGTAGTAACGTTATATTTTTGCGTATGATATTCTAATCGATGTAGTATTTAGTTGTATCATAGTATTCGGAGCGAACTGTATTCCATTCTCCTCGGTTTATATATCTGTACATATATATTTATTCCTTAATTATCATATTTGCAATTTTAAAAAAAATAATTAAATTCTTTATAACCCGTAATTCTCGTTTGCAGTGAATCAAAAACTTTTGTATGAACGCAAAGCCTGAATCAAGTCCCGGAAATCATAAGGTTTTACACAAAAGAATTAATATCGCTATTACTGTTTTTGTTTTCCTGTGTCTTATAGCAATATTTTTCAGTTATTACATCGAGTTCCGGAAAGAAAAATTGAATGAAATTAGGTCAAACCTGAAATCCATCGCCGAACTAAAAGCGAATAATCTGCAGAACTGGCGGATGGAGAGAATCGGCGACGGAAGCGTCCTTGGTCAAAGTCCGATTATCGCGAGGGCGCTTGAAAATATTTCAAAGGGTAGTTTGACTCAAGACGGGAAAAATGAACTGAAAGACGTTTTTTCTATTTTCAAGAATGCATATCATTACACCGCTATAAAAATAGTTGATTTAAACGGAAACCTCATAGTTTCCGACAGTCTCGATTTACCGACCAGCAATGCCGTGAAAGAATTGCTTCCCGATGCGGTTAAAAGCAGGGAAATTATGCTCACCGGTCTGCATAAAAACGATGGAGGGAATGCATACACGGGTACAAATCTTGACGTAATCGTTCCTCTTGTTTCACCGGACGGCCGCAGCGTTAGATACGCTCTTGTGTTGGAAGTCAGCCCGTCAACTTTTATTTTCCCCCTCATTCAAAACTGGCCTGCCGAATCGGAAACCGCCGAAACACTCATTATCAGGGACGATGGAAACGGAAACGCTTTATTCCTGAACGATTTGAGGCACGTTAAGGACGCTTCTCTGAATCTTGTCATTCCGAAAGAAAATGAAAATGTGCTCGCGATTATGGCGCTTAAAGGGCATACCGGCTTTACCGAGGGTTTGGATTACAGGAATGAAGATGTTATCGGATATATTCTGCCTGTAAAGGATACGAAATGGTTTATGATTGCCAAGATAGACGAAAGAGAAGCGTTCAGCGAGATAAGAAGAATCACGGTTTGGTTTTTCGGGATACTCGCGCTCCTTATAATAATCTTCATTTACGTTGTATCTTACAGCGTTAAGAACATGCGAATGGAGCATTATCGTAAACTCTACGAACTCGAATCCGAAAAAAAGCAACTGCTTGACAATTACCGTTATCTTATTAAAAAAGCGAATGACGCGATTATTATTTCGGGCGAAGGCGGGAAAATTATCGAAGTGAACGGCAGGGCGTCTGAACTATACGGCTTTTCCGAGGATGAAATGGCCGGACTCAACGTCCGCGACCTTTATCACGAAACGAACGCGGGCGAATTGGAGGAGTTCGTCGAGCATTTACAAAGAGACAACGGACATATTGTCGAATTGTACGGAAAGAAAAAGGACGGCACTGTTTTTCCTTTAGAGATAAGCACACGGCTTGTTGACATAGATGGCAAACCTTTTTACCAGTCCATAATTCGCGACATTACCGAAAGGAAAAAAGCCGAAGACGCGCTTAAGAAGAGCGAGGAAAGATTCTCACGGGCTTTTATGAACAGCCCCGCGTTCAACGTCCTCGTGGATTTGTATGATTTCAGGATTATTGAATGCAACGACGCGTTCAGCGCCGTGTATGGATTCAGCAGGGAAGAGGCCATTGGTAAAAGCGTTACTGAACTCGGTATTTATCCGGAGGACGTTTATAGAAAAATTGTCAGCGATGTCAGGAGCAAGCGCTCGGTTAAGAACGATGAACAGGAAATAACAACGAAATCAGGTAAGAGCAAAATCATACTCGCGTCGAGGGAAATTATTATTATCGGAGGCAAGGAATATCTGTACGTGATAGGCGTGGATATAACCGAGACGAGGAAAGCGCAGGACGCGATAAAAGAAAGCGAAGATAAGTTCAAGTATGTTTTCGAATCGGCTAACGTGGGAAAATCCATTACCTACCTCACGGGCGAAATACACGTCAACAGGGCGTTTTGCAAGATGCTCGGTTACGGGGAAGGCGAACTCGAAAACCGTAAGTGGCAGGAGATTACCCCCGAAGAGGATATAGCGCCGACAGAAATTTATATCAGAAAATTGTTAAGCGGCGAAGAAAAATCCGTTCGCTTCACGAAAAGATACATCCACAAGAACGGCTCGCATATCTGGGGCGACGTGAGCGCGATTGTAAGGTGCGACGATAATAATAAACCGATGTATTTCATCGTTACGATAAACGACATTACGGAAAAAGTTATCGCCGAAGAAGCCCTGAAACAAAGCGAAGAAAGATTCTCCATCGCGTTCAACAACAATCCCGCCTGGCTTACAATCGTTGACCTCGAAACGCAAAAGACGATTGAAGTCAATGACGCCTGGTGCGAAACCTTTGGTCACAGGCGTGAGGAGGCGTTGAATAAAACCCCCGTCGAACTGGGAATATACACCGATGAAGTGTTCGGGAAAATTATCGATAACCTTATAAGAGAAAGAAAAATAAAAAATGATGAATCGGTTGTAATAACAAAAGAAGGAGAAAAGAGGACCCTTCTGGTTTCAAGAGAAATTATTCACATTCAGGGCAAACAGTTCCTGCTCGCTATGGGTCTTGATATTACC
This sequence comes from uncultured Ignavibacteriota bacterium, assembly GCA_937915485.1. Classification (GTDB taxonomy): domain Bacteria; phylum Bacteroidota; class Ignavibacteria; order Tepidaquicellales; family Tepidaquicellaceae; genus CAIKZJ01. The sequence goes on along the minus strand of CALGII010000330.1, from coordinate 4,466 downwards.
GAAAGAAAAAGGGCGGAAGAGGAACTCAAGAAAAGCGAAATTCTATACAGGACTACCCTTTACAGCATCGGGGATGGCGTGATAACGACAGACGATAAAGGTCGCGTGCAGAGAATGAATGAGATTGCCGAAGGGCTTACGGGATGGAAAGAATCCGAAGCCGCTGGAAGAAAACTCGATGAGGTGTTCCGCATTATAAACGAAGACACGCAGTTGAAAGTAGATGACCCCGTCGTGAAGGTGCTGAAAGACGGTTTGATTGTAGGGCTCGCGAATCATACTCTCCTGATTTCTAAAGACGGCAGGGAAACTCCTATCGCGGATAGCGGCGCTCCGATAAAGAACGAAACGGGTGAAATTGTCGGCGTGGTTCTCGTTTTCCGCGACCAGACCGTTGAAAGAGCGAGAGAAGACGTGCTTAGGAAAAGCGAAGAAAAATTCAGGCTCTTCTTTATGAACGCCCTCGAAGGAATCGCGATTCATAACCTGATTTATGTCGGCGGGAAAGCCGTGAGTTATAAAATTGTAGACGTTAATCCGAAATATACTGAAATACTCGGATTGAGCAGGGAAGACGCGCTTTCAAAAAATGTTAACGAACTGTACAACACCAAAGAGCCGCCATTCCTGAACCTTTATGCGGAAGTCGCGGATACCGGAATTCCGAAATCTTTCGACTCTTATGTCGCGTCTCTGGACCGGTATTTTGTAATATCCGTCTTCCCGCTTCAGAAAGGCTCGTTCGCTACCGTGTTCAGCGATATTACTGAACAGAAGAAAGCGACAGACCTCATAAAACTAAGCGAGGAGCGGTACAGAAGAATCTCCAACACGATTTCCGATGTCGCGTATTCCTGTCTGAAAAAATCCAACGACGATTATGAACTTGACTGGATGACCGGCGGAGCGGAACAACTTACGGGATATACAATAGGTGAAATTATAAAAAGAAAATGCTGGAAGTTTTTCGTGGTTGAAGAAGACAGGGTTTTGTTCACGAAAAATGTTATTAACCTGAAAGCGGGAGAATCTGGCAGCGCCGAATTAAAAATCCGGAGAAAGAACGGAGATGTCGTATGGATACAATCGTATGCCGAGTGCATTTCGGAATCCGACGGTAACACGAAAATTTACGGAGGTATCCTTGATATCTCAGACAGGAAAATCGCTGAAGAGGCTGTTAGGGAAACCGAGCAAATGTTCTCGAAAGCATTTAGGAACAGCCCGAATTCAATGCTGATTTCATCCGCCGAAGATGGGAAAATTGTTGACGCGAATGACGTTCTTCTTCAGGATACCGGTTTTACAAGAGATGAAGTAATAGGTAAAACAACCAAAGAACTTAAACTCTTTTATTTCAGAAGCGAAAGAGATGAAATATACAAGGAAGTAAAAGTAAAAAGTTTCGTACAGAACAGAAATGTTTTATTCGTTACTAAGCAAGGCAAGAACGTTGACGGATTGCTCTCCGCTAGCCTGATTAACCTTCGCGGCAAACCGTACTTTCTTACGACTATCGCTAATCTAACTGAAATTAAAAAAGCCGCGGATTTGCTTAAGAAAAGCGAGGAGAAGTACCGCAGGCTTCACGAATCTATTACGGACGCGATTGCATTGACGGATATGGAAGGACGACTTCTCGAATGCAATTTGTCTTTTACGGAAATGCTCGGTTATACTGAAGAGGAATTGAAAAAATTGAATTACAGAGACCTGACGCCTGAAAAATGGCACACGGTTGAAGAAAATATTATCGCCAACTCAATTGCCTCGGGAGGTAAATCGGAAGTGTACCAGAAAGAGTATATAAGAAAAGACGGAACAGTGTTTCCCGTCGAACTTAGAACTTACATTATCCGCGATGACGACGGAAACCCATCGGGTATGTGGGGCGTTGTCAGAGATATTACTCAAAGGAAACTTACCGAAGAGGCTTTGATTAATGCTAAGGAAAAAGCCGAAGAGATGAATAAACTTAAATCCAATTTCCTCGCGAATATGAGCCACGAACTGAGAACGCCTATGACGGGTATCCTCGGTTTCTCCGAAATTCTCGCGGACGAACTTAGGGATGAGAATGAAAGACAGATGGCGCAGGTCATTCATACGGGCGGAAAAAGATTGATGAACACTCTGAATCTTATCCTCAATCTTTCAAAACTCGAATCCGAATCTGTTTCGGTAAATCCCGAAATTGTTAATCTGTCCGAATTGTCCGCTACTACTCTTAAAATGTTCGAAGTGCTGGCGCGAAATAAAGATTTGGAATTGATATTCGAAGCGGATGAGGATGTTTGCTCCGAACTCGACGAGCAGTTTACTATTCAGGTTCTGTCGAATCTTATTCAGAACGCGATTACATACACGAACTCGGGATTCGTGAAAGTTCACGTAGGTAGCGAGAAATTTGGGAAGGATGAGTTCGCCGTTCTGAAAGTTATCGATACGGGAATCGGAATAAAAAAAGAAAAACAGCAGGTAATTTTCGAACCGTTCAGACAGGTAAGCGAAGGGTTTAACAGGACGTATGAAGGTACCGGTCTCGGACTCACTATTACAAAAAAATATGTGGAATTGATGAATGGTACTATTTCTGTCACCAGCGAACTCGGCGAAGGTACCGTGTTTACCGTTAAGTTCCCCTGCAGCCCGAATGTAAATGATTTAACGACTGTCGATGACGATAATGTTCAAGCCGAAATTCACGATGTGATTCTTCTTGATAAGAACAATATTCTCGTCGTGGAAGATGATGAGAACAGCGCAAGAGCAGTTACCTTAGCGCTCGAAAAAATCGCGCGCGTGTCCGTGGTCGAAAGCGGCGAAGAAGCCCTTAAACTGGCTGCTAATAATAGATACAACCTCGTGATTATGGATATCGGGCTTCCGGGTATTAGCGGCATTGATACCGTCAGGGAAATTAAAAAAATGAAAGGCTACCGGAATACTCCGATTGTCGCCGTAACCGCGTACGCGATGGCGGGCGACAGGGAAACCTTTTTGTCTGAAGGATGCTCGCATTACGTTTCGAAGCCCTTTAGCATAAGCGGATTCAGGGAATTGATTTCTGGTATTCTGATGCAGGATAAATAATGTTCCCGCCTGTAATAACGGCCTTAACCGGAAGAAGAATATTTCCGGTTCGGATTAATTTTATACTGAGTATTTTTATTCTCGATATCGGATTAGGTTAAGTCTTTTAATCCGGAAGAAATTATAAATGTTGACGAAATAATATTTATTGCTTCGATGAGCAGGTATCGACTCTTTAAAAAAATATTACCCGGTCTTCTTCCCCTGATAGTCTTCATTCTCGTGGACGAGTTTTACGGAACGTCCGCAGGTCTGATTGTAGCCGTTTGCTTCGGTATCGCCCAGTTGATTTATTCATATTTGAGGGAGAAGGTCTTTGACAAGTTCACACTGTACGATACTCTTCTCATAGTTGCCCTCGGCATTGTATCCTACGCGCTCGATAATGATATATTCTTTAAATTGAAGCCCGCTCTCGTTGGCGCTATACTCTGCGTTCTGCTCGGAATATCCGCTTTCACTAAAGTGAACTTACTCGCTTTAATGTCCAAACGCTATCTTGAGGGAGTCGAACTCAAAGAAGAACAGGAGAAACAATTCAAGCGAAGCCTTCGCGCGCTTTTCATAATTTTTTCGTTCCATACATTGCTGGTACTCTATTCCGCGTTCTTCTTGTCGAAAGAAGCGTGGGCGTTCATAAGCACTGTTTTATTCTATATGCTTTTCGGCGCATACTTCATCTTTGAACTGCTGAAAAACTGGCTGCGTAATAGAAAATATAAAAACGAAGAGTGGCTTCCGCTCGTCGATGAGAAGGGAAATATCACCGGGAAAGCGCCGCGCTCTGTCGTACACGCGGATAAAAATCTTCTGCATCCCGTCGTCCATCTTCAGGTTGTTAACAGCAAGAAACAACTGTATCTTCAGAAACGCCCGATGTCTAAACTCTCTCAGCCGGGCAAGTGGGACGCCTCCGTTACAGGTCACGTCGCGGTCAATGAAAACGTCGAGTCCGCGCTGAAACGGGAAGCGAAAGAGGAAATCGGACTCGAGAATCTTAATCTCGTCCCTGTTTGCAGTTACATTCTTAAAACCGAAAATGAATCGGAACTGGTGTTCCTTTCCTTCGCGAAATACGACGGCGAAGTCAGGTTCAATCCGGACGAGGTTGACGACGGCAGATTCTGGAACCTCTCGGAAATTAACAGTAGCCTGAAAAGCGGTATCTTTACTCCCGGTTTCTTAACCAACCTTCAGATATTGAAGAAGAACTCTCTGATTTAAATAGAAAATACCCTGACCAATATTTCTTGCAAGGATTACCTGAGCCGGGTAGGGACTTGAACCCCCGACCTGTCCCGATACATCGGAACTGCTCATTCCTGGAAACTAATACTGTCTCTTGTAAAGCCGGAATTTGGAGCCGATAGGAC
>CALGII010000329.1 GCA_937915485.1 uncultured Ignavibacteriota bacterium | reverse complement strand
ATGTTTTTATTTTTTTAAATGAAGAAATAAATATTATCTCGGAATCAATGCAAAATTCCGACTTTCATTGAGGATCCTTTAGAAATGAAATAATTATTTCAGTAAAACAAATTTCTTTGTAATAATGGCTTTGTCTGATTCAAGCCTGTAGAAATATATTCCCGAAGACAGTTTCTCCGCATTGAAATCCGTCTTGTATTCTCCGGGTTCAAGACTCTGATTAAACAACTCATCGACAATTTTCCCCGTGACGTCATAAACCGTTAATTTGTAAATCCCCTTCTTTCTTATTCCAAACGTAATTTGAGTAGAGTTGTTGAATGGGTTCGGATAATTTTGATTCAAATAAAATTTTTCCGGTACCGTTTGTGATATATTATTAACCGATACAGGAGGGGCATATAGAGTGCTGTCAGTTTTTACTACAAGCACTCTCTCATAAACCGAATTATAATCTGTCGTTCCGGTAAATAAAATACTTGTAGGACTTGGATTGTCAATAATATTATATAAAGAAGTATAACTTGTCTTTGTCATGTATTCATTAATTGCTTGGATATTTCCAAGAGTATCGGTAATAAATGCTCCCGAAAATAGTGAGTCCTGATTAGGATGATTATATTTTTGATATAAAATTAGAATTCTGTTCATCGACATTACTTTCATATCCATGAGATAATAAGAATATTGCTGTGAAAAGTCGTATTTTAATCTGAATTTGGAATTTCCGCTTTTGTCAATTTTCATCAATTCCATAATGCTTCTGACTCCGCTATTATCTGCGTGTCTGCACCCCAATAAATAGCCGTCGTTATGTAATCCTAGTTTTATAAATTTAAAATATTTCGTCGAATCTTGCGAGAAATATCTGTGTTGCCATAACGTATTACCGGATGAATCAATTTTTGTGACAACACCGCTTGCAAAAAATGGCGCGGATAATGAATCTTTAACATCTGCGGCAAGCAGGTATCCTCCATCTATTCCGTCAACCACTGAATAGATGTAATGATAATCAGATGCGCTAAAAGTGCGCTGCCATATAAACTGTCCGTTATTCTTTACTTTAATCACATAACCATCAGCAGCCTTTCTTCCGCAGAGTACAATGCTACCATCGACAGATTTCATCATATCATAGCAGGTGGAGGGTTCGCTGTTTTGATAACTAGTATTAAAAATAACCTGTCCGTTAGAATTGACTTTTGCAAGATAAGATAGTAATGGATGGTTGTTTGAGGCTCTGCCAGTAAATAACATTCCCCCGTTATTATCGGATATACCGGAAAAACCTCTTACCTCGTGAATATATTTAGTGAAGATTGTATCCCCGTACTGGTTAATCTTATAAATTATTGTTCCCTCCGGAATCTGACTATCACTCAAGACAAAATAGTTAGTCCCGTCCGATGCGCAAACACTTGTTCCGCTAATATCATATAACGAAGGATGAAAGAACAATTTTTGCCAATGATTTGATTGCGGAAAAGAAATGTTTGTGAAGAGCAAAGTGATTAGCGCGATTTGGA
>CALGII010000328.1 GCA_937915485.1 uncultured Ignavibacteriota bacterium | reverse complement strand
GAGAAGGAAACTATTGACGCCGTGAACTTGTTATTCTGCAGCGACAGGAAGATTATTGAATATAACAGAACCTATCTCGGACATGATTATGAAACTGACATAATTACCTTCAGATACGACGACGGCGGAATCGCGGAAAGCGATATTGTTATTTCGGTTGAAACAGTAAAAAGAAACTCTTTGTTATACAAAAGCGGGTTCAAGGAGGAAATGTACAGAATCGTGATACACGGAATACTCCATCTCTGCGGTTATGAAGACCGTACGACGAAAGATAAGACCCGGATGAGAAAAAGAGAAAATTATTATTTAAAAATATTAGGAATAGGAAGCGCGAAAAAATAATGGCAAAATCATTAGTCATAGTTGAATCACCATCGAAGGCGAAAACGATTAACAAGTATCTCGGAAAAGACTATGTCGTTGAAGCGACCGTAGGTCACATTAAAAATTTACCGAAGAATAAAATCAATATTGACCTTGACAACGGTTACGTCCCTACATACGACGTAATTGAAGGCAAGGAAAAGGTAATAAAGGCAATTAAACAGCACGCTAAGGAAGTAAAGAGCATATTCATAGCGACTGACCCTGACCGTGAAGGCGAAGCGATAGCAGCCGATATAGCGGAAGAAGTCGCGAAAGTAAATAAGAACATCAAGCGGGTTCTGTTTAATGAAATAACGAAGTCGGGTGTCGAGTCCGCGATGAAAGAACCGCTCGATATCGACGAGAAACTCGTCGAATCGCAAATGGCGCGAAGGGTTATGGACAGGATTCTCGGATATAAGGTCAGTCCCTTCCTCTGGAAATCGATGTACTTCGGTCTATCCGCGGGACGCGTCCAGTCCGTTGCCCTTAAACTTATTTGCGAGCGCGAATTCGAAATCAGAGATTTCAAGCCTAAAGAATACTGGTCAATACTCGGTACTTTCTCGAAACCGTCGGGGAATTCCAAGCCGTTCAATGCGAAACTTTACAAGATTAACGACGACATTATTAAGTATAACGGCGATGAGCCTTGCATTCACAACATCGACGAAGCGTATAAAATACTCGAAGACCTGAAGAACAATAAGTACCGCGTCACCGACATTCAGGTCAGGGAAGTTAAAAGAAACGCTCCTCTTCCGTTTACTACTTCTGTCCTTCAGCAGACTGCCTCGTCAAAACTCGGTTTCGCGCCTAAGCGGACAATGATGCTCGCTCAAAAACTTTATGAAGGCGTCGAGATAAAAAAAGGCGAAGGCAACATCGGTCTTATAACGTATATGAGGACGGACTCTACCAGATTAAGCGATGAAGCGAAGAAGATGGCAAATGAATTCATAAAAGGAAACTACGGCGAAGAATATGTTTCGAATGTAACACGCGCGAACGGTAAGAAGGCTGTCAAGGCGCAGGATGCGCACGAAGCGATTAGACCGACTGACGTTATGATGACGCCCGAAAGTTTAAAGAAACTCGATAAGAGCCTGCTCGCGTTGTACACTCTTATCTGGCAGCGGTTTGTCGCGTCGCAGATGACGCCGGCTGTGTTCGACCAGAAAACGATTTTAATCAAAGCGCTCGACCCGAAAGGCGGAAAGACGGAATACATATTCAAAGCGACGGGAAGAATCGCGAAGTTTCTCGGATTCCTCAAGGTTTATGAGGATTCGGTCGATGAACAAAGTAACGGAAACGACGAAGATGACCTTTCAGTAATTCCCGATGACCTTGATGTGAATGACACGCTCAAAGCCGCCTCGATGACGAAAGAGCAGCATTTCACGAGTCCTCCGCCGAGATATACCGAAAGCAGCCTTATCAAGCAACTTGACGCCCTCGGTATCGGACGCCCGAGCACCTTCGCTCTCATAGTGACTACTGTAATCGACAGAAAGTACGTTGACCTCGTCGAACGTAAACTGTTCGCAACCGAACTTGGAATTCAGGTCAATAAAATTCTTCAGGAGTATTTTCCCGACGTAATAAATACTCAGTTTACCGCGGGAATGGAAGAGGAACTAGATACGATTGCCAACGGAGAGAATACTTATAAGAACGTTCTCGATGACTTTTATCTTCCCTTTAAAAAGGACCTCGAAATAGCCGAGGCGGATGCTCCGAAAATAAAGAAATCACTGATAGAAAGAACCGATATCAAGTGTCCCGAATGCGGCGAAGAAACAGGTGCAGTTATGCTGAAAAAATGGGGACGCAACGGACTCTTCTATACCTGTGAGAAATATCCGAAATGCAAAGCCACTCTTTCAATCGACCTCTCAAACGGCGGCGAACCGAAAGTCGCTGAAGGTATAAAATGTCCCGAGTGCGGCGCCGAAATGGTCGAGAAATCGGGTCCTTACGGTAAATTCTACGGATGCTCAAATTATCCGAAATGCAAGGGAATCAGGCCGATTACTCTCGGAATAAAATGCCCGAAATGCGGCAAGGGAGAGATTCTCGAACGCCGCGGCGGCAAGAGAAAGAGAATTTTTTACGGATGCACGAATTATCCCGAATGCGATTTCATCGAGAACAGCATTCCCGTTATAAAGGAATGCGACAAGTGCGGGAATAATTATATGATTAAGAAGACTACTCAGAAAGACGGCGATTTTCTCTACTGCACGAAATGCAAGCATAAGGAAATCCTGACTAAAGAAGATGTCAAAGCAGACTAAAATATTTGCGCTTATTGACGGATTTTTGGATTACATCAATTACAATCGTAATTACTCAAATAATACGGTTGTCTCCTATAAGAACGACCTCGAACAGTTCGCCGAATTCCTGATTCTGACCGAATACGGTACGAAAAAAAATCGCGATAAGGCGGAAATTAATCTGGATTCAATTGACCTCCCGATTCTTAAATCTTTCGTTGCGGACCTGTTTGAGAAACAGAAACTTGATATTAAAAAGACAAGGAAATTCTCCAACCGCTCAATTTCAAGGAAGATTTCAACCGTAAAATCTTTCTTCAAGTACTTATACAGAAAAAAAATCATAACGTCGAATCCGGCGTCAATGCTCGCATTTCCGAAAACACAAAAGAAACTCCCTTCGTACGTCGCGGCATCAGACATGACAAAACTTCTCGATAGAATCGGAGGTGATGAACTTAATTTTACGGATAAGGCGATATTTGAATTATTTTACGGCACGGGAATCCGCCTCAGCGAACTGATTAACCTGAAGACACAGGACGTAGATTTCGCGAAGAATACTGTGCGTGTTTTCGGCAAGGGCTCGAAAACCAGAATCGTTCCGTTCGGAAGCAAAGCCGCCGAAGCCCTGAGGAATTATCTGCAGATTCGTGACATACTTAATTTTAATAAAAGCGATTTCTTCTTCCTGAACAAGAACGGAAAGAAACTTTATCCTATGGAAGTAAGCAGGATGGTTAAGAAGAATCTGTCGAAAGTTACTGACATTAAGAAAAAATCGCCTCACGTTCTGAGACATTCGTTTGCGACTCATCTGCTCGACGCGGGCGCCGATATTAGAGCGGTCAAAGAACTGCTCGGTCACGAAAATCTGTCGACAACACAGGTGTACACCCACGTAAGCCCTGAAAAGTTGAAAAAAGCGTACAAACAGGCGCATCCGAAAGCCTGAATTCATCTTTCTAATATCAATCATTTTTCGTAATTTTGACAAATTTTATAAATGAAGATACAACTTAAGGAAATATGCCACGGAAGAAGCGGAGATAAGGGCGACGCCGCTAATATCGGACTCATTGCTTACAAGAAAGAAGATTATGAACTGATTAAGAAACAGGTCACGGCTGAACGAGTTAAAGAATTTTTCAAAGGCATATGCCTCGGTGAAGTGGAAAGATTTGAAATGCCGAATATCAACGCCCTCAACTTTCTGCTTCACAACACACTCGGAGGCGGCGGAACCGTTTCGCTTAAACTTGACGCGCAGGGTAAAACGCTCGCAAGCGCGCTTTTAAAAATGGAGATTGAAAAATAATGTTCGAACAACAGAAATACGTATTAAAAGACTCGAGAGAAAAACTGGATACTCTGAGGAGGTTTCTTTGAAATCCCCGCAAAGAAGATACGCCTGAAAGAACTCGAAACAATTTCCCAGCAAAATAATTTCTGGGAAGACCAGAACATCGCGCAGACCACCCTCCGCGAAATCGCGGGACTTAAAAGATGGATTGAAGATTTTGAGAACGGAAGCAAGATGCTGTCCGACATCGAAATACTTATGGAAATCGGCGAAGCCGAAAATGACGAGTCTGTCATACCCGAACTTGAGTCGCAAACGAAACTTCTCGAAAAGTATCTTGAAGAACTTGAGTTCAAGAATACTCTTTCGGACAAAGACGATATTTCAAGCGCGATTCTGACTATAAACTCGGGAGCCGGCGGTACCGAAGCGCAGGACTGGGCTGAAATGCTAATGAGAATGTATATCCGCTACGCCGAAAAAAATAAATTTAAGGTGACGCTCGCTGACCGCCTAGACGGTGACGGCGCGGGAATAAAAAGCGCAACTCTGGAAATCGACGGCGATTACGCTTACGGTTATCTTAAGGCGGAAAACGGCGTGCACAGGCTCGTAAGGATTTCCCCGTTTGACGCAAACAAGAAACGCCATACATCTTTCGCGGCTGTATTTGTATCGCCGATAATCGACGACAACATTGACATCGAAATAAATCCCGCGGATTTGAAAATCGATACTTTCCGCTCCGGCGGCGCGGGAGGACAAAATGTCAATAAGGTCGAAACTGCGGTCAGGATTACGCATACGCCTACAGGAATAGTCGTGCAGTGCCAGAATGAACGCTCGCAATTGCAAAACAGACAGAACGCTATGAAGATGCTCCGCTCGAAACTCTACCTTATGGAAAAAGAAAAACAGCAGGAGAAACTTAACTCGATTGAAAAATCGAAGAAGAAAATTGAATGGGGAAGCCAGATTCGTAGTTATGTGTTCCATCCGTATAATATGGTCAAGGACCACAGAACAAATTTCGAAACTTCGGACACGCAGTCTGTTATGAATGGTGAAATAGATGAGTTTATTCGCGCGTACCTGCTGTCTTAAGAGAAGTAGTTAGAAGTTCTTTGAGAATCAAGAATCAAGAAGAGCGAGAATCTATCCCGACAAGTCGGGACGCACAGAACGCGAATCTGGAAGATCTGCTCTAATTGTTAATTGATAAATGCTGATTGTTATTTGCAACGAGTGTCCCCCTTTGGAGGGGGTGCCCGCTTTAGCGGGCGGGGGAGGGCTAGAAATAATTTCCTTCTCTGTCATTCCTGCAAGCGCGTTCTTTGCGTCCGCCGCGGCGGAATCTTGGCAGGAATCCGGGTACAACACGTTCGCAGAACTTGTTGTATTAAAGATACGATGAATTACACAGTGATACACCCGCCATAAAAACGGCGGGCAGACGCCGAGTCGCAGAGATACACAGAGAAATGGCTCTTAATATATTTGTTTTTTATTTTATCAAACGCTAAATAGAACGAAAACAGTTACAAGTTGAATTACAGATTCTTCATAGCAAAACGATATTTGTTCTCGAAGAAAGATTCGAAGTTCGTATCTTTCATAACTTACATTGCCATTGCAGGCGTGGCGCTCGGCGTTGCTGTGCTTATTATCGCCATTTCAATACTCGGCGGTTTCGAGAAAGAAATCCGCGATAAGGTAGCGGGGCTCGTGTCTCACATTCAGATTCATTCCTTTAAACCCGAAGGAGTCGCTGATTATGAGACCGCGATTAAATCCATAAAAGATAATATTCCCGAAACACGCGGCGTATCAGCTTACGTTCAGCGCGAAGGAGTAATACGGTATAAGGAAAATGTGGAGGGAATTATGCTTAAAGGAATAATTCCCGAAAGCGACCTTTCTACCGCCCGGTTCAAAATTAAAGAAGGCGAGTTCAGAGTCGAGCCTATCGACACTATCTTCTCGCGCCTCGTCGTCGGGGATAAACTTGCCGAAAAACTCAACCTGAAAATCGGCGACAAGGTTATAATTTTCGGACTTCACGGAATACCGTCGCCCCTGAATCCGCCGCAGATTAAACAGTTCAGAATAAGCGGTATTTATGAAACGGGGCTGAGAGACTACGACGATATAATGGTCTATTCCGATTTGAAAACCGCGCAAAAACTTTTTAACTTCGGAAGGTTCGTATCCGGTATTGAGATGAATGTTGAAAACGTCGATACGGTAGAAAAAACTGTTGATAAACTCAAGTCGCTTCTTGGTTATCCGTTCTACCCGCGTTCCCTGTTCAAACTTTACAAAGGTCTCTTCACCTGGGTCGAACTCCAAAAGGCGCCGACTCCCGTGATACTCGGACTCATTATAATCGTCGCGACTTTCAACATTATCGGAACGCTGCTGATGCTTGTACTGGAGAAAACGCGGTCTATTGGAATCCTCAAGGCTCTTGGTGCCTCCAACGGAGACGTGATGAAAATATTCGTGCTCGACGGGGTAATTATAGGCTTTATCGGAATCGCAATCGGTAACATTATTGGTCTCGGAATGTCGCTTCTCGAACTTAAATACAAGTTCTTCTCTCTTCCCGAATTTTACTATATGAAAAGCGTGCCGATTTTAATCGTTCCCGAAAACATAATATTGATATCGCTTATAACAATGGCTCTCGTATTTATCGCTACTATCATACCGTCGTTTCTCGCCTCGAAATTCGATCCTGTAAAATCACTGAGGTTCAATTGATGAGACTGAACAAATCGAAGGAAAAAATCGGAACTATGTTCGATGAAATCGCTATGAAGTACGATTTTCTGAACCATTTCTTTACGGCGAACCTCGATAAGCGCTGGCGGAAGAAAATCATAAAGCAAATCGAGTATTTCAATTTCCCGTTCGTAACAGTCGTTGACCTTGCGTCCGGTACGGGCGATATGATGGCCGAACTACTGAAACTCGGTCCCGATAAAGCCTTCTCTTTCGACATATCGGAGAAAATGCTCGATGTCCAGAGGGAAAAAATTAAGGACGACCGCCTCGTTATACTTAAAGCCGACTCTGAAAAAATGCCGCTTGAGGACAATTCCGTCGATATACTCACTATCGCTTTCGGCGTCAGGAATTTCGAAAACCTCGAAAATTCACTGAACGAAATCCGGCGCGTGCTCAAGCCTAAAGGGATTCTGATTGTTCTCGAAATGTTCGGAATGGCGAAACGCAACCTGCTCTTCGAATTTTACTTCACCCGCATAATGCCTATCTTCGGCAAACTCGTTTCCCGCAGTTCGTACGCGTATGAGTACCTCCACAACTCCGTAATGAAGTTCAAAACCGCCGATGAGTTCAACTGCCTTGCCGGAAAGAACGGATTCACACTGCGCAAGAAAGAAAACAACTTCCTTAAGTTCGTTTATTCTGTGTACCTGCAGAAGGTGTAGCCTGAATACATCAATCCGTTCAATCTTGATTCCTTTAATCGATGTTTGAGTTACTTAACTTGAACACGAAATTATCACTTGAATATAAGGAGAATAAATCCGTATTATTAACCCGGGATGAGAACGGAGGACAACAGCAGAAACATCAATTACAATTCATAACCTCAATTACTGTATAATAAAAATTATCAGTACGGAATATTTGCCTCTCCGCATAGCAACATAATTTTAAGCATCGGAATAAATTAACAGACGGGGATTTAATGCAACAATGCTTTTCATTCGTTCGTTAACGTAAACTCGGCTTAAATTTTTCAAACTAAATAATATGAATTATGAGATTCAGAAATCTTAGAGGAAATTTTAAAGTCTATGCGGTTACGGGCACCAATGCGGCCGCTTTCGCGATTTACTGCGATAAAACTTCAATGAAAGACCTGCTCGGTTTCGCTATCGAAAAAGTATATTACAAGGAGGGCAGGAAAAAAAGAGTTACTGTAAGCGGATTCAAAGTCTTCAGGGAAACGATGCCCAGCCCGAAACCGGGCGCGTATTTCTCCACATTCGAACATCCGATACAGTCGTTTACCTGGGAAGATTTCTCCTCGTATCCGGGGATGAAATATAAATATTATTTCACTCCGCTGTATGGTTCTCCGTCGATTATTACTAAAGGCAGCATGTTTTCGCTCGATGTCGAAACGGAGCCGGCGTGGAAAAAGGACGGGCACAGTGTTTTCTTCAACCGCGGCGTTGCATCGAGTCAGGCATATGCCGTCAAGTTCGGCAACAAGAAGCCTAAAGACGTGAAAGGCGGCAAGGCTTACATGTGGTTGTCGCGGGGTCTAAAGGAAGCGCTCGTGAAATTCATTTCAGATGCGGTAAAAGGTGATGAACTAATCGGCTGTTTTTACGAGTTCAGGTATAAAGACATACTGCTTGAATTCAAGAAAGCCGCTCTCCGCGGTGTAAAAATTCGAATAATCTACGACGCGAAGGAAAATAAACCGAAAAATCCAAAGAAGGGAGAAAAAGCGGTAAGTTTCCCAAGAGATGAAAACGAAAAATGCATCACGGATGCGAAACTTCGTGAGGCAAGAAACGTCGAACTTATTCCGAGAACTATAAACAAGAGTTACATCTGCCACAATAAATTTCTCGTGCTTGTCAGAAACAAAAAACCCGGGATGGTATGGACAGGCTCGACGAATATTTCCGAAGGCGGAATATTCGGGCAGACGAACGTCGGGCATTCCGTATGCGACAGCGCTGTCGCGAAGAAGTTTATTGAATATTGGAACGCAATGTATGATATAAAAGATACGGATGACTATAAAGAAAAAATTGAGAGCATTCAGGGCGATATTGCTAAAGTAGATTCAATTAAGAGCGGTGTTACGTGCATTTTTAGTCCGAGGAAGAGCCTGAAGATGCTCGAGTTTTACGCGAAACTTCTCGTCAGCGCCGAGGACTGCGCCTGCATCACGCTTGCATTCGGTGTGAACAAGACTCTGATGCAGCAACTGATGAAGAATACGGAAAATAGCGCGCTCACATTTCTGATGCTTGAAAAAGATGAAGAGAACATTGCTGAATATAGTTTTAAGAATAATATCGTTAAAGCGGTAGGCTCTTATATGAGAAAAGATTTGCTCTCAAGATGGACGAAGGAAGTGACGACGCAAAACCTTAAACTCAATGAGCACGTGAAATTCGTTCATACAAAATTTCTTCTGAAGGACCCGCTCGGAAAGACGCCTGTCGTTGTCACGGGCTCATATAATTTCAGCGATCCGGCTACTATTAGAAATGACGAGAACATGATTATTATAAAAGGGGACAGGCGGGCCGCAGATATTTATTTTACGGAATTCATGAGGATATTCAATCAGTATTATTTCAGATGGGTCGTGAACAAACTCGCGGCTAAGGGCAAACTTAAAGATGACAAAAATGCGGGATTCCTGAAACCGGATTCATCGTGGACTGACGCGTACAAACCGAGAGGTCTGAAAAGGGAAAAAATCGTTATGTTCGAGAAGATGTACGTATGAAAACAGTCACTGCCGTTGCGTTAGTTTAATGAGCACCGGCATTGTGGTAATTACTGTGAACGTGAAAATTTAATTTATCCGCGCTCCGGTTCTTAATCCATGCCGTATCGAAAATTTACTGTACCCAGTAATTGTCGGGAAGTGTTATGTGCATCTCCTTTCCGTTTGTGCTGTATTTCAGGTCTTCAAGAAGCCAGTACTCGCCGGGTCTGAAATATACCGTACCGAGATTTATGAATGTGATGAATGAACTTATCTTAACCGGAAAATAAATTGTCATGTATTCGGTAACATCGCATTTCAGACGCGATATGCTTATGCCGAAAGCGTTTTCGAATGCGTAAACCTGATTCGAAATGGCGACATCCATAACATAAGTCTCTTTTGTTGTTTCGTAAAATATCTTCTTCGTGAAGTCAACGTCTTTCCTGTACTGGAAGTCGCTCCAGTCGTACTTCGAGGTGTCCCTTCCGAAAGTTTTAATGATGTTCTTGACTTCCGTAGGCTCGTATTTATTTACTGTGAGAGAGAATACGCTTTTACACGTGTCTCCGTGATACATGAGTTCCTCGAGCCTGAACCTTATTCCCGTATAAGGCGATTGCGCGGCCGCCGTAAGTGGCAGCAACAGGATGATTATAAAAAGAGTTTTCATAATTATTACCCCTTGTTATTCCTAATATCAGGAATAAATAATAAAAAAGACAGAACAAAATAAAAAACGTCTTGCCTGTATTCTAATGAAATTCAAATGGGTTTAATGAATACATCCTGCGGTTTCCCCGTGTCTTTTCCTGTACCCGAGTAAACTATCCTTGCTGTTCCGAATCTTGCCCGCAGAATTTACTTCCCGATTCCTGTAATCGAAACGTACTGTCCGATTCTCGACTGGTGCGTGTTGTCATCAGCATCCCAGAGCCCGTCTTTGAAAACAACTCCTGCTGTCACTTCCGTGTCAAGAAATTTATCCGCGTCCGCGCGCTTAATATCGCTCTCGGAAAATTTAACGAAGTATTTTATCCCTTCGATTACAAAAAAGTAATCATATACATTCTTTATCGTTTTTCCCGCTTTGTTTACGAAAGGCTCTTTCACGAATTTGCCTTTGTAGTCGAATGAAGTGTATGAGTTATCATCTTTCTTATAATCGAAATCGAATGATTTTGTCTCGTTCTCAATTCGAGCCTTGCAAATGCGGTAATTCGAAAAATCATATGTGATGCGCTGAGGATAATCATGTTTTAGATTTTCGAATACAAATTTCCTGTCCTTGTACGATTTCAACCCGAAACAAATCTCGCCCTCCGGAGCCTCGGGGTTTTGTTCGGCGATGGTTGCGCAATAGAATAGTTTTCCGTCAATATATGCCAGCCGCATCGTCTCCGCGAGTATGGTGCCGTTCTTGTCGGTGTACGTGGTCATTCCTGTATAATGCCCTTCACCCGTGTGAATCCAGTTTTCTACAGTCGTATCCTCCTGCGTCGCGAATGTCCAGTAACCGAGAAAAAGATGTGTCGGGTAAACTTCTTCCTGCGCTTGATTGATACCCGGTGAGAAAAAAAAGAACATAAATACTATGGAAACAAGCATTTGATTTTTCATTTGCATCGGTTTGTTTGTGTAATTTAGCAAATAATATGAAAACGGTAAAGAGAATTATGAAAAAGACTCTCTTTGCTGGTATCTTAAGACGGCGGCAATTCAATTATAAGATTGATTTTATAAGACTTACTTTTCCGGTTAATTTCTAATTTGTATTTATCGCCGAAGATTAAATCGAGGCGTCTCTTAATCGATTTTTCTTCCTGATTATCTTCAGATATATCTTTGATAGGAATTCTGCAGTTGCTGATTGTTACGCTGAATATTAAATCCTTATTGTTCTTTAAAAGCCTGATCGTCATACCCGGATTATTCTCTGTCACATCCGCGTATCTGAAAGCATTTTCAATTAAAGGCATAAAAATCAAGGGCGGAATCATAACTCCTTTTGTGTCTCCGGTAATTTTAAAATCTATAGCGCCGTTTTTAAGTCTGATATTATGAAGTTCCAGATAATTATTTATATAATTTATTTCATCGTCAAGGAAGACTTTTTCGGTGGAGGTCTCGTAAAGCATGTAACTCATGATTTCCGAAAGTTTTTCCACGCTGTAGACGGCTTTTTCCGGTGTTTGCTCAATTAGAGATTTTATTTCCGATAAAGTATTTAAAAGAAACTGTGGATTCATCTGAGACTTCAACAGCGCAAGTTCTCCTTTAACTAGTTGTTTTTCGGCCTCTTTTTGCTTCATTATATTTTCGTACCGGAGTAAAGAGATTTTTAGAAGTGCGCCTGACAGCGCAAACAGAAAATTCGTTTCAAGAAAACTCAGATAATATTTGGCTGTCGTTATAAGAAATGGTTTCCCGTTTAGGTCAAACACTTCTTTAGCCAGAAATGAGATGTAAATAAAAGTAATCGGAATCGTAATTGCTATAACGAATAATAATCCGAATATAATAATATTCCTGATTCCCTTTTTGTCAAGATGCTTCTTTGATATGAAAAAATAAAACAAATAAAAAAACACTGTGAAAGAAAAAACATACAGAAAATAGTCGGCAGCAATAATATTGTATGTGATTTTACCTACTGACGGGATAGTCTCGAGTCCGATAAAAAATAACATTACAAACCAGAAAACTGCATGAATCAATATTATTTGCTTCTTCCGCACCGGAATCCCTTTTATTTCTTGCCCGTTACTGAAACGATTTTAAAAAAATTATCCTTATATTTGTTGCCTATTGGAAGTTCTTTCTTCGCTATGATAACACTTTGTCCGTCAATGCATTCAATTTTACTGAGCGAAATGAGGTATGACTTGTGAATTCTTACAAATTCTGATTCGGGAAGAGTTTTTTCTATGTTCTTGAAACTCTGCAGAGTAATTATGTTTGCAGTCTTTGTCTTTATTATTATGTATTCGCTCAACCCTTCGATATAAAGTATATCGTCGTAGTTTACTTTAACCATTTTATAATTTGATTTAACGAAGAAATAATCTCTGTCTCTTCCGCCGGGTTCGGCCGTTTTTTGCTCTGCCTTATGAAGATTATAGACCTTTTCTACTGATTTCAAAAATCTTTCGAATGAAAAGGGCTTAAGAAGATAATCTGTCACATCGAGTTCGAATGCATCCACGGCGTAATTCCTGTATGCAGTTGTCATTATTACCCGTGGCTTCTTCTGAAGCGTGCGCAGCAGTTGAGTGCCGGATATACCTCCCATTTCAATGTCCAGAAAGACCAGATCGACATTATTTGAAGACAGATATTCAATTACGCTGATACCGTCTTTAAATGTTTTCAACAGTTTCAGGAAAGGCACCTGCGATATATAATCCTTTATAATATCAAGCGCCAGAGGTTCGTCGTCAACGGCAATACAGTTGATTATCATATGATGATTAAATTGAGTTTTACAGTATAAGTTTTATTATCGTTTGCAATTATAAGTTCGTAATTTTTGCCGAATAGCAAATCAAGCCTGCGTCTTAAATTTGGAAGACCGAAGCCGCTGTTCTTTCTATGCTCTTCGTCTTTATTCTTTACATAATTTTTGATCTCAAACATGACGTTTTTCTCAAAGACATTTAGTCCAATAATAATTCCCGGTGCCGGTTTAAGTTTGTCACCGTGTTTAAATGCATTTTCAATGAAAGGCATGAAAATCAGCGGAGGCAAATGGATTTTCGAATAATCACCGGTTACTTTGAAATCTATGAAACCAAGGTCGCTGTAACGTATCTTTTCAAGATCCAGATAGTTATGTATATGATTGATCTCATTTGCCAGAGGAACAGTTTCATATGATGACTCGTAAAGCAGGTAGTGCATTATGCTTTTTAATTTATCGACGCTGTAGACTGCTTTTGACGGCAGGTTGTTTGTAAGGGATTTTATGTTGTTCAAAGTATTGAATAAAAAATGAGGATTGATTTGAGCCCTCAGCATTGCAAGTTCATTGGATATATTTTGTTTCTCCGTTTCCTTTCGCTTAATCTGACTCCTGTACCATATTAAAGACACCTTCGATAAAATACCCAGAATTGAAATCATTGCTATGTATGCAATGGTTGCAAATATTCTGTCCTTCATTCCGTTAGCAAGAGTATAATCAAATGGACTCGCAGGGGATATCGCATAAGCAAACGGATAAAATGTTAGGAATGTAATTATAATACCAAAAACAACGAGATACGCAATCTGGATGAAAACGATAATGAGTATTCCCTTTTTATTGAAGTATCGCGGCGATACTAAGAAATAAAAAGAATAAAAAGTTATAATATTAAATAGAATACGAAAACATAAACTAATGTATCTCGGAGTAGTATAGGAATCTATGCTGTAAATATATGTATCGAGCAGCGAAATGCATAATGAGACAATCCAGAATGTAATGTGAAATTTTATTAAAGTCTTTTTTTCCATTTATTATACTCACCCGAAATTACTAAATATCATTATCTAATAATAATCAAATTAGGTGAACGCGCAGGATTATTAAGCGAAAACGGGTAATTTCGGCATAAGATTTACACTGATATATATTTTGCTTAAACATTCTTGTGTTTTACCGATTAATTGCCTCCCCTTGCTGAATATCGTTATTCAACGCGATTAATCTGCCGTATATAAATTGACATACAAACAAAAATTAATTAGAAGAAATGAAAAACATGAAAACTTTTATTCTATCCGTCCTTTTGGTTGCTGGTACAGTTACAAATATTTTCTCCCAGAAATTGGAATTCTCGGCTCATTTAGCGCCCGGCGGGGGAGTGCACTCATCAGCGCCTTCGGTTTCAGATAGAAATGGAAACATATTCGTTGCAGGCGGTACCAGAGACGGCCTGAGAGTAACAAACGATGCGCTGCAGAAAAGTTATAGCGGACACGCCGACGAGACAGGAGGCGATATATTCTTGATGAAATTGTCACCCGACGGTGAATTGCTATACTCGTCTTATATTGGCGGTTCGGGTTCGGAAAATTATTGTTTGCAAATAGCGATTGACGATTCGGATAACGTATACGTCGGGTTTACAACTGATTCGAAGGATTTGCCCGTTTCCGATAATGCCTGTCAGAAGTCTACAAAAGGCGATAACGACCACTATATTATAAAATTCACGAATGACTGCAAGTATATTGCATCTACTTTTATCGGCGGCTCAGGCAGCGACCATTGGACCAGGCTCGCTGTAAATGATAATAAACTGTATCTGTTCGGAAAATCCATGTCCCCGGATTTTCCCGTAACCGGTAACGCTTTTCAAAATGCGTATGATAATTCTGCGCCGCCCGATACCGGACTGTCCTGGATGGCAGGCGACATAACAATTACCGTCTTAACGTTGAACCTCGATAAAATATTGTGCTCTTCTTTTTTAGGAGGAAATTCACTGGATTATGTCACTTCTTTTTCTTTCGGATTTGACGACAAAATAATTCTCGTTGGCGGTACATATTCCGGCAATTTTCCTGTAACAGAAGACGCTTATAAAAAATATTTTTCGGGAAAGAAAGATGGTTTCTTGACGATTGTAAATAAGAATTTATCAAAAATATTTTATTCGACTTATATAGGAGGCGATTCTACGGATCAGGTCAATTCCGTCATTGTCAGCGATGCCGGAAATCTTATTCTTGCAGGTGAGACAAAATCACCCGATTTCCCGGTTACTCCGGATGCCTTATACGGGTCGTATTTAGGAGGAAGGTCGGATGGCTTTATTATGAAATTTGATTTAACAACTAATAAGCCTGCATATTCAACGTTCTTAGGAGGATCAAAAAGTGATTTCATGAATTATTCAGCGTTGACCGGAGATCAAAAATTTGTGTTGGTAGGCACTTCCGGATCAAAAGATTTCCCGGTGTCGAAAGACGCCTTGTTCCCGTCCATTACCGGAGGTCTCGATTTGGTGATACTTATTCTGGACAAGGATATGAAGAAAATTGAATTCTCTACATTCGGCGGAGGTACAAAACAAATTATGATGATTCCGAACGCGGTATATTACAAAAGCGGTAAGTTGATA
>CALGII010000327.1 GCA_937915485.1 uncultured Ignavibacteriota bacterium | reverse complement strand
GAATTGGCGTCGTACCCAAGTGGCTAAGGGAGTCCGCCGAGGCGGACAAAACTGACGCTTATATTTTTTAGGTTATCGTTCTTAAAGATTTTCGTTCTTCAATTACTAATTATTAATTATTAATTGCTAATTGCTAATTGAAAAGGCGTCGTACCCAAGTGGCTAAGGGAGCAGTCTGCAAAACTGCCATGCATCGGTTCGAATCCGATCGACGCCTCAAACACAGTTTTTTTAATCATGGCGTCTAAACTGCCATGTCCGCCGCGGCGGATTCGAATCCGATCGACGCCTCAAAATTCCAACACATGTTTTATACCTATGTTTTAAAGAGCCTCAAGGACAACGGTATATACATCGGTTATACTTCTGACATAACAAGAAGAATTGAAGAGCACAATTCGGGCTTATCGAAATCTACAAAACACAGAATCCCTTTTAAATTAATTCATCTCGAGAAATTTAAAACCCGCTCGGAAGCGATGAAACAGGAAAGATTTTTGAAAACAGGTAAAGGAAGGGTCTTTATAAAGCAAACCTATCATATATAACAGCAGTCTGCAAAACTTCTTCGAATCCGATCGACGCCTCAAGTTAATATTTCTTAAATCTGTAAACTCTGATTTTCTCTCCGCTCTTTTCGTCTTTCAAAGTCTCGAATAATAATTCACCGTTCCCCTGAGAGAAAAAAGGATTTACCGAATTCTTTACGACAATCAATTCATTTAACTCCGGCAATCTTCCGTTTATATACGAAATCGTTTCCGCGCTGTCCGTCATCCAGTAATGCTCGAACCGCCTGTAATCCAATCCGCTGAATACTTCTATCATCGGATCGTTATTCAAAATTACAGTATTGTTCTGAAGCGTACTAATGAACGAAGACGCCCGGAATCTACCGTCGAAATATTTATTGTTGTCTTTCTGCCAGATATACAGCCACATAATAATATAGAATGCCATAACCAACGAAACAACTGCCGAAACCGTTTTTACGGAAACAATGAATCCTCCCGCTTGTCCCATCCTTCGTCTTTCAATAAATGATTGACTTTTGCGGATTATCCCGTTGATTCCATATGCTATCATTATTGAGTAAACGGGTATCATCGATGTGAAATGCCTGTTCAAGCCGAGATTCGACTTCGTAACCCAACTTGCTGTTATGAACAATAATATTCCCGCGCTGCAAAAACTCAGGAAACGATTCTCCGAAAAAAACTTTCTGAACCCGAAAGGAATCAAAAGCACGAGAATGCCCGTGAACAGGAACGGCACATAAACAGGATAGAAAATTATATCGTACAAGGTATTTAAAAATCCGCCCCGAACAGCATCAGACCCGTCAAGAGCGTCATTCGCGAACTTTACCGTGCCGTGAAGAAACGCAAACCAATGTCCGTCGGACAAATATCTTAATACGACCCAAACCGAGATTAACAGCACAGGCAATAAAATATTAAGCGATGCCTTAAGTTCATTATGCACGCACTTGTCCGCTCTCGATTTGTAGTATGAAATGACAAGGTAGATGAACGTGAAAGCCAGAACCGCCCACGCCTCATACCTCATCAGACAAGCAAAAGATAAAATCAAGGATGACAGGATATACTTTTTCTCTTCGAACAGGAAAACAAACAGAAGAATCAACAGAGTGAACAGCGGTTCGGGCTGCGCCGTGCTTCCCATCAGAATCCCCAGAGGAAATACCGCGGTAATAATTCCCGCAGTCAGCGGAATCATCCGCTCCGCGCTTTTTCTTGAAAGATAGACATACACGAGAACCGGTGCAGCCGCCCACACTACGACGTTCATAATCCTTACCGCCTGCATTCCGAACCCCGCGAACACGAACAGTGCGTCAATATAATGAAACAGCGGAAGCCAGACCCAGTGCAGACTGAAGTTGTACGGATTCCTGACCAAATCTCTCGCGATAATGAAATGCGCGTACGCGTCGGTATCGCTGTCGGGATAAAAATATATGAACACGAACTGCCAGACCGCAACAGCCGCTACGACAATACCCAACAAAACATATTCCCTGTTTCTATTCTTTCCGCTCCGCATCATTCGTCAAACATTAAAGAAAAAAAGGGCTGTTTGAAAATCAAACAGCCCTGCAAGTAGTGAAAAAGTTTATAAATAATTTATACAAACTAAGAAATTTTCTTCGCTAAGTCAACGACTCTGCAACTGTATCCCCATTCATTGTCGTACCAGCCGATTACCTTGACAAGACTGCCGAACGCCATTGTTGACAATCCGTCGAATATGCACGAATGGTCGTTTCCTACTATGTCGGAGGATACTAACGGATCTTCAGTGTATTCCATAATTCCCTTCAGGTTTGTGTCGGCTGCTTTCTTCATCGCGGCGTTTATTTCTTCCTTAGTCACGTCTCTGCTTAGTATCACAGTGAAATCCGTTATTGAACCGTCGGGTGTCGGGACTCTGAGCGAGAATCCGTCGAGTTTTCCTTTAAGATGCGGAAGAACTTTCCCGACCGCTTTTGCCGCGCCTGTCGTTGTCGGAATTATGTTTACCGCGCCTGCTCTCGCGCGCCTTAAATCCTTGTGCGGCTGGTCAAGCATCACCTGATCGTTCGTGTACGAGTGAATCGTGTTCATGAAACCCTTTACGATTCCGAAATTCTCGTCAAGCACCTTTACCATTGGAGCAAGACAGTTTGTAGTGCAAGATGCGTTTGAAATAATCTTATGCTCGGGCTTTAAAATTTCGTCGTTTACGCCGAGAACCACGATTGCATCAAGGTCGTCTTTCGGAGGCGCGGTAAGTATTACCTTTTTCGCGCCGGCGGTTAAATGCATCGAAAGTTTTTCTTTCGTCGTGAAAACCCCCGTGGATTCGATTACGAGTTCGACACCCTTCTTGCCCCAATCAAGTTTCGTCGGGTCCTTTTCCGATGTTATCATAACGGGCTTGCCGTTAAGAGTAAATCCCGTTTCGGTTGCCTTGAGTTCTCCCGGGTATTTGCCGTGTACTGAGTCGTATTTAAGTAGATGAGTCAGAGTCTTTGCGTCCGCTAAATCGTTGATTGCGACGACTTCAAAGCCGCCTTTTTCCATCATTCTTTTGAACACCAGCCTGCCGATTCTTCCAAATCCGTTTATTCCTACTTTTATTGACATTTGACCTCCATTTAATGAATTTTTTATAATATTTATGATTATTTTAATGAAAATACTCAAATACTATGCAAAATTCAAATTATAAAAAATGCTTATCTTAAATTGATTTTACTAATCTATTTAAGTATATTTGAAAACTATATTTTCAAGATTTTTTAATAATTTATCGATATTTTATAAATGGCGACAACTTCAGATTTAAAAGCAGGGATTATTATTAAGTTTAACGGTGATTTGCACCAGGTTTTACAGGTTGAACACAGAACACCCGGCAATTTAAGGGCATTTTATCAGGTTAAAATGCGGAATATGAAGAACGGAAAAATGATTGAAAACCGCTTCCGTTCGGGCGAAGAAATCACGGTCGAAAGACTCGAGCAAAAGGTTTACCAGTTCCTGTACAAGGACAACACGGAGTATTATTTCATGGAAAATGAGACGTATGAGCAGATTCACCTGCTTGAAGACATAGTCGGGGAACAGGGCGAATTCCTGAAACCCGGCCAGGAAGTACAGATTCAGTTCCATAACGAAAAACCGCTTGCCTTAATCCTTCCGCCGCACGTAATAATGAAAGTAGTATCGGCGCCTCCGGCGGTTAAGGGCAATACATCCACGAACGCCACAAAACAGGTAACTCTCGAAACGGGAGCAATCGTGAACGTCCCTCTCTTCATAGACGAGGGCGAGTACATAAAATTTGACATACGCACGAAAGAATACATAGAAAGAGTAAAACAATAAAAATAATTCAAAAAACAAAACTTATGAAAATGGACCTAAAATACTTGCAAAAACTGATAAAAATGCTCGATTCAAGCAATCTTGCTGAAATCGAATTAGAAGAAGAAGGCACGAAAATTAAACTTTCCAAACCGACACAGACAGTACTGGCAGCGCAGCCGGTACAGGCACCCCAGTATATACACGACGTTCATCAGCATCTTCACGCGCCGGTAGCAAAGCCGGAGAAGGCTGAAGCAAAAGAAGAACTTTCTGAAAACCTTTATGAAGTTCGTTCGCCGATGGTAGGCACATTTTACAAATCGCCGTCGCCCGACGCGGAACCATACGTCAAAGTCGGCGATACAGTAAAATCCGGAGCGACAATCTGCATCATCGAAGCAATGAAATTAATGAATGAAATCGAATCCGATGTTTCGGGTAAAGTCGTAAAAATTCTCGTTGAGAACGGATCAGCCGTCGAATATGACCAGCCTTTAATGCTGATCGAAAAAGCATAAACTAAAATAAAAATGTTTAATAAGATTTTAATTGCCAACAGAGGCGAAGTCGCCCTGCGTATAATAAGGACTTGCAAGGAAATGGGAATTAAAACGGTTGCCGTTTATTCCACTGCCGACAAGGATTCACTGCACGTCCGGTTCGCCGACGAGGCTGTTTGTATCGGACCGCCGTCAGCTTCACAGAGTTATTTGAGCATACCGAGAATAATCGCCGCGGCGGAAATAACCGATGCCGACGCGATACACCCGGGATACGGTTTCCTGTCCGAGAACGCAGAATTCGCCGAAATTTGCGCGGATTCGAACATAGTTTTCATCGGACCCACACCCGAAATGATTTCGAAAATGGGCGACAAGATAACCGCGAAAGAATTAATGAAACAAATGGACGTCCCGCTCGTCGAAGGAAGCGAGGGTAAACTTCATACTTTCGAGGATATAAGAAAAATCGCCGTGAAAATCGGATTCCCGATTATGCTGAAACCGTCAGCAGGCGGCGGAGGCAAGGGTATGAGAATCGTAAGGGAAGAAAGCCATCTTGAAAAGGCTGTGGAAATCGCGATGTCCGAATCGCTCGCGGCTTTCGGTGACGACAATCTTTACGTCGAGAAACTCATCGAAAACCCGAGACACGTCGAATTTCAGGTGATGGGCGACAAGTACGGAACAATCGTCCACATCGGCGAGAGAGACTGCACGGTTCAGAGAAGGCACCAGAAACTGATTGAAGAAAGTCCTTCGCCCGTGCTTGACGAAGAACTGCGCGAGAAAATGGCTGACGCCGCAATCAGAGCGGCGAAATCTGTCAACTACGAAAGTCTCGGCACGGTTGAATTCCTCGTTGACAAGGACAAGAATTTTTATTTCATGGAAATGAACACGAGAATACAGGTCGAGCACCCGATAACCGAAGCGGTTTCGGGAGTTGACCTCGTTAAAGAGCAGATTAAAATCGCCGCTGGCGAGAAGATTCTCAAGAAGAAACAAAAACTTATCGGGCACGTGATTGAATGCAGAATAAACGCGGAAGACACCGATAACAATTTCAAGCCGTCGCCGGGTGTAATCACTGCTTTCAACACTCCGGGCGGACACGGCGTCAGAGTGGATACGCACTGTTTCACCGGATACAATATGCCTGCGCATTATGATTCGATGATAGGAAAACTGATAGTGCTCGGAAACACGCGCGAAGAGGCAATCACGAGAATGCTCCGCGTTCTGGACGAGTTCATCGTCGAAGGCGTGAAGACGACTATTCCTCTGCACAAGCAGATTTTCAGGGAAAAGAAATTTATTGAAAACGATTTCGATACGAACTATATAGAGAAACGAGAAGAAATCGAAGTATAAAGAATTATACTATGATTAAAAGAATAATTTTTGTTTTGCTGCTTTCTCTTCCTCTCCTTGCATACCCGCAGGGAAAGAAAGACACGACGAAGAACGTCAAACAGGACACGTCGAAGATGAACACGGTCCAGATTGACACGTCGAAGATTATCAATCAGATTGATACGTCGGGGAAGCAAACGCTGCGCGCCGATTCGCTGATTGACGCGTCGGGAAAGGAAACCGTGAGGTTCACGAACCTGAACCTGTTCATTTACATAACGATTTCGGTTGCAGGCTTTGTTTTCTTTTTCTTCCTGTTCGTGAAAACTCTCTTCAGGACTTTTCACAGGACTAAATCGACGAGGCAGTCACTGCTCCTCAGTTGGAACTTATTCTTTATCGTATCCGTTATTTGGGTATTTATTATATGGGGAGTCGTAGCGGGCTTATGGACATCCGCGGCTTTTATGACAATCCTTATTTTCCTGTTCATCATGAGTCTCATAATGAGCATCATAGCATTGAAAAGTAAATAAAATAAATGAAGAACACACAATACGCGTTAATACTCGGCGCTTCGAGCGGATTCGGAAAGGCGATAGCCCTTACACTCGCGAAGGACGGCGTCAACATCATAGGAGTTCACCTCGACAGGGCAACAACAATGCCCGACGTTGAGAAAGAAATCGAGGAGATAAAAAGTTACGGAGTCGAGGCGCATTTTTACAACATAAACGCCGCCGACCCGCAGAAAAGAGAGGACGTGCTCGACCGCGTCGCCGATATTTTTAAGTCGAAAGAAAATCCTACTATAAAAGTCTTGATGCATTCGCTCGCATTCGGCACTCTGAGAAAATTCGTTGACGAAGACCCGGCGAACCAGATGAACCAGAAGCAGATGGAAATGACCGTTGACGTGATGGCGCACAGTCTCGTTTACTGGACGCAGAGCATGCTGAAACGCGACCTTATGAAACCGGGCGGAAAAATCTACGCGATGACGTCCTCGGGCGGTTCGCGCGTAATCGAATTTTACGGAGCCGTATCCGCGGCGAAAGCCTGCCTCGAATCGCACGTAAGACAGTTGGCGCTCGAACTCGGACACAAGGAAATCGCCGTAAACGCACTGCTGGCGGGCGTTACAGACACTCCCGCGCTCAGAAAAATTCCGAAAAACGAAGAACTCATAAACATGGCTCTGATGAGAAATCCGCAGGGCAAACTTACCGAGCCGAAAGACATCGCTAATTTCATACTCGATAACTATAAACGCAACTCGCACTGGATGACCGGATGCGTGATTCACATAGACGGCGGAGAAACAATCAGCGGATTCTAATAAGAGCGAATTAGTAATTAATAATTAATAATTAGTAGTTAGTAGATATCCCGACAAGTCGGGACGCAAAGAACGCGGTAGTTAGTAGTTTTTATAATTTTGTCATTCCCGCGTAGGTGCGCTCTCTGCATCCGCCGTGGTGGAACGGGATCCATAACCGAAACACTGATTTTATTTCCCATATTTTATGGATTATGTGTTTTTCAGAAGTCTAATTAGTAATAATCGGCTTTTGAAAAAACTTTTGAAAAAACCTCGAGCAAAAATACTAACCCCACTCTTTAGAGTGGGGGGAAGAGAATACTAAAAAATCGGGCTTTAGCCCGCAATTTTTAATTAGTATTTCAGAAGTCTATTTAGTAATTGTATGAAAATACTATCGTCCCCATCATTCGTGATGGAATCCGTCGGAGATGTTAGACAGAAAGAATCGATGGTATCCGCCGGAGATTAATGTCGCAAGAATTCTTACGAAGTGAAATAAAACGGCTCTCCGACTTAGCCCACGTCTTCAGACGTGGGTAAAAGAAATGGGAAGCGATAACCGTTTTAACGGTTTAAAAAATTTGATTTTCATTCCCGTCCCTCGTAATGGAATTTTATCGGGGATTAAAATCGTTACATTACTTACGAAGAGAAATAAAACGGCTCTCCGACTTAGCCCACGTCTTCAGACGTGGGTAGAAGAAGGAAACAAACAAGAACCGTTTCAAC
>CALGII010000326.1 GCA_937915485.1 uncultured Ignavibacteriota bacterium | reverse complement strand
ATGAAGAGAAACTTCTTAAGAAGAATCTGGAAGAACAGAAGAAAAGAGAAGAAGAAGAACGCAAGAAACAGGAACTAATAGCGTTCATGGAGCACGCTGAGAAAGCAAAAGCGGAAGAAGAAGAAGCGAAAAGGAGAAAATCGGAATTAGAGAAATTATTCGAAACGCAGAAGAAAGCTAAAGAAGTTAAAAAAGCCGAGAAGAAAGAAAAGCCTCCAGCAAAGTCAGAACAGAAACCAGAAACAGTAAAGTCATCCGTCGAAGTAAAAAAGACAAAATCGGATGTTACGTCAAAGGCTGATACTCAGAACATTCCTGTTCCGCACATAGTGTCTGCAAAGGATTTTCCCGCCGGCAGTGCGGACGCTAAAAAAACAACCGTACAGAAGGTTGAAGGACAGCAAAAAAAGCCGGATGACAAAAAGTATCGGCAGGATAAACCGTTCAACAGGGATTTTAAGCACGGAAAACCGGATAGCAAACAGGACGGAAAAGGCGATAGACCGAAATTCGACAGGCAGAACAAAGGCAAGTTCGAGAAAGTCACGATAAAGGATACCGGCAAGCCGCCGAAGAAATTCTTTAAAGATAAGGACAAAGATAAAGATAAAAAGCCGCACACGGACAACAGGGGGAAACCCGCAGTCCAAACTCCTTCACAATTAAAAGATGCAAAGAAGCCTTTAAAGGAGAAAGACAAGAAGCCGAAGACAGAATCGGAATACGAACGCAAGAAAAAGAAAGTAACTAAAGGACAGAAAGTAAAGGAATTCTCGCAGAAAGAAATTGATGAAGCGATTAGAGAGACATTTGCGAAAATTGAGGATGACAGCGGCGCTTCAGCAAGGAGCATTGCGAGAAAGAAGAAGAAAAAAGAAAGACTTGAACAGGAAAAGAAGAATCTTGAAATTCAGGAAGCAAGGAAGAACATACTAAGCGTAACCGAATTCGTTTCGACAATGGAGTTGTCTAATATTATGGGCGTGCCCGCTAACGAGATTATCAAGAAGTGTTTTGACCTCGGGATGATGGTTTCAATTAATCAGCGCCTTGAAAAGGATTTAATTCTTCTGCTTGCAGAATCTTTCGGTTACAAGATTGAATTCCAGAGTGAATACGAAGAGGATTTGTTAAAAGACGACGAGGATGCGCCCGAAACGCTGAAAGACAGACCGCCTGTGGTTACAGTGATGGGTCACGTTGACCACGGAAAAACCTCACTTCTGGATTACGTAAGAAAAGCGAACGTAGTAGCAGGTGAAGCCGGCGGCATAACACAGCACATAGGGGCATACAAGGTAAAACTCGATAAAGGCAAGCAGATAACATTTCTTGATACGCCCGGTCATGAAGCATTCACTGCGATGCGCGCTCGAGGCGGACAGGCGGCTGATATAGTCGTGCTTGTAGTCGCGGCGGACGACAGCGTAATGCCTCAAACAATTGAGGCTATTAACCACGCACAGGCAGCAGGCGTCCCGATTGTAATCGCGATAAACAAGGTCGATAAGCCGGAATCAAACGTTGAAAGAATAAAATCGCAACTCGCTGATAGAAATATTCTTGTTGAAGAATGGGGAGGGAAGTACCAATCAGTGGAAATATCCGCGAAGAAGGGTATTAATATAGAAACACTTCTGGAAAAAATACTTCTTGAAGCCGAACTTCTTGAACTGAAAGCGAATCCTGACAGGGAAGCGAGAGGAGTGGTTCTCGAATCGAAACTTGATAAAGGCAGAGGCTCGGTTGCGACAATACTTGTTCAGAAAGGTACTCTAAAAATTGGAGACAGTTTTGTCGCGGGAGTTTATTCCGGTAAAGTCAGAGCGATGTTTGATGAAAGGGATAATAGGATAGAAACAGCAGGACCTTCAACACCCGTACAGGTTATCGGTTTCGAAGGACTTCCTCAGGCAGGCGATTCTGTTATCGTGCTGAAATCGGAAGCGGAGGTAAGGGCTATCGCATTGAAGCGGCAGCAGTTAAAACGCGAACAGGAATTGAGGCAGGTGAAGCATACAACACTGGAAGACATAACCAATCAGATAAAACTCGGACAGTCCGTGGAGTTGAATATCATACTTAAGTCTGATGTTGACGGTTCAGCGGAAGCGCTCGCGGATTCGCTCCATAAACTTTCAAAACCCGGAACGGCAACTGTCAGAGTCATACACAAGGCAGTCGGTGCCATTACTGAGTCTGACGTTCTTCTCGCCGAGGCATCAAACGCGGTTATTATAGGATTCAACGTCAGACCGAATCTCAATGCGAGAAAACTCGCGGAAAAGAGCAACGTCGAAATTAGAATCCACAACATTATCTATGCCGCTATTGATGAGGTCAAGCAAGTGCTTGAAGGTCTGCTCGCGCCCGACATTAACGAAGAAATTACAGCCACGATTGAAGTAAGGCAGGTGTTTAAGGTGCCGAAAGTCGGCAACATCGCGGGTTGTTACGTGCAGGACGGAAAGATAGTGCGAAATCATAAAGTCAGGCTCCTCAGGGACGGACTCGAAATATTCAACGGCACCATATCTTCATTGAAGAGGATAAAAGATGATGTGAGGGAAGTCGAATCAGGGTATGAAT
>CALGII010000325.1 GCA_937915485.1 uncultured Ignavibacteriota bacterium | reverse complement strand
ACTTTCGGCAGGTGTTTCTTCTGCGTGAAGATAGCCGTCGTTGTCGCGTCCTGAAGCCTTGTCAGAAGCGATTCGGGACCGAAAGCGGAAAAGAGCGGCTGAACGATTGCGCCCATTTTCAGCACGCCTAAAAAACCAATGTAAAGTTCGGGAACCTTGTCCATGAACAGGCAAACTCTATCTCCCGGTTTTATGCCGAGATCGTCCCTTAGAAATTTCGCGATTGAATTCGTCAGTTGACGAAGGTCGTTGAAAGTGTAACGCTTTTCCTCGCCCGTAAATCCTTCCCATATAAGCGCCAGTTTTTCGGATTTGCCCATCCTGCAGATGCGGTCGGAGCAGTATTCGCCGATATTAATGATATCGCCGTCTTTGTAACCAAGTTCTTTTTTTGAGATTTCCCATGAAAATGATTTGACTTCCTCTTCGTAAGGTTTCATGAAAGGGGTGTGATTCGGCATTGTTTCTATTCCTCTGTTTTGATTTTAAAGAATGCTGATTGAATTAATAAATTAACCAATTTATTCAAAAAAGAATAGAGATATAATTTTATTTTATCGGCAATTTTATTGGTTTTCCTGTGATTCTTTTTTCACTTTCGGCTTGAACACGTACCTGTATTTGCTTCCGCCGTAATTGCATTTCACTTCGAGCCTGTCCGCGCTGAGACCCGTTATGCTCCATACCATTTCGTCCTGCGTGCCTTTGTCAAAATATATCGTCCCGCCGTCTTCGCTCAATTCCCAGATTCCGTCCATTATTTCATTTTCCTCCCAGTAACTGTAACTGCCGTCAGCGCGGAAGTCGACTACAATTTCAAGCATTTCCTCGTCAGCGAACTTTTTCCCGTTCTCAATAAATTCGTCAATGCCCCATACTTTTATCAAATCCGGATTTGTTGAATCCTGAGCGAATCCCGATATTATCGAAAGCAAAAATAAAAACGATGCTAATAATGTTATTCTCATATAAAAAATTTTATGCAATTTAGTTGTTTTGGAGTATAAAAATAATTCATTAAGAAATGAAAACGCCCCTGATTAGGGGCGTGGAATTTACTGTAAGGGTAGCCGGAAAACAAAGTTAATAAAGCAAAAATCATTCCAGACCAACATGCCGTTTCCTGAAATTTTTTAAAAGTCAAAGGAAATCGTTTGTTTCCTTCGGAAACAAATGTTACTTAAATAGCGAAAAATCTGAATTGCAAATTATTCACATTGGAAATTTATTTACTGCATAATTGAGTAGAGATTGAATTTGATTTAATATAATTTTTATAAAATAATATGATATGAAAAATTTATTTCCAATAGCGGTTTTGCTGACAACGTTTTTGCTGTCTTCCTGTTCAACGCAAAAAATTGAAATGAGTCAGGGCACGTGGCGCGGGATTGTTCTGCTCGATACTAATGACAAAAGTTCGGCTATGCCTTTTCTTTTCAGGTACGGTAAAGACAAAAACAATAAAGATGAAATCATAATAATGAATGCAGATGAAAAAATTCAGGTAACTGAAATATCTTACCAGAATGATTCCGTATTCATAAAACTCCCGGTTTTTAAAGACGAGATAAGAGCATCCGTAATTTCAAAAGATACAATTAAAGGGATATACTATCACGTAGGTTCACGCAGCAAGTATTCCATGCCGTTCGTTGCTTATTCTAAGGCAGCGGAAAGATTTGAAAATGACGGCACCGACCCCGCCGCCGATTTAACCGGAAGGTGGGAAATGACAGGCGACCCGGGCGACTCGACGGAATATAAAATGATAGCGGAATTCCAGCAGAAAGGAAAAAATATAACAGGAACGATACTCACGACCTCCGGCGATTACAGATACCTTGACGGCGTAGTGACTGGCGAAAAACTTATCTTATCCACCGCTGACGGCACGCACACGCTTCTCGTCAAGGCCGACATCAAAAACGGAAAACTCGAGAACGGTTTGATTATAGGCGGACCGAAATGGAAGGACAAATGGATTGCCGTAATAAATGAAAAGGCAAAACTTCCCCCTTCCGACAGCGTGACAAAACTTAAAAAGGACGCGGGAGTCATCGATTTTACGTTCACGGATTTAAACGGAAAACGCGTAAGCCTGTCCGACGAAAAATATAAAGACAAGCCCGTCATCGTTCAACTTATGGGCTCCTGGTGTCCGAACTGCATGGATGAAACGAGACTGTTCACGGAGTTGTACGATACGTATAGCCCGAAGGGATTAAAAATTGTCGGACTCTGTTTCGA
>CALGII010000324.1 GCA_937915485.1 uncultured Ignavibacteriota bacterium | reverse complement strand
AAAAGACGGAAAGTATATCGTGAAAGGCGAAGATACTATCGCTGGTATGCCCGTTGAAATAGACGCCGATATGGTAGTGCTTGCTACGGCGATGATTGCCCAGCAGGATGCTTCCGAACTCGCGCAGACTATCGGCATTCCTTATGATAAATACGGCTTCTATAATGAAGCGCACCCGAAACTACGCCCCATAGAAAGCACTACAGGAGGCGTGTTTCTCGCGGGAGCCTGTCAGTCTCCTAAGGATATTCCAGAGTCCGTGGCTATGGCTTCGGCGGCGGCGGCAAAGGCGCTCGTGCTGTTCGGCTCCGATAAACTCGAACGCGAGCCGGTTGTCGCTTACGTGAATGAATCGCTCTGCGCGGGATGCTTCTATTGTAAGAAAGTCTGCCCGTATGGCGCGGTTGAGGTTAAGGAATTGAAAGACAGAAACGGAGTGGTCTATAAGGAAGTCGCCTATGTGAACACGGGTTTATGTCAGGGATGCGGAACCTGCACCGCTACCTGTCCGTCAAAGTCTGTTGAACTCGCAGGATTTAATAACGAAGAGATTTTTGCCCAGATAGCGGCATTATAAGTTTTTTCAGTGGTATCTGTGTTATTATCGTCCGTTGCGGCGGTGGCTGTGAAGATACAACAGTATTTTTTGCGAAATCAGTTCTTGGGTCCGCCGCAGCGGATTTCAGTGATTCGAACAGTAATACAGACTGTTTCGATTCCGTTCAATCGGAGATATAAAATAATTTTAAATTTTCATTAATATGAAAGAACAAAACTGGGAACCAAAAATAGTCGCATTCGTCTGCAACTGGTGCACTTACACGGGCGCGGACCTTGCCGGAACTTCCCGTCTGAAATATCCGACCAATGTTAAATTAATTCGCGTTATGTGCTCCGGCGGCATTGACCCCGTGTTCATTCTCAAAGCCTTCGAACGCGGAGCGGACGGCATACTCATATCGGGATGCCATCCGAACGATTGCCATTATAACGCTGGAAATTTCCACGCGCGCAGACGCTGGACTTTCTTCCACGAACTCCTCGATTACCTCGGAATCGAAAAAGAACGTCTCCAGTTTTCCTGGGTGTCCGCTTCGGAAGGTAAGAAATTCGTCGATGTGGTTTCTAAAGTCGTAAACGATGTGAAAGCTATGGGACCCTTCAAAAACTATGAAGAATTGAATTCGGAATTTGTTACAAAGTTTCCCGATGATTCAATGGTCAATAAGGATGTCATTATGAAAGAAGGGGAGGCCGTGTGATGGAAGAATTAAGAAAACTCGCGAAAGAATTATTGGAAAACAAAACGGTCGCGGCCGTTCTCGGCTATGTTGAAATCGAGCCGAAAAGAACAAAACCAATTGTTATCACTAATCCCGAAGACGCGGAAAAACTCGTCTTTAATGAATACTGCCTGAATAACCTTGCCGTTTATCTTACCAAAGCGAGAATAAAAAACCTCGCTAAACAAAACGGCTCTGTGTTAAAACTCGGCATCGTCGCGAAACCCTGCGACATACACGCGATTATCGCCCTCATTCAGGAAAGCCAGTTGAAACGCGAAGACGTTTACGTAATCGGAATGAACTGCAGCGGCGTGGCTAAAGATTTCGGCCTGGAATACGGCGCCGATACCCTCGCTTCAAAATGCGTTCCGTGTGAAACGCATAAACCGCTTTATTCGGATACAACACTCGGTGCCGAAAAGGAAACTCCGAAAGTGTCCGATGAAGTTCTTGATAAAATCCGCGCTCTCGAAAAGATGACCTATGAAGAAAGATTCGCTTACTTTAAAAAAGAATTTGATAAGTGTATAAAATGCTACGCTTGCCGCGCAGCCTGTCCTCTGTGCTATTGCCAGAGATGCATAACTGACAAAACAATTCCGAGATGGATCGAGTCGAGCCCGCATTCCCGCGGTAACTTTTCCTGGAATGTCGTGCGCGCTTTCCACCTTAGCGGCAGATGCATTGGCTGCGGTGAATGCGAAAGGGCGTGCCCTATGGATATACCGCTTTCGCTTTTGAACAGAAGAATGACGGAAACCGCGAAAGAAGCGTTCGCGTACGTTTCGGGCAGAAACCTCGAAACACCGACCCTCGTCGGCAGTTTCGACGTCAAAGACAGCGATGAATTGTTTATGTAATTTGTTTTTTTCGTTCCCGTCCTCCATGGTGGACTGGAATACTTGAAGAAACTGTTCTTTGATTAAAAATATTTTTTACCGCCCGCACCTGTTTTGTGTAACAGGGGAACAAATCGGGTAAAATCATATAGGTAGGACCGGACTCTTTGTTCGGGAGGAATAATAGAAGTAATCCGCTCTTTATTGCCCCGCCCCTCAGGTCGGGGCAGGAGAGTCGGAAAAGTAATAACCGGATATACTCGAAAGTAAGGAAATGAACGGGATCTTATTCCCGAAAACAAAACTATAAAGTTTTTAAAATGGAAGAAAA
>CALGII010000323.1 GCA_937915485.1 uncultured Ignavibacteriota bacterium | reverse complement strand
GCTCCCGTCGTTCCCGCGAACGGATGAACCGCGCCGAACGTATGACCTGTTTTTTTAATAATCAAAAGTTTCGATGAAGATTTATCGCAGAGGGCGTATAGTTCGCTTGCTTCTTCTTTTTCTACAGCCATATCCTCCGCTCCGTGAACTATAAAAACGGGAACTTCGATTTCCGATATCGCTTTTTTTATGTTCAGTCTTTCCCGGTTCACTTCAAGGTCTTCGAGCAGTGAAACATTCATTCTCATTCTCTGTTTAGTCCTGGTGTTCAATGCCTCAAGAAACCCGCGCTCTTTCCATGTCCTCTTCGTCTCTTCTCCGTAACGGTCGAATTCCGAAACCGACGCGAGCGTTATCAGTTTTTTAACGCGCCTGTCCTCCCGCGTTTTCAGTATCGCGATACCCCCGCCGCGCGAATGTCCGAGCAGAGTTAGATTTTTAAAATCATAATTATATCTTTCTTTCCCGCTTTCAAGAAAATCCAGCACTTCTCCGAGGTCGTCAAGTTCAGCGGAAAATGTATTCAGCGCGAAAAGGTCAAGTCTGTCAAAATCGACGGGTTTGTTTTTTGAATTGTCCGTTCCGTTAAGCGAAAAATTGAATGAAACAGTGAAGAACCCCGCGTCGGCGAATCTTTCTGCTATGTATGGGAAGCATCCCCAGTCCTTGAATCCCTTGAATCCGTGGCAGATAACAAGCAGAGGCAGTTTGTTCCCTGCGCTTTCGTTAAACCGGAAGTCAATATTAAGTAAGTGCCCGCTTTTGTTTTTGATTTTAATGTTTTTCATTTAATTCGTATTTTAACCTGTCTATAATATCGCAAAATAAAAACATATACGATGGAAGAAAAGTTAATTAGTTTTATCAGAACCGAGTATCTCGACGACGACAGCCTTGAAATCACGAAAGATACAAAACTGATTTCGAGCGGATTAATTGATTCGTTTTCTCTTGTCTCGCTTCAGACATACATCGAAAGGGAATTCGGGAAACGTATTCCCGCTCCGAAAATCACGGCGGAATCTTTCGACACCGTTGCGCAGATGATAGAAATAATAAATCAGTTCTGATAAGTTGAGGCTTCTGTTCCTCTTCATATCGTTCCTCGTTGGCGCTCTGGTTATCTACTGGACCCTGCCCAACCAGAAATCAAGAACGGTTTTTCTCGGACTCGCCAGCCTGATTTTCATTCTTCTTGCGGATAAACTCGCCGGAAGAATCGTAGCCGTGCTGACTGTTTACACTTACTTTTTTTCCGTTCTTATTGAGAACTCAAAACATAAATCATTTTATCATCATATCTCCGTCGCGGGCATTGTTGTCCTGCTGGCTTTTTTCAAGTACATAGGTTTTCTTGACGATTATATCCATTCGGTTACGGGATTTTTCCTGAACAGTCAGGCGCATGCATTTGAAAAAATCCTCATGCCCCTCGGTCTCTCATACATTACTTTCAGATACATAAGTTATCTGACCGATATCTACTGGGGCATAAACCGGAAGACAGATATCTATACTTTGCTTTTTTACGGAGCGCTCTTTACGACTTTCCTTTCGGGACCGATAGACAGGTTCGAGCGAATCGAAAGGCAGATAAAAACATTCAGAATCAATTTTGCTCCGGCTTTCGTTTACGAAGGTTTCGAAAGAATAGCGTTCGGAATGTTCAAGAAATTCGTAATAGCGGACTGGACGGATTATCTCGTTAACTCCATCAGCGGCGGAAGCAATACTTTCACGGAAAAAGCAATTATGCTCTTCGGATTTTCGATTCAACTATATATGGACTTTGCCGGCTACAGCGACATTGCAATCGGCACATCCCGGCTTTTCGGACTTCGCATAATGGAAAATTTCGACAGCCCATATACCAAACCGAACATATCGCAATTCTGGAGAAGTTGGCATATATCGCTCTCCGACTGGATTAGGGATTACATATTTTTCCCGCTTGGTAAAATCAGCGGCAACAAAATCTGGCTGCTCGTTTTCGTACCTGTAATATCAATGGGCATTTGCGGTATGTGGCACGGCTCCGAAATGAAATTTGCCGTCTGGGGTATGTACCACGGCGCGGGGCTATCGGTCTATCAGTTATGGAGTTTATACAAGAAAAAGAATAAATCTATGAAAGCGGTTACGGAAACAGGTTGGTTCAATGCTTTTGCCGTACTGCTAACATTTGCTTTTGTAACTTTCGGATGGATTTTCTTCAGATGAAAAAGTTTTTTATTATATTGTTCGCTCTGATGCTCGCTTTCTTCGCGTCGGAATTCATATTGCATAATGTTCTTAAGTACCCGAAGAGAACCGCTTCCGTGAAATACGCCTCATACCGGGCTTCCCGGGATTTGAAGTGCTGAAACTGAAAGAGCCGCATTCGGAATTCTGGTCTGTTGAAGGCGGAAATAAAGTCTATAAGTACAATAATCTCAGGGTTACGGGCAATGATATGTATCCGGATGAAGAATCAAAACTAATTTACGTACTCGGCGATTCGTATGTTGAAGCCGCTTCCGTCCCTCCTGAATCGACGGGTGTGTCAATTCTTCAAAAACAATTGAATACTATCGATACTAATCTCAAAGTGTTCAACGGCGCATATCCGAACAGCGACCCGTACACGCTCTGGTTCAGAACATTGTTCTTTGAAAAATGGTATAAACCCGATTATGTATTCCTGCTTCTTACACGTCTCGACCTGCTCGACCTGAATCTTCAGAAGCATAAAGACACGCTTGATTTCAGAATACCCGAAAATTTCGGGAGCGTATTGCCGGAATCAAAAAGCGACAGGTATTTCGACGTGTTCAGAAAAAGATCCGCGGTTTTCAATCTCATATCACATAGCATTAGTATCGCGGGCGGAAAAAACGAAACAATAAGAAATAATATCGGGGACGTTTATGTGAAGGACCTCGATAACAGCATTGAAAAACTTAAAAAATGCCTTATAAAATTCAGGGAAAAGTTCGGAGACCGTTTCACCGTCGTTTCACTCGAAACCGATGAAGCAAAAAGCAGAATTATGGCTGACGTATGCTCATCGGTCGGAGTAGTTTACGCGAACAGGAAACTGCTCGTGTCTGAAAACCAGTGGGAAAAAGGACAGCATCTGAACGAAAAAGGCAACAGGGAATTCGGTGAATTCCTTTTTGAATTGTTTAAAAGCCGCTACCTGACCCTCGAAACCGGGAAATTAAATACACAAAACTGAAATGGAAAAACTTTTTGGATTCATAAAAAACGACAGCCTGAGATTATTTGTAATCTCGTTCCTGCTCTTCCTTATCCTGATAATTTCAGTATGTTCAATGGCATTATTCAACATAGTTTCCGTCGAATCCAATCCGTTCTTCTATATGAATTTCTGATTAAATATTTTTTCAAACTGGAATATTTGATAAGAACTTATGACGAAGATTATTTCCGTTTTTATTGTCATCTTGTCTTTTCTGCAGATAAGCAGTGTTTTCTCTCAGGGGAGAAACCTTCCGTTGAATGTCTCTCTGATTTATCCCATTAGCATTAATCAGTCGAGAAAGGATAATGTGAAC
Source organism: uncultured Ignavibacteriota bacterium (assembly GCA_937915485.1). Lineage (GTDB taxonomy): Bacteria > Bacteroidota > Ignavibacteria > Tepidaquicellales > Tepidaquicellaceae > CAIKZJ01. The sequence continues at coordinate 689 of CALGII010000323.1, read as the reverse complement.
GTTAATGCGGGGTTAATAGGATCAAAATTCAATAACCTGAAAGGCGTAGGAGTGAACCTGTTTTACTCCGTTCTCGATGAAGATGTCAACGGCATACAATTGAACGGCGTGTATGCTGAAACGCGAAGAAGGCTTAAAGGGATTCAGTTCGCGGGAATGATAAACACCGCGACCGAAGGCGGCTGGGGAGTTATGGCAAGCGGTCTTGTCAATATGACGTTTGATAACTTCAGCGGCCTTCAACTCGGAGGCATTTCAAACCTTTGTTTTGAAAGCGCAAAGGGAATTCAGTTCGCGGGTTTGTATAATCTGGCGGGAAAAGACATTTCCGTCCTCCAATTATCCGCCGCGGGAAATATCACAGGCAGGCATATGAAGGGCGTTCAGACAGCGGTGCTTTTTAATTTCGCGGGGTTGATTAACAAAGGACTCCAGTTCTCTGCAATTAATCTGACAAGAAATCAACACGGAGTTCAGTTTGGTCTTGTTAATGTCAGCGACGTTAACAAAGGATTCCAGTTCGGCGTCTTGAATGTTGTCGGAGCGAAACAGGAGGGGACGACTCTCGGTCTCTTCTATGTTTACGACAAAACGAAAATTCAAATATTGCTTTCAGGCGGAAATATCACCTATGGTACTCTCGGGATAAGGTTTAAAACTAATAACATTTATACAATGCTCGATTTCGG
>CALGII010000322.1 GCA_937915485.1 uncultured Ignavibacteriota bacterium | reverse complement strand
CTTTCGTTTTCTCTTTCTCTTTCGTTTTCTCTTTTTCCTTGCTCACCTGATTTCCGCCCTTGCCGTACTCCTTGCATTTCGTTGCGCTGTTGTATTTATATTCAAGTTTGTCGGGAAGCAGATAAACGCTGACGTTCCCGTGTTTTACCGATATTGTCTTCAAATTATCATCGTGAGTGAAAGTGTTTTCGCTGATAGGTATCGGACTGCCTTTTGAATCGGTTAATTGCTGGCCCCCGTCTCCGTTAAGCACTATTAGTTTGCTCGTGCCGCGTGTCATCATTGATGCGATTTTAGAAATTACGGCGTCTTCCATTTGCTGCAGCGGTCCGGGACCAAATGCCAGACTAGCGTACTTCTCCGTTGTCGCGAGTTCGGTATAAACGTATATTAAATCTCCCTTCAGGCCGGGAAGTTCCTTACCGTAATCAAAAAGTTTTCCCTTGAGTTCTCCGAGAATTATACCTACAACCCCGGCAAAATCGCCTTTGTTTATCGCGAATATCGCGTCCGCCACGGAAATGTATGTTCCGAATCCGGCGAGGTCAAGCGCCGTTCTCACAAAAATCGCCTGATCCGTATTTGGCCCGAATGGATTTTCGGAAATGAAAATGCTCGTCGCGTCCGCCGGCAGTCCCGTCTTTATGCTTATTATTGACGGACTTGAATTGTTACCCGATACAACACTGCCTTCGTTATCTACAAGAGACAGTTTTACTTCGTAATTCGTCTGCCCGGATGTGATTGGCTTTATTCTCGGATATCCCCTGTAATTCAAGAGAGACGACTCCTTCACGTAAAGGATATTGTAAATCTTTTTGTCGGGGAATGATATCACATTTACCTCATCGCTGAATTTCGGCGGCTCCTGTTTCGTTAACTGCAGCCTTTCAAGCAGGTAATCAGGCAGTGTGCCCGTCGGCTCCATTACAAGTTTAAGGCTTAGCCTGCTGTTTCCCGTATTTCCTCCGAGCCCCCAGTATGAAAGCGCGTTCTGAATATCAAGGTCACTGTATCTTTCGTCCTTTACCTGTATGAAGATCGGGACTTCCTCGCCCGCGTTTATGATGCCTTTGCCTTCGTATTTGTTCTCTACTCTCTCGGCAGCGATTTTGAATCCGAGATAAATGTGCGCTTTCATTACGCTGCTCATGTCATCGGATTTTATCTCTATGGTTTCTATCGCGTCGTTTTCAGGTGTGCCGGATGAATAAACGTATTGTACATCCGCTTCTCCGTTCCCGTCCGATGTTACCGCTACGCTCTTGCCTGTTTGACCGTCTGCGGTTTTTAGCACACCGTATGTTTCGGTTCCGGATATTGTAAAAGTCACCTTTGCGTTAGCCTTGCTCTTTCCGTTCGCGTCCCTTATCTTCGCCTTAATCAAAGCAGGATATCGGCCGTCGAGAGGCACGATGCCGTAGTTCGATACGACCCCTTTCACGTTCGGCTCGACTGTAACCTCGCCTTTGCTTAAATTGAAATTGATGTACGCGATGTCCTCAACATTGTATTCGTCGCATCTCGCTTTGATGGATGCTGAGAGAATGTTTTTACCGGCTATTGTGCCCGGCGATGGAGATATATACTTTATCTTGATTTTTCCGTTTGCATCAGTGAAACCCTCGACGGGAGATATTGTACCCGGTGAAATACCGTTTTGCTGCTCAACATAAAAATATACTTTTTTATTCTCAAGCGGTCTGCTGGAATTTGGCTCTCCGGGTGTGTAGTCGTATAATACGGCCTCTATTTCGCATGAAGATTGTCCGTCAGGATTCAGTTCTTTTGTGCTCTGACTCGTCTTTATTGTATACTCCCGCTCAGTGCTCGAATATGAACCCTTCGACACTCTTTTTAATGGCTCTAAATTGTAATTTTCGTAACGCGGCCATAAAATACCGTTTATGAAATCAAAAACACTGTATACGTCATGCTCCTCTCCGCAAAGCGAACCTACCCTAAGGCACGGCGGCCGTTCATTTATTTTCTCGTGGTCGATTATATAAAAAAGTTTTTCAATCTCTTTTCCCGTCGATTTATCTTTTACCTTTACCTTTTTCTGACTCACTGTATATTTTACAAACAAATATCCGATGTCTACGTTGCACCCGCCCTGAAAATCGGAAATATTCTTTGTCTTAGCAATATTCCCGAATTCGTCGTACCTGTTTGTCTCTATATGAACTTTGATTTCATGCGGATTATTATTTACTAACTGTATGTCAACTACAGCGCCCTTGCCGTCCTCCCATCTTCCGAGCATTTGATTTAACCTGATAATCGTGCTGTCGGTCTTTTGTCCAAAACAGATTTCGTGTGAAAATAGAAATAGAAAAATTATCAGTGAGATTGAATAACCGAGGAGTAATTTTCTATCCATATGCCTTAATTTAAATTTATTTAAAATTAAGATATAATATGTAACAGCAATATACAGATGTTCGATTACGAATATTCTAGTTCTGTATCCCCGTACTCAGCGTTAGCGGCAGATCTCTTGCTAATGAGGTGATATTATCCGGAGATTCGATTCCAAATCCCCGGAGGGAAATTCACCTCGCTTAAAATTAATCAGTATTTAAATCATCTTCAAACAGTATTTTTCCGGTGCTGAAATCAAACCCGATGAATCCCGTCTTGTCGTAATAAAACAATACCAGATTTCCCGAACGTGTCAGATGAACGTTGTTCTTTATAAAGAACATCGACGAGAGGGAGTTCTCGTCGGACGCGCGCAGTTTACTGCTCAGTTCGCTTTCTGTCGAAACCGTCCATAATATGGTTCCGGCTTTGTCTATGCATGATATCATCCTCTCGGCATTATTTCCCGCTTTATCCTGATAAAGTATGAAACAGGCATCGTCGTCCTGATAAAGCATCACGCCCTCAAGAAAAACTTTTCCCTTTGCAACCACTTTCGATTCCGCGTTCAGCATGAATTTAAGCGTCGAAGACGATGTGAAATAATATTCCTCGACGTTCCTGCCCCATAAACTCGATTCGGGTCCGGTCACGAGAAACAATCTCTTTCTCGCGCTCTCGTTTGCGTTCTCAACCCCAAGCGCGAAAACCGTTATCGGGTTCTTCTTGTCCTTGAATGTGTTCCTGAACTCCGTGTCCCCGGGATAGAGCGCGTCGTTCGTTATGTCGTAAAGTACTTTCCTGCCGTCTGTTGTCTCGATGTTCATTCTCGGCGGAGTCGGATAAAAATAAATCTTGCTTATGCCTTCGTTTAACTCCGCGAATCTCGCCGTGAATCCCTGTGTGTCCATCGTTTCCTCTCCGGTTTCAGGATTGTAAGTGAATACTCCCGGCTTGTTCGGTCCAGACTCGTTGTTGATTTTCCAGATTTCACCTTTCGCGTATATTAGATTTGTAGGCGGCGGGTATGCGCTCGTTTTTATTCCGGTATATTTTATAATCTCTTTTTCGTACGGCTCGTATATGTATGTGTTGTATGTGTAATTCGTGCCTTTCAACTCATAAGTCATTAAATAAAGCCTCTGCTTGCCATCCTTGCCGGGCAGTATCAATGCGTTTGTCAGAGTGCCGTCAAGAGAATTTTTCGAGTTCACTTTCTTTACCGGTCCTTCGCTTTCTTCCGTGGTGATTTCCTCAAACTTTTCCTTGACGCTGTCGAAGGAACCTTTGTTCAGAAAGAGAAATAACGCTATCCCTGCCGCGGCGAATATTCCAACTGCAAGAAATACTACGATGCCGCATCCCGACTTTAATTGCGGCCCGCGCATTGGATTGTTGGGCTTGAGGTCCTGATTCGTCTGCCCCTGGCTGAACCTCTGCTGATACATTTTCTGGAGATTAGAATAATCCTCTCCCATGAATTACTCCCTTTTGTTTGAATTGTTTTTAAATATAATTATTTCATTCAGTAATT
>CALGII010000321.1 GCA_937915485.1 uncultured Ignavibacteriota bacterium | reverse complement strand
AGACAAGGGTAAATATTAAATATAATAAAGAGGCGGTTACACCGCCTCTTTTTTTTATTTCGTGGATACTGTCGTCCCTGACGGGACTCAAATCTTGTTGTTCAACTTACTAAAAAACTGTCGTCCCTGACGGGACTCTTATACTTGTTGTTCAACTTACTAAAAAACTGTCGTCCCTGACGGGACTCTTTGTATCGTAATCGAGAGTCTCCCCGATTCATCGGGGGACTCTCGGAAGAGAGAGAGCAGAGTCCTGATTTTATTTCATGAAATCAGAGACTCTCTATTACTGAAAGGTGCAGAGTCCTGATTTTATTCCATAAAATCAGAGACTCTCAACTACAGGGGAAATGTACAAAATAATAGTTCGAATTTTGAAACCGGACGTTAAAATATTTATTTTAAATATATATTGAATTTTATATAAATAAGGGATAAATTATATGAATTAGTTTCATTTCATACCGCAATTGAGACTAAATTTAAAGTTTTCTGTGATATAATATTAATCCGGAGGGAAAAATTATAGAACACGACAAGGCAGTAATATATTTAAAAATATTTTTTTAAAACAAAAGATACAAAAATGAAAAAAGCTCTCTTACTTCTCTCAGTATTTGCCATTGGTTTTTTCCTTTTTACCGGGCAAAAGTATCAGGATGACAGTCCCAGATGGAACCAGCATCCTGCAATGACAAGGATGATTCCTGTCGGCCAGTATGACAATTTGCCGAGTTATCCGAACACGAATAACTACGTGAATCCGAATACTGTCCCTACTTACTACTACACTCCTCAGGGAGTTCTGGCGGTAAGTCCGAATTTTCAGATTAAACCGACAACCTCTCCCTCTACGCAGAGCGAGATTGCAATCACGTCGAGTTTGTTAAATCCGAATCTCATGTTCTCATCAGCGAACTATTTCAACGGTTCGAGCACGTTCAGCACTCCGGGATACATCTCGACAAACGGCGGTTTGAACTTCGCGGGTCCGGATATAACAAACAGCAACTACGGCGACCCCGCACCGATGATTGATAAGAATAATACTTTTATTATTTCTCACATCACATTGTCGGGAAGCATGGGCGCGGCGTATTCGACCAATTACGGTTCAACGTGGTCAGGCGTCATCACTTTCCCGGGCGCATCAACATCGGCCGATAAGAACTTATCGGGAACGAACTACTGCGCTTCGAGTCCGTATTACGGTCATTCATACACCGTTTACACGGAATTTGCCGGTTCGTACAATAACAGAATCGTGTTCACAAAAACAACTAACGGCGGCGTTGCCTGGTCAAACATTCAGGTTATCAGCCCTCCGACCGCGTCGGGACACCATCATCAGGGATGCGACGTTACAGCGGGACCCGAAGGCAATGTTTACGCCATTTGGGCAAACTGCACGACAAACGGTCAGAACTCAACAGAAGATTCACTTGGTTTCGCGAAATCAACAGACGGCGGAACGACGTGGACAGCAAGAAACAACGCGGCAGATATGAACGGAATCAGAGCGGCTTCGTTCGGTCCCTGGGGCATCAGAGTAGCGGGTTTCCCGAGAATAGACATTGACCGTTCGGGCGGCGCGAGAAACGGCTGGCTGTATGTGGTCGCTTCCGAAAAGAATTTCAACGGCGGTGACGCATCGGACGTTTTCTTATGGAAATCAACTGACCAGGGAACGACCTGGAGCGCGCCTGTGAGAGTAAATCAGGACGCAGCAAACGGAAAACTTCAGTATCACGCGGCGGTTAACGTCGACGCGATGGGCGGAGTGAACGTTGTATATCACGATTGCCGTAATTCAAACAGCAACGACTCTGTCGATACGTACGTGAACCGTTCGGTTGACGGAGGATTAACATGGACAGAAATAAAAGTTAACGACGCGAAGTTCAGACCCGCGCCTATTTCAGGTACGGCGACAGGTTATCAGGGTGACTATATCGGAATAACTTCCGGTAACAACAGAATCATCCCGAACTGGTGCGACAACAGAATCGGCAGATATCAATCATGGGCTGCTATAGTCGATATCGGTCCTTCAATCGCGCACACACCGCTCGGAAACACAGAGCAGACAACAGGAAACAGAGTTATCAACTGCGTAATAACACCCGCAGGAAGCGGACTCAATCCGAGTTTAACAAGATTGTATTACGCGAAGAACAGCACGACGTTCTCGAACGTAGCATTAACAAACTCAGGCGGCATGAACTGGACAGCGAATTTACCGCTTTCAGGAGCAGGCACGTATAACTATTATCTTACAACCACCGACTCATTAAGCAGAACCGGTACAGCGCCCGCGGGAGCGCCTTCTTCATACTACTCGTTTACAGCGTCATCGGATACGGTAAAACCTGTAATCACGCATACGGCATTAGGCAACGTTCCGAAAGTCAACTGGC
>CALGII010000320.1 GCA_937915485.1 uncultured Ignavibacteriota bacterium | reverse complement strand
AAGATATACGTATTTATTAATGCGGGATTTGCTTAATTTTATTTGCTACTAGAAAAAGTACATATAAAAGAAATTTTAAATCAGAAATTTTAATAAATAAGAATAATTTTTAATAAAGAAAAGGAGTGAATTTGAAATCAAGAATACTAATATCCATGGCAGTATTATTTGCCGCATTGCTGTTTGCTTCATCGCAAGTTTATCCGCAGGCGACAAGAATCGTGCTGTTCGAAGAGGCAACGAGTTGCTTCTGCGGACCGTGCGGTGCAAGCAATCCGATTTTTGACGCCTGGCTTCAGGCGAACCCGAACAACACAAACGCCATAAAATATCATCCGAATTTCGGAGCGGACCCGATGTACCTCGCGAATACCACTCAGAACACCGAGCGGGTGAATTACTGCGGAATAAACGCCTATCCGACAGTTAACGCGGACGGAATTTTGTTCGATTGCTGCTGGCCGTTCTCGGCTTCCTGTTTCTCCAACGTGGTCGCCACGCGCACAGGCGTTTCGACTCCGCTTAGCATAACGGTTACGGATTCAAGAATTGCGGGGGATTCAATAAAATCGGTTATAGTGCTGAATCTCTCCTCGAATCTTCCTGCGGGTACTTACAAATTAAGGGTGATGGCGGTTGAGAGCAAGGTCCATTATACCAGCCCCCCGGGCTCTAACGGCGAAACTGATTTTTACAATGTGTTCAGGTGGGCATATCCGTACACGACGGGTGTCGAAGCTCCGACAACGGCGGGAACTTATACTTATACCTATACGTACAAGCGTCTTTCCAACTGGGTTGACACTTCTATTTATACTGCCGCGTTCGTTCAAAATGACGTGAACAAGGAAGTCATTAATTCGGGAAAGGGACATTACATTCCGACTGGTATTAATCCCGTCAATGCTCCCGTACCTCAGAGATATTCTTTGTCGCAGAATTATCCGAATCCTTTCAATCCCGTGACGAAGATTTCCTTTGATATTCCGACATCGGGAAATGTAAGTCTAAAAGTTTTTGACGTTACGGGAAGCGTTTTATATACTCTCGTGAACGGTCAGTTGAACGCCGGAAAATACAGTTATGAATTTGACGGCTCCGAACTTTCAAGCGGCGTGTATTATTACAGGCTTGAAAGCGGCTCGTTCTCTGAAACGAAAAAGATGATACTGGTGAAATAACGGCAAATGCCGTAATAGAAAGTTTAAATGTAATTGATTTAAAAAGGGAGTTCGGAAGAACTCCCTTTTTTATGTAGTATCAGGAGCAGGAGATTGGAAACAGATAAAATATATTTCGATTGACAGTTACATAAATAAAGTCTTCCCTCCTGACGCTTTTTCGTTAATATATTTCAGTCGTTTGCCGGCACTTTTTCCCGTAACGCCGCATTGACTCAAAAAGGAAAAATAAACTATATTTGTTGCACAACTACACTTTTCTTTGTGCTCGGAATATAGGAAACGATCATGTCTTGTTCCATTATGGTCAAAATTGTGGTCGTGAATTCTCTCTATATATATTGCTTTTAATTAATATATTGTTTATTGTTAAACAACAATGTAAAAACAACAGGGTATTGTTCCGATAATATTTAATGAAAAACAATATTCAATATTATGTTTCTTTGTTCCCTACTCCTTTTACTGCTAAAACTTGTAAATTTAATATTATGTTCAATAGTGTAAAAAGTTTTATCCTTATGTCCACAGCAATGATAATTATCTTTCTTACAGCATCATTTTCATTTTCACAACTCGTGAATGATTTCAGAGTGAATGACGATTCCACCAGCAATACACAAGACCAAGCATCTTTTGGTGTTGATAAAACCGGAAATTTTGTTATTGTTTGGCGCGACTGGCGAAATTCGAATGAAGAAATTTATTGTCAATTATTCAATTCTTTCGGACAAAATATCGGTAGTAATTTTCGATTGGTGATGCTTGGTCATTCGCCAACCGTTGCTGTTAGTAAAAACGGCAGTTTTGGTTTATGTTGGATTGATACAGTACCGAAGTTTCGTCTTTACGATATTGCAGGTGTTCCATTATCGAATATAATCATAGTTGATAGTTCATATTACCCCCAAGCGCATAAAACTTCAATTTCCTGCGATTCAAGCGGTAATTTCGTTGTTGCATTTGAAAAGAAGGTAGGAACTAACATAATAAATATACATTTTCAACTTATAGATTCGCTTGGAAACAAAATTGGAGGTAACACGAGAGTCAACGATGACTTTACTCAAAATCTCAGACATCAATACCCCGATGTTGTAAAACGAAAAGACGGCAGTTTTATCATAACCTGGCAGGACCCGCGTCCACCAGCAGTATTCAATGGTGAAGATATTTATATGCAAATATTCGATAATATCGGTAATAGAATTGGTAATAATGTAAGAGTTAATAACGATACAGTTATGCTTGACTATCAATACCTGCCCAAAATAACAACCGATGACGCGGGAAGATTCTGTATTGTTTTTATTCAAGTTGTAGAAAACACATTAGAGACTTATAATTTGCTCCAATTGTATAACTCGGATGGCACACCCAACGGGAATAACATACGTTTTTCGAGCGTCAGCAATAGCGAGCAGTATCCTCTCATCAGTAAAAGGGGTAACGGCGATATGGTCGTCTGCTTCAGGAGAGATGCTGTATCACAATACGTTCCTTATATTCAGCGTATTCTGTCAAACGGTACAAACCTGGGTAATCCGTTCCTTGTTACGGATTATTACACGACATCGGGAAAAGTTACATCCTCGATTTGCCTGTTCAACGATAAAATAATAACGGTCTGGAATGACAACAGGTTCGGTAATCAAGATGTTTTCTTCAATATCCGCTCATTCA
>CALGII010000319.1 GCA_937915485.1 uncultured Ignavibacteriota bacterium | reverse complement strand
GGTACGCCGCGGATAACGGAGCGAGCATAATAAATCTTTCCGCGGGAAAATATTATCCGAACAACCCGAATTACGTTAAAGAGGCTATTCAGTACGCCGAATCGAAAGGCGTTCTCTTTGTCGTCGCCGCGGGAAACGAAGGCACGAACATAGAATCGACCATAAACTATCCCGTAAAGTTTTACAAGGAAAACAACGAGATGAAATATTTTTCGAATCTCGTTTGCGTCGGCGCTAATACCTGGATGAAGCAGTGGAATACCGAAAAGGACCCGTTGAACCTGACGAGAAAGTACGACCTCGCTGCTGTCTTCTCAAACTATTCCGATAAGGTCGTTGACCTTTTCGCGCCGGGCGTTGAAATAAACTCGACCGTTCCCGGAAAAACATACAAGAGAATGAGCGGAACCTCGATGTCGGCTCCCGAAACAGCGGGCGTTGCGGCTATACTTAAGGGATATTTTCCGAACCTCACACCCGCGCAAATTAAAGACATACTTATGAAGTCGTCGCGCAAGTACACGGCACTCGAAGTGAAATCAAAAGAATTAAAGAAAGTTGAATTCTCGAAACTTTCAAAATCCGGCGGCGTGCTCGACGCGTACAACGCGTTCAAGATGGCAATGGAAATGAAGTAATATTTGAAAAAGCATATAAATATAAAACCCCGTTTAAAGAACGGGGTTTTTGTTTATAGTTTTTAATAAAAATGACGCCGAAATATCCCAGCCGTCAAGCGGCAAACAACGGCAAAGACTTTCTTCTTTGTTTTTTATTTCATCAATACAATTCTTTTTATTTCCGTAAACGCTCCTGCTGTCATTCTTACGAAATACACCCCGCTGCTCAAACGGCTTCCGTCAAACGTCGTTTCGTAAACGCCGGGAAGCATTATTTCATTCACGAGCGTCCGTACTTCTTTCCCCGATACATCATACACTTTCAGTGTTACGCCGCTTTTCATAGAACATTGAAATCGTATGACCGATGATTGGTTGAACGGATTCGGATAATTATCATACAATTTGAATTCCGAAGGAACCCCGCCCGAGATTTGCCTGATGCCCGTTTCCTCGACTACAAAATTCCAAATGCTTGACCAGTTTCCGTTTCCGCAGGTATTAACCGCGGCAAGCCGCCAGTAATAGTTTGTATTGTATGAAAGCACTCCCGTGCGAAGCGTGACGGACAATCCCGTTACCAGCGTATCGTACATTACCGTTCCGAAACCGGGCGACGTTGAAACCGAAAGTCTGTAGCCCGATGCGCCGTTCGTCGGATTCCACGCGAAATACGGGGTCAGCGTGTTTATCGTTCCGTGCGGCGCTGTTGTAATCACAGGCGCGGGTAGCGCGCTCAAAATAGTGAAACTTGAGGCCGAAGACCAGTTTGTCGTTCCGCTCGCGGTTACCGCTCTCACCCTCCAGTAATACGTAATTCCGTATTGCAGAATACCCGTCTGTAATGCGTATCCCGAATTTACAAGCCCGGATACGTTCAGAACCGGCTGCGTAAACGACACACCCTGCGCGATTTGAATTTGATATGATATTACTCCCGTTACATCAGACCAGTCAAAGACAATTGAACTTCCGCAAAGAACGGAATTGTTCGGAGGGTAAATAAGTGTCGGCGGCAGAACGGTATTCAAAATGATGTTGAAAGAAAAGTACGCGGACCATACGACACCCGCCGAGGTTCTTGCGCCGACTCTCCAGTAATAAAAAGTATTTTCCGCAAGCGCGCCAAAAGGCGTTTGGTATTGCGATACGAGGGTTGAATCATTTATCACGGTGTTAACGCCCGCGTTAACCTGTATCTTATACATCAGCGCGGGAGGATAATCGGACCAGTCAAAGAGCGGTGTAAGAGTGTTAATCGTTCCGGTTGGATAAATCGGTGTCGGCTGCGTTTTTGCCGAACCCGTTACAAGAAATACAATCAACGCGAGTAAAATCAAACGTTTCATATTTCTTAAATAAAATTTTTGTGTTGCCCGAAAAAACTTTTATTTTATTAAAGCCATCTTTTTCGTTTCCTTGAAATCATCCGCGGTCAGTCTGTAAAAATACACGCCGCTCGAGAGACCCGAAGCATCCCACGTTGTCTCGTAAGTGCCCGGCTGAAGCAAATCATTTACAAGAACTTTTAGTTCTCTCCCCGTTACGTCGTAAACGGATATTTTTGTTCTTGTCGTCTTCGCAACGTCGAACTTTATTTTCGTCACGGGGTTGAACGGATTGGGATAATTTTGTTTCAGCAAAAATTGCAAAGGAACTTCGGACGAAATTCTGTTTACACCTATGGTAAAATTATTATCGAAGAAACCCTGAACGACGTCGGAAAGTTCTTTAAGTTTCGTCACGGAGTTCAGGTTCGAACTTCCCCTCGCGACCAGTTGGGCTAACCAGATTGTTGCCGTGTCGCCGCTGTAAATGTTGTAAGTATCGGCGCCCATTCCCTGCGAAAATACTTTATCCCTTGTTATTTCGAAAGAGGCTAAATAGCCGACAGAATCATTTCCGTAGTTGACAATATAACTCTTCGCCGCTGTCCATCCCTGATTCGTTTCCGGGTCGCCGTAATAAATCTTTTTAGTTCTTTTGAAACTACCCCAGCCCGTCGGCTGTGTCGGGTCGAGCCAGTTCGCGCCGTCGAGTTTAAATCCTTTCATTATTGTATAAGCCTCATTTCCGCCGTTTGGAAAACATTCGTTGTACGGGTCGGCATTGCAGCTCACGAATCGCGTGAATGATGACATGTTGTATGTCTCGTTCGGGAGAACCCTCTTGTTCACGGGTCCTTTCAAAACATCATACCCCACGGCAGGCGGAGCCGCGCCGTATTGCGGGTCGTCGTTATCCCTGTTGTAGGCGTAACCCATATTTCTTACCGTGTCGCATCCAACGTTGTCGTCGCCCGGGTCTCCGACATCGGGGTCGGAAACAAACGCGAACCTCGTTCCCGTCCACGAATTGACGCCCTTGTTCACGACTTCAAACTTCGTGAAAACTACATCGTTTAAAGCCTGATAATTATATTCCCACTTGGTCATATGCAGTTCGATGCCCATAATTGGTAATATAATGCCGCCGCCGAAACCTTCTCCGGACGTGTGAGAACAGGGATTTATATCCGTCAGGCATATAAACAAAGTCTGAGAGGCGTTCTTTACTCCGGGCGTATCAATCGCGGGCTCGTAAATTCCGTTGCTGTTTACATCCACGTAAGGCGCGCCGTAAGGAACCATGCATCCCCAATTTTGCCAGTCGGGCGACGACGGATTGTCCGAGCGGGAAACCTTGTACGGTTTGAATATGCTGCTGTCGTTATGCTGTCCATTTCTCACGGCTCCGGGGAAATACTCACCCTTGTAAGAGCACATTGTCTGCGCTAATTGTCCGTTGATTAAACACGAGGCCGAAAGTCCTGTTGTGAATACAACGCATTTCCCCGAACCTTTCGGCCACTCGAAGCCAGGCGTGTTTTGCGTCATTAAATACTGGTCGAATACTCCTTTGTGTGAAATGTAAGTTCGTATGTTGTTCGCGTTGATTTTCGGACTCACCGCGAAAGTGTCTATTTCGCGTTTGAGCAATGTTCCGCCGTAACCCGCCGCCATCATAAAATCGGCGGTGTTGTAAACGTAACCCGACGAATACAAATCAACCGTGGTTGTTAAGGGGATGCGCGACCAGTTGTATTGTTCGCCACAATTATACTTGTTGAACAACATTGTCCCTGCCGCGCCGAATACATAACTGCCGTTCAGGACACTGTAAAGGTTTCCGGAAACACCCGTAGAGTTATTGCTCCACGTAAGACCGCTATTGGTAGAAGAAAATATTTTCCCGTTATCGCCGCATACTATAATATCGGACATTGTCGTATAAACCGAATTCAGGTTATCCGCGCCGGGAAAATTAATGACGTTCCAGTTCGCGCCCGTGTTTGTTGACTTAAGAATCGTGCCGCCGTTTCCGCACGCTGCTGCGATGTTAACGCTTGCAAAAAGCGATTTCAGATTATGCGTCGTGCCGGATGAAATCTGAGTAAACGGCGTGTATGCTCCTCCCGACCAGTTTGACTTTAAAAATACTCCGCCGTCACCGACGGCAAAGAGAGCCGAACCGACCGCCTTAATGCCGTTAAGGCGCGCAGAAGTGCCCGTGCTAATCTGCAGCCAGTTTACTCCCGCGTTTGACGTGTAAAAAACAACGCCGTTATCGCCGCAGCACGCTATCGCGTTCTGGTTCGGGTTGGCGAAAGTCATCGAGTAAAGGTTAACGTTCATTCCGACATTTCGTTGCGTCCAGTTGTTATAGCCATCCGTTGAAACGAGGAACGTACCGTTTCCGCCGCAAAGGAATCCCGCGAAATTATTTATCTGTGAGTTGGATATCAAGACTCCGTAAATGTTGTTTGACGTACCTGTTGAAAGATTTGTCCAGCGGTACCCGTACTGAGCGGCGGCAAATGCAGAGATGAGAATCTGCAGAGCGAGAGTTAAAATAATCTTCTTCATAGAATTTGTTGTCTCCTGATTAATATTAGATTTTCCTTTGGAAAATCCAACTGTCCGATTCCAACGAACAGGATTTTTTAGGGCGTAGCCGTATATAATACAATTCCCGCCCGGCAGACTATAAACCTTGATAATCGGGGAAAAATACTTTTATTTCTCAAATCCTTAACGAATTAAATTTATACTTATAATTCGAATAATACAAGCAAATTATTGTATAATAGAAAGGGTTCGGTATATTAAAGGTTTCCGTTTTCGATTTCTTTCTCAAGATTTCCGTCTGTGAGACACAAAGAACAAACGGGGTATTTTTTATTCTCGGTAATGTATTCAGAACCGTCTTTCTTTAAAAATAAATTTAACAGGGGGGCGTCACTTATTTTGAATCCCTTTTATATGTAATTAAAGACATTATTCAGAGTGTATTAAGAGACGTTAATTTTAATTATATTAGAGCAAAACACAGAATCCATGAATGCTAATTATGCTACAAGATATTCATTAATTCTTTTTTTTATTTTAATCACAAGTTATTCTTCTTCCCAAACTATAAAATGGCAAAGAACATATCCCGGACCTTCCGGAGGATACGATTATAGAGCCTTATGTCTGTGCAAAAGTAATGCAGACAATTATTTTCTTTTCATTTATGACGAAATGAATTACAAGTATTTATTTTATAAGTTAAATGGATTCGGTGACTCTTTATTCTCAAAAATCATAGTCAATCGAAGCGCAAAAACCTGTGCGTCCTCAGGCGATGGGGGCGCGGTTGTCACCGGTGGAACCGGCCGTCCAATATCGGTAAAAATAGATTACCTTGGCAACACTGTTTGGGACTCCTTGTATTTACAGGGTCTAAACAATACTAACTGTAATTATATAATTAAAACGAAAGATGGTTTCTATATAATGGGAGGTGGTGCACAAGTTATTAAATTAGATAATGTAGGAAGGTTTATTTGGCAAAAACATTATCCTTTTACATTTAAATTAGATTACCAAAGTATAGTAGAGGCTGTAGATGGCGGTTATATCCTTGGTGGTATAACGTATGACTATGTAGGTTCGCCTGATTATGGGATTCTTACGAAAATCGATACTTCGGGAAATAAAATCTGGGAGAAAAGATACTCCATAAATGAAGTCGATGGCGGTATACATAATTTTAGAGTTGCAAGGATAAATAATTCATATGTTGCCGGTGGTTATGAATGGGAAGAATCCTACAATCGACATTTTTTAGCGTTATTATACACAGATTCGGACGGAAATGTTCAAGACACGGTAAAACATTCATTCTTCAATACAAGCAATTATCTTTTAGATTTTAAAAGCACTTTCGACAACAAAAGTACAATATTAACTTTTTTAAGAATTAAAGATAATATGGACTCAACTTTATCTTCTGCATTAATTATTGATGATAAAGGAAACATAAAAGAAAGGATGGAGTATTCGGGAACAAGTTTTACTTATCTGAATTACATAGCTACACCCGATTCAAACACGATTATGTTTGTCGGCACTTCAAATCACATTAATAAGTATAAGGAATATCCATTTGTCGTCAGGACAGATACAACACTATACGCGCCGCCTGTTTCCGTAAGGAATATTTCAAGCGCGATACCGGATAACCTATTCCTAAAACAAAATTATCCCAATCCGTTTAATAATAGCACAAAAATTATTTTTGGAATTCGCAAAAAGGGCATTTATTCGTTAAAAATTTATAACACCTCCGGTAAACTAATAAAAGAGTTACTCAATCAATACTTTGATGTTGGAGAATATGAAACAATTTTTAAAGCAGATTATCTTTCTTCCGGTGTTTATTTCTATAAACTTGAAACACAAAATCAGATTTTGACTAAGAAATTAGTTCTATTAAAATAGAAAATTAAGAATCATAAATTATTAATCTATAGGGTGTAAGTTTACACGAAAACATATTCGATAGGGGCCTCAAAAAAAACAATTATAACGTAATTTTATATTTATTTTCAGGGAGAGGGAAATCCTCTCCCTGTTTTTTTTATTCCTAATTATTCCATTCGGTTTCGCCGCTGCGCTTCGAGTAAATCTTCACGCTTTCCATTTCCTAATTGTCAAATTCAATCGCGATGATCCCGCCTAAATGCGCTTCCGCAGAGCCGGCTTGAAAAACTCGGCTCCGAATCGATGGATTTTATGGGTGAAGAATGAGTTTCGTCAGGAGGTAACAATTGGCGGGCACGGGGTAGGCATAAAAATAAACCGTTGAAACGGTTTTTCGCAACCTTGATTCAAATCCCACGGCTTAAGCCGTGGGCTAATTCGAAGAGATAATTTGTTCTTGATTTTCGGAGATGAAGATAAATTTCGATTTGCTTTTCTTCTAGAAGAGAAATTTTTTTCAAAATCATTAAAACGAAAATCCTATGCTGTGGATAATTTATTTTACCCTTTCCTGGGAGAAAAATTTTTCAAACCGATGAAATTGAATATCCGGCGCGGCGGGGGGTTTGCATTACCATCCGAACAGATATAAAGTTGTCGCGGCGCCGATTGAAACGTCGAATATGTTCGATTCTTCTTTCTTAAACATGAATGTGTTTCTGCCTTTAATGTAAATTTTCAGAGCGGCGCTTTCCGTAAGCGGTACCATAAGGCTGATTGACGCCTGAGGGAATATTCCGCTTTTTTTCGTATCGGTAAAATATCCCGCTCCCGCTCCAGCGAGAAAAGCGAAGAAATCTCCCGACTGGATTGGAACAAGCAAATCCGCGTAAGCGCGTATGTGGCTGGTTCTTTCCTGCCTGAAAACGTACGAGTATTCGGCGCCCAGAGTCGTCAGCACGGGCGTTCTGCCCGCGTAAAACACGGGGAATCCGAACGATAATTCTTTCGTAAGCGCGAAATGCGCCTTTTTATCCTCAACGATAAGCATCGGGTTCAGCGGCCAGGCGACAATAAGCGCGTACATCAGCCCCGACTCGGATGTATTTTTCCGGGATATGATTCTTTCATCCGCCGGCGGTTTGTTTTTAAAAAGCGAAGGAGGCGAATACGGGTTAACCTGCGCGGCGGCTGGAATTACAAGCGCGAGGAAAAGCGCTGCGATTAGGAATTCTCTCATTTGTTCTCCCAAAATTTGTTCATCATATAAAATATTCCGCTATAATGCAATAATAAATTTTTTGCTTTGTGTAA
>CALGII010000318.1 GCA_937915485.1 uncultured Ignavibacteriota bacterium | reverse complement strand
TGTAATACTTTTTCAATTTTTCCCTGTATTCTTTATCTTTTCTGTACTTCTCTTTAACCTTTTTCCTGATCTCTTCTCTGTTTTCGTAATAGTAGTTCTCGACCATAATCAATTATTATAACACAAATTATTTAAAGTTGTGAGGTATAATTTATTCTCTATGATAAAACAATAAACCTGATTGGTTTTTTATATGTTTATGCGTATAAAAGATTATCGAAGCAGCAATAGTCATAATATAATTTAACGAACAACATTGAATAAAGATTTCTGGGATAACCGATATCTCGAAGGAGAAACAGGCTGGGACGTTGGCAGCGTTTCCGGACCGTTGAAAGATTACATTGACCAACTTGAAGACAGGAGTGTGAAAATACTCGTGCCGGGAGCGGGGAACGCTTATGAGGCGGAGTATCTTTTTCTGAAAGGATTCAGGAATGTTCACGTGCTGGATATTTCGGCGGTTGCAATTGAGGGATTCATCAAGAGATTTCCTGACTTTCCGCGCTCGCAAGTCATAATCGAAGACTTCTTCAGGCACGAGGGCGGGTATGACCTGATTATCGAACAGACGTTTTTCTGCGCAATTGAAAGAAGGCTGCGCGCAGAATATGCGGAGAAAATATACAACCTGCTTAATGACAACGGAAAAGCCGTCGGGTTGCTTTTCAACCACGAATTCGGAAAAGACGAGCCTCCGTTCGGAGGGACCAAAGAAGAGTACGAAAAATATTTTTCTCCTTTTTTTGTGACGGAGATTTTTGAAACCGCTTACAATTCAATAAAGCCGAGGTCCGGGAGGGAGTTATTTTTTAAGTTCAGAAAGAAAGGGCTAAAATAATTATTAGGGCTTTGATACCGTGTCTATTCTATTTAATTTTGTAATCTTTTTTCACGGTCAACGGCTTCCGATACAATAAAAGACTTTCTTCGGAGTTTGCTTTCCCGAACCCCATTTGCGCCAGCCGATAGCGCCACACTTAAGAAATGAAATTAGTTTTTCATTCTCGATTGTTTGGGAAGCAATATATTATTATTTAAACAGCAAGTTCTTGTGACGGAAAAGAAAAATGAAAAAATTCGGGGAAATAAGCAAAAACACGAATTTTTATAATTAAGTTTTTGTTAAAACACACATAACAACTCCAAGTATCAGTTTGGCGGATGAAATAATTATTAAAATTATTCAGTTTAATATTTGTTCTTTTTTGTATAAATTTTTTTATGGAAAAACATCTACTTGATTACAACCTGAAAGTACGGCTGCCGGTTATACTATTTGTTATAATCGCTGTATTTGCCGTTACGTACTACTCCACATACGCCGAAAGAAACGGCATCGGATACACACCCGAGCAGCCGATTAAGTTTTCGCACAAACTGCACGCGGGTACCATGCAGATAGACTGCAAGTACTGCCACACGGGCGCAGACAAGTCAAGGAACGCGGGGATTCCGTCGGCGGACGTCTGCATGAACTGTCACACGCTGGCAAGGAAAGACAGGCCTGATATTCAAAAACTTACAGAGCATTACGAAAAGAACAAACCGCTTGAGTGGAAGAGAATCCACAAGGTTCCCGATTTTGTTTATTTCAATCACAGCGCGCACGTAAACAAGGGAATAGACTGCGCGAATTGTCACGGGGATGTCAAGCAGATGGAAACAGTCGGGCAGACGAATTCGTTCACAATGGGCGCGTGCCTTACCTGTCACAGAAAGCCCGAGACGCGGATATCGAACTTCGAGGAGATAAAATCGAACTTAAAGAAGGGGCCTGAATACTGCGCCGCCTGTCACCGTTAAAACGCATTCAAAAAGTATAATAAAATAAAAATGGAAGTTTTCGAGAGACTAAACGAAGTAAAAATCGAGAGAAAAAAATTCATGCTGGCAGCCGGGATGGCGGGTCTCGGCGTTTTTCTTCTCGCAATATTTCCGTTCAAGTTCATATCGAGCAGAGCGGAAAAACTTATTTCAACGCGGAATAAACCGGATGTCAGGGAAAATCCTGCATCAGTAAAAAGAAGCAACGTTTAACGCAACCGAGGAAAGGAAAAATGGACGATAAAGGAAATAATAAAGACGCAAACTACTGGCGTGGATTCAGCGAGTTAAACAGCGACCCTGAATTTTTGAAGGCGAAGGAAAAGGAATTCGCGGATGAACTTCCCGTTGATTCGGGAGAACCCGAAATATCAGGGCTGAGCAGGAGAAAATTTCTCACTCTTCTCGCTTCGTCAGCCGCGCTGGCGGCTACGGCATGTTCGGACTACCGCGACAAGGGAGCGATAGTTCCATACAACAAGAAGCCCGAGGAAGTTACAGTCGGCAATCCTTCATTTTACGCTTCGACTTGCACATCCTGTTCAAACGCCTGCGGCATACTTGTCAAGACGCGTGAAGGAAGGCCTATAAAGGTTGACGGTAATCCCGACCACCCTGTTAACAGGGGAAAGATTTGCGCTACGGGACAGGCGGGCATATTAAACCTGTACGAACCTTCAAGGATAAAAGAGCCTATGCTTAAAACCGGAGCGGGAAATTTCACGGCATCTAACTGGGCAGACATTGACGCAAAGATTATTGATACGATTAAGAAAGCGTCGGCCTCGGGAAAGGAAATTGCGGTAATCAGCCACACGGTAAACTCTCCCTCGCTGAAAAAACTTTTTGAAGATTTCACAGCAAAGTACCCGACGTCGAAGTTTTATTCTTACGAACTCGTAAATGAATCGAACAAAATAAACGCATTTAAAAAATCATTCGGAAAAGAAGGGCTTCCCGTAATTGACTGGAAAGAAGCGAAGATAATAGTATCTCTTGAATCGGATTTTCTCGGCAAGGAAGGCAATCCGGTCGAGGCGATGAGATTGTTCGCAGAGCGCCGTGACGTGATGAAAGAAGATGTATTGCCGGAGTCGATGCAGTTGACGATTGGCGGAGACAATTCGTCCCGAAAAGAGGGATTCAACAGACTTTACGCGGTTGAGGGCAATTACACGATAACGGGGGCGAACGCGGATTACAGAATTAAACTCAGAACGGACGCGATTGAAGAATTAGTATACGCTCTTATCGCGGCGGCGGGTGAAAACAAATCGCCGATAAACGATTTCATAAACAAATATAATTTAAAAAAGGAAGTTGTTAACGGTCTTGTTGAGGACCTGCTAAAGAACAAAGGCAAATCAATCGTGCTTGCCGGCGCGTTCCTGCCTGAGTCGACTCATATCGCGGTCAACAAACTAAACGATTTGCTCGGCAACACGAGACTATTCTCGAAAGATTATTCTGAAACTCCGGTGATGCCTCTCACTCCCCGCAAGGAAATCGAGGCGCTTACCGACAGGATGAATTCAGGAGCTGTAGGAGTCGTGATTCATTTCGATGCGAATCCTGTTTATCATTTTTCTTCAGATTATAAATACACCGAATCGCTGAAGAAAGTGGAAACCGTGATAACGATGTCGGAGCAGATGAACGAGACAACATCTGAAAGCGCATACGCGCTCGGCATCAGTCATAACTTCGAGGGCTGGGGAGATTTTAAGACAAGAACAGGAGTTTACAGTCTTCAGCAGCCTATGATAGCGCCGCTTTACAAGACACGTCAAAAGGAAGCAGTGCTTCTGAACTGGATTTCGGACAGTCCTGAGAAATATACGGAAAACGATTACATGAATTACATAAGGGTAAACTGGGAGAAAACGGTTTACACATCTTTCGGCGCGAAGACCGATTTCAAAACTTTCTGGAACAACTCACTTCATGATGGAGTAGTAACTTTCACCGAAAAGGCGGACAATACGTTTGCGTTTAAGAACGAGGAGTTTAATCCCGCGCCCGCAATGAAAGCGGCGACGGGGATGACGCTGACTCTCACAAGAAGCAATTTCATCGGAGACGGAAGATTCGCCAACAACGGCTGGCTTCAGGAATTGCCCAACCCGATAACGAAAGTTGTCTGGGACAACTATGCCTCAATATCGCCCGCGGCATCGGAAAAACTCGGAGTAAAGACCAATGACCTCGTTGAAATATCCGCAGGAGGCAGGACGCTCAAGGCCGCGGTATTTGTTCAGCCCGGAATGGCAGACGAAGTGGCATCAATCGACCTCGGCTACGGCAGGACAGGAGCGGGGGTTATAGGAAACAATGTCGGTTTCAATTCAATAGAACTTATGCGGAAGAATCCCGCGGTATCCGATTGGCTTTATCAGGACTGCACAATAAGCAAGGCAGGAGGGACGTATGAAATCGTATCCACGCAGGAACAATATCCTATAGACCACGAAAGATACAATGACATACACCTGAAGCGGGAAATTATAATGGAAGGCGTTTACGAAGAATACGTAGAAAACCCGAAATTCCTGAAAGAAGAAAAAGGCGAAACGCATTTATTCAACATTGTGCCGTCTTACGAATTCACGACGACAAAATGGGCGATGTCGATAGACCTAAACAAATGCACGGGTTGCAATTACTGCGTTGCGGCTTGCAACGTTGAGAACAACATTCCCGTAGTAGGCAAGGAACAGGTCGGCAAACACCGCAACATGATGTGGCTGAGGATAGACAGGTATTACGCGGGTAAGTCAGACGACCCGAAAGTAAGTTTTCAGCCGATGCTCTGCCAGCATTGCGACAACGCCCCGTGCGAGAACGTATGCCCCGTCGCGGCGACGAATCACAGTCCCGACGGTTTGAATCAGATGGCTTACAACAGATGCGTCGGAACGAGATACTGCTCGAACAACTGTCCTTACAAAGTCCGCAGGTTCAATTATTTCAATTTTAGAAACAATCTCGCGGACGGATATTACGAGCAGCAGTCATTGAGCCTTCTTCACAATCCCGAAGTAACGGTACGTTCAAGGGGCGTAATGGAGAAATGCACGTTTTGCGTTCAGAGAATTATGGATGAGAGGCAGCACGCGACACAGGAAGGGCGCGCGCTTGACGGAGACAGGGTAAAGACGGCGTGTCAGGAAGCGTGTCCGACTAACGCGATAGTGTTCGGAGACCTTACGAAGAAGGATTCGGAAATCGCGAAGCACAGAAATCACGAACTCGGCTACCACGTTCTCGAAGAAATCAACGTGAGACCGAATGTTACATACATAGCAAAACTAAGAAATATAAAACCGGAGAAGAAATCGTAGTGAGAACAATTGATTACACACAAGAGTTACCGGTCGTTGACGGCCAGCCGCCGGCGAAAGCGATAGACGACGTGGTGTCAAAACCACTCGACACGAAACCCGGGAAAGTCTGGAAGATACTGATTACAATCACGTCGCTGATGCTTCTTGTCGGCGGCGGAGCATTGGTCTGGACTTTTTACAAGGGTATCGGAGTCTGGGGGAACAACCAGCCTGTCGGATGGGGTTTCGACATTGTCAATTTCGTTTTCTGGGTCGGTATCGGGCACGCGGGAACGCTGATATCAGCAATCCTATTCCTGCTGAGGCAGAGATGGAGAACGGGAATAGCGAGGTTTGCCGAGGCGATGACAATCTTCGCCGTAATGTGCGCGGGCATATTCCCCGCGATACACACGGGGCGCGCCTGGCTTGACGGTTATCTCTTTCCATACCCGAACGCGAATCACATCTGGGTAAATTTCACATCGCCGCTTTTATGGGACGTATTCGCTGTATCGACGTATTTCACCGTATCGCTGGTTTTCTGGTACATAGGTCTGATACCCGACTTCGCAACATTAAGGGACAGGACGGACAACAAACTAAAGAAAACGATTTACACGATATTCAGTCTTGGCTGGAGGCATTCCACGAGGCACTGGCAGCATTACGAGAAGACATACATGATACTCGCGGGATTCGCGACGCCGCTCGTTCTTTCGGTTCACACGATTGTAAGTTTCGACTTCGCGGTATCCGTAATACCGGGATGGCACACGACGATTTTCCCGCCCTACTTCGTAGCGGGAGCGGTGTTCTCGGGATTCGCGATGGTTCAGAACGTATTGATATTTGTACGGCAGGCGTTCAACATGAAGCACATAATCACGATAAAGCATCTTGAGCGCATGAACCAGATAATAATACTGGTCGGCACGATGGTCGGATACGCATACGCGATGGAGTTTTTCATCGCCTGGTACAGCGGGAACCAGTTTGAGACGTTCACGTTTATAAACCGCGCTTTCGGTCCTTACGCGTGGGCATACTGGATAATGGTTTCCTGCAACGTTATATTGCCGCAGTTATTCTGGTCGAAAAAAATCAGAACGACTATAGTTCCGATGTTCATAATCGGAATCATAGTGAACATAGGAATGTGGTTCGAAAGGTTTGTAATAATAGTTACATCTTTGTCGAGGGATTTTCTACCTTCAAGTTGGGGAATGTACACGCCGACGATTTACGATTTAGGAATACTGATGTTTTCTTTCGGATTATTTTTCACGAATGTGCTGATATTTGTAAAGACAATGCCTTCGGTATCCATATCCGAGGTAAAGGCGGTTGTTGACGGAGCACAGCCGTCGCATAGGGGAGGCGGACATCATGAATAAAAAAATATATTCTATCGGCGGGCTTTTCGATACGCCCGACAGCATAACGCGCGCAGCCGAAGAGGCTGTAAAGGAAGGTTACACAAAATTCGACGTCAACACTCCGTATCCCGTACACGGAATGGAAAGCGCGATGAAACTAAAGCCGTCTTTAATCGGGCTGGTAACGCTGTTCATCGGGCTTTCGGGCGCGGCATTCGCGTTCATGTTCATGTACTGGGTTTCTGTTGTTGATTATCCTCTTATAATCGGAGGCAAGCCGTTCTTTTCGTGGCCTGCTTTTGTTCCCGTCACGTTCGAGGTGACCGTTCTTTCGGCCGCGGTAGGAACGGTAGCGGTAATGATAGCATTATTCTTTAAATTTCCGAACAACGCCCATCCGCTGCACGACACGAATTACATGAAGCACGTATCTTCTGACAGGTTCGGGTTAAACGTTGTTGCGATAGACCCGCTTTTCGACGAAAGCAAGGTAAAGGATTTTCTTTCCCGCTCCGGAGCGAAGGATATAGAAATATTCTACGAGCCCGAAAGGAAACCCATAAGGGTATTCGACCCGAAGTTCATAGGACTGCTCGTAGTAATAGCGATGGTCACGGCGGGAGTGACGTATTTCACTCTGAACAAACTGTTATACATGCCTCCTTTCACGTGGATGGCGGAGCAGGACAGATTGTCTTCGCAGTCGCAGAACGCGATGTTCACCGACGGTTTCGGAATGAGGAATCCCGTCGAAGGAACCGTGGCGAGAGGGTTCACGCCATACGAATTCAAGGGTCAGCCTGATTCTGTTGTCAGGAATCTTTCGAATCCCCTTCCGTTCTCGAAAGAAGTTGTTGACAGGGGAAAAATGAGATTCGACACATACTGCAGTCCCTGCCACGGATATTTCGGCAAGGGCGACAGCCGCCTGAACGGACAATTTCCGAATCCGCCGACGCTTCACAGCGACAAAGTGAGGAACTGGCCGGACGGCAATATCTATCACGTTATAACGAACGGGCAGAACGTAATGCCGTCGTACGACAAGCAGATAACGCGGGACGACAGGTGGGCGATAATTCATTATATCAGGGTTCTTCAGCGCTCGCTAAACGCGAAAGACACAGATTTAGAAACGAAAAAATAACGAAGGTTTATAATGGAATATCAAAAAAAGGAATTACCCGATAAAGTTAAGAATGCAGGATTCCTGTTCGCGGGAATAGGTATGCTGCTGATAGCGGTATCGTACATACTTGATCCGAGGCGCGAGGCTTTCAACAACATAATAGGGCTTACGTTCTTCGCGAGCATAGCAATTGGCGCGCTGGCTCTGGTAGCACTCGAATATATATCGGGAGCTGTGTGGAGCGTGCCGTTCAGGAGGGTAAGCGAGTTCATCGCGTCGTCGCTTCCGCTGGTTCTCGTGTTCGCGATACCGTTGTTCCTGATGCTCGGAATGCTTTTTCACTGGACGCATCCCGAAGTTGTTACCGCGGACAAACTTCTATCGGGCAAATCGCCGTACCTTAACATTCCATTCTTCATCGGAAGAACTATAGGGGTAATCCTGGTGCTTTACGTGTTCTACGCACTCTTCACGCGCAACTCGAGAAAGCAGGACGAATCGAAGGAGCAGGGACTTACAAGAACGAACGTCAAGTTATCGGCTGCGTTCATGCCCGTGGCGGGAATAGGTCTTACGCTTCTTTCAATAGACTGGATAATGAGTCTGGAGCCGCACTGGTATTCGACTATATTCGGAGTTTATTACATATCGGCGACGCTGTTAGCGGGGCTCGCGGCGACGACATACGCTTCGGTATCTCTTAACGAAGCGGGATATCTTATTCCCGGAGTAAACAAGGACCATTATTATTCTCTCGGCGCGCTGATGTTCGCGATAACGAACTTCTGGGCGTACATCGCTTTCAGCCAGTTTCTTCTAATTTGGTACGCGAACATTCCCGAGGAGTCAATCTGGTTCGTTATGAGGTGGGAAGGCGGCTGGAAATACATTTCCATAATTTTAATTTTCGTGAGATTCGTTATCCCGTACGCGGGGCTGTTATCGCAGCCGTCGAAGTCGGACCCGAAAAGGCTCAAGCAGATTTCGATATTCATACTGATAGCGCATTTCTTTGATTTATACTGGCTGATAATGCCGACTTTCAGCAAGACGGTGGTATTCAGTTTTTACGAACTCGGTTTTCCGCTGTTCGTAGTCGGAATAGTGATACTTGCATTTTATTATCAGACGAAAAAGCACAATCTCGTGGCTGTCGGCGACCCAAAACTTCAGCGCGGACTGGATTTTCATTTATAATTTTAAATCATTTTTTATATGATAGGTCAAAACGACAACATAAATCTTGAAGTAATCGATAAGAAAAAAATCGCTCTCGGATTTTTCGGTTTGTTTTATGTTGGAATATTAATAACAATAGTGATTGCGGGCTACCTGTATCTGGGAAATCTTGAGACGTTTTCAAAGAACAGTCTCATACCGCCATCATTGACGGGCGATACGAGCAAGCCTGTTGCCGATTTGCCTGTAATTAAGGGGAGCGTCACTCCTCCTATCGACCTTGTCTCCGCGGTAGTTGTTTCCGCAGAGAAAACAGAAGCGGGTAAGAAACTTTACGAAACAAACTGCTCGAGCTGCCACGGAAGCGACGGCAAGGGCGACGGACCGGCGGGCAAGACCATGAATCCTCCGCCGAGGAATTTCCACGACGCGAAGGGATGGACGAACGGACAGGAGTTCTCGAAAATGTACAAGACTTTGCAGGAAGGAATCACGAGCAGGGGAATGGCGTCATACAGCAACCTGCTTCCCGAAGAAAGAATCAATCTAATTCTATACATAAGAACTTTCAGGAATGATTTTCCCGCAATAGATAAGAAAGAAATTTCCGATGTGGATAACGCTTACAGCCTTTCGAAAGGAATGAAACTCCCATCGCAGATACCCGTGAAGACTGCAACAGAACTTATGCTTGATGAGAAAAAACAGCAGGACGCGAAAACGGAGGGCATAATAAATTCCATAAAGAACGACAGGAATTCAAAAGGCGCGGGAATTTTCAAAAGAATAAGCCTTGACATCGGGAGGTCGGTCAACGCGCTGGCATCTTACACGAAGTGGAATGAAAATGAATCCGCCTTTGTTAAATTTGTGTCTTTGAATCCATTGTCAAAAGGATTCGGGAGTCAGTTATCATCCGTCACAACCGAAGAATGGAGCATTTTATTCCAGTACTTAAAAGGAATGTTTTAACATTAACTAAATTGAAAAGATTATTTTTAATATTGTTAGCCGCTTTAGCCCTTGCAGGCAATGCAAGGTCAGAAGACAAGATATCGCCCGTAGGCGTGGACGAGAAATACGGGCAGACAGTTCCGCTAAACATAACTCTAACTGACGAGACAGGCAAGTCCGTAACTCTCAGCGAATTAACGGCGGGCAAGCCCATCGTGCTGTCGCTTGTTTATTACAGGTGTCCCGGGATATGCAGTCCTTTGTTAACGGGTCTTGCAAAGACCGTTGACCTGACGGACCTTATTCCCGGAAAGGATTACGAATTAATAACGGTTAGTTTCGACCCGACAGAGACATACACCACTGCGGTGGAGAAGAAAAAGAATTACTTCGAACTGCTGAAGCGCAGGAAACTGCAGGACGGGGATTGGCGGTTTCTGACTGCCGACAGCGCGACTATAGCGAAACTAACGGACGCGGTCGGTTTCAGGTATTTCAAGAAGGACAACGACTACGTTCATTCCGGAGTTCTGACGCTGCTCTCGCCCGAAGGAAAAATAACGAGATATCTTTACGGAACGAGTTTCCTCCCGCTTGATTTAAAACTCGGGATAATGGAAGCGTCGGAAGGAAAGGTCGGGACGACGATATCAAAAGTAGTGAGTCTTTGCTACAGTTATGACCCCGAGGGAAAAAAGTACGTGCTTGACGTCACGCGCGTGGCAGGCGGCGGGATACTGATATTATTGGGAGTATTCGTAACCGTGCTCATAATCAGAAAAAAGAAAAATTAATATATTAAATGGATCACGTTTCATACCTTGAATACAAGGGAAAGCACAAAGGGCTGCTCGGCTGGCTGTTGTCGACGGACCACAAAAGAATTGCGATACTATATCTTGTATCGCTGATAGTGTTCTTTCTCGTCGCGATGACAATCGGATTTCTAATGAGGCTTGAGATGCTCTCGACGGGCAAGACGATTGTAAATCCGCAGACATACAACGCGCTCTTCACGCTTCACGGGGTGATAATGATATTCTTATTTATAATACCCGGAATACCCGTAGTATTCGGAAACTTTTTTCTTCCGATAATGCTCGGGGCGAAGGACGTCGCGTTTCCGCGCCTGAATCTTCTCTCCTGGTATTTTTACATATTCGGAGCGTTACTGGTTATTTTGTCATTGTTCGTGGGCGGCGGTCCAATCGATACGGGCTGGACGTTTTACGTGCCTTACAGTTTAAGGACGCAGTCGAACGTTACGCTTGCGGTTTTCGCGGCATTTGTAATCGGATTTTCTTCAATCCTGACAGGACTGAATTTCATCGTTACGATACACAGGATGCGGTGTCCCGGTATGTCGTGGTTCAAGATGCCGCTTTTCGTATGGGGGCTTTATTCGACTTCGTGGATACAATTGCTGGCGACGCCGATACTTGGAATAACTCTCGTGCTTATAATGGCTGAGAGGCTTTTCGGAATCGGGATATTCGATCCCGCGCTCGGAGGCGATCCTTTGCTTTACCAGCATCTGTTCTGGATTTATTCTCATCCCGCGGTTTACATAATGGTACTTCCCGCGATGGGACTTGTATCGGAAATCATTCCGACGTTTTCAAAGAAGGACATATTCGGTTACGGGCCGATAGCGATGTCATCGCTGGCTATCGCGTTCATCGGTTATCTTGTATGGGGCCATCACATGTTCTCGACGGGAATCAGCGACACATCGCGTGCGATATTCTCGTTTCTTACTTTTATAGTCGCGATACCGAGCGGCGTTAAAATTTTCAACTGGGTCGCAACGATGTACAAGGGCTCGATAGAAACGCGCGCGCCGTTTCTGTTCGTTGTCGCGTTCATAATAATATTTTCAATCGGCGGTCTTACGGGGCTCGTTCTCGGTTCATTGAACACGGACATTCACCTGACGGACACATACTTCGTCGTAGCACACTTTCATTACGTGATGTTCGGCGGAATGGGACTACTATTTTTCGGCGGTCTTCATTACTGGTTTCCGAAGATGTTCGGAAAGATGTACAACGAGGGAGCGGCAAAACTCGGACTGCTTCTATTCGTTGTCGGTTTCAACACGCTGTATTTCCCGATGTTCATAATGGGATATCTCGGGATGCCGAGACGGTATTACGATTATCTGCCCGAATATAAAATATACCACATAATTTCGACAGTCGGTTCCTGGATACTAATCGCTGGAATCTTAATACTGATAATAAATCTCGTTCGCGCTCTTCTTAAGAAGGAGAGGCTTACGGAAAAGAATCCGTGGGGCGGTACTACTCTCGAATGGCAGGTTGACACGCCACCGACACTGGAGAATTTCGAAGAAATACCCGTGGTCGAGCACGGACCATATTACAGAGACAATTTAATTAAACCCGGGAAAAGTCATTGACATGAATAACGAAGCAACTTTAAATCACGGACACTCCCATAGGGACGACCTCGGTTCCAAGATGGGGATGTGGCTCTTTCTTCTTACCGAACTGCTTCTGTTCGGCGGAATGTTCATACTATACGCGTCATACAGGTACATGTACGCTGATAACTTCAAGGTGGCGGCAATGCATCTTGACACACTCATCGGCTCCGTGAACACGATACTGCTTCTAACGAGCAGTCTGACCGTAGCGTTGTCGATAGCGGCACTGCAGAGGAAACAGACGCGTTTCAGCGTTTATTTGCTTTTATTTACGATTGTGGCGGGCGGCGCGTTCCTTGTAAACAAGTATTTTGAATGGAGCGCGAAAATCGGACACGGTATTTATCCGAAGGGACCCGAGATGGCGAACCTATCGGACGGCGAGGTTATTTTTTACGGGTTGTATTACGTAATGACGGGGCTTCACGCTCTTCACGTAATTGTCGGGCTTGTGTTCATAGGGTTCATGGTTGTCTTCATACTGAAAGGCAAGCAGACGTTTGACAATTTTCAGAGGCTTGAAAACGCGGGATTATACTGGCACCTCGTGGATATAATCTGGATATTCTTATTTCCGCTGTTCTACTTAATTCATTAATGAAAATACAATGAGCGAAAACACACACACACAGCAGCATCCGGGATACGGATTGTACATACTCGTCTGGGCGGGGCTTGTAGGACTAACGACAATAACGGTAGCGCTTGCGGGATTCAATCTCGCGGGGCTGACCGTGGTAACCGCGCTAGCGATTGCCATAGTAAAATCGCTGCTCGTGACGAATTACTTCATGCACGTAAAAACGGATTCGCCCGTATTCAGGGTTTTTATTTTCGTGTGCATAGCGATTTTCATAGTAGTTATAGTGCTAACATTTTTTGATTTAACTTATAGATTTCCATTAAAATGAAATTAGACATTGTCAGACAAACGGATTTGACGTTCATAATTATTGTCGGGATATCGTTCCTGCTTCTCGCTCTGATATCAGCGGCGATGTTTTATTTTATGTATAAATTCAGCAGAAAGCGGAATCCTGTCGCGACGGATATTACCGGCAACACGACGCTTGAGATATTATGGACGGCGATACCCGTTCTACTCGTTCTTGTGATGTTTTATTTCGGATATTCGGGATTCAAGATGATGAGAAACGCTCCGACGGACGCGATGAACGTAAAGGTAACGGGAAGGATGTGGGCGTGGAGTTATGAATATGAAAACGGCGTAAAGGCGGACACATTATTTGTGCCTGTCGGGAAATCCGTCAAACTCGAACTGAATTCTGCGGACGTCGCGCACAGTTTTTACGTGCCCGCATTCAGAGTTAAGGAGGACGTAATACCGGGAAGAAAAAATTACATGTGGTTCGAGCCGAAAGAGGAAGGGAAATACAACGTGGAGTGCGCGGAGTACTGCGGATTAAGCCACGCTTATATGCTTTCGCTCGTGGTGGCGCTGCCTCAGGAAAAATTCGATTCGTGGCTGTTAAACGCGAAGACGCTGCAGACGACGGACACGACAAAAACGAAAGACACATTAAACATTAAACAGGATTCAATAAAAACGAAATAAAAATTGAAGGACGCCGGGAAATATAACGCTATAGCGACGGATGCCCTTAAACAGGGGACATTAGCCTCGCGAATTAGCGCGGTTTCGGAACTTGTGAAAATTAAGATAACGGTTCTCGTTTCGTTCACGACCGCGCTCGGATATTTTCTCGCGTCGCGGACGCCCGGATTCGAATTCATTTTCTCATCACTCGGAATATTTCTCCTCGCGTGCAGTTCCGCGGCGCTGAACCAGTATCAGGAAAGCGGCACGGACGTGTTGATGAAAAGAACTTCGAAAAGACCGATACCTTCTGGAAGAATATCGAAGCAGTCGGCGTTGATTATTACGGGATTGCTGTTCGGTGCGGGTACCGCCGTGCTGATTTTAAAGGCAAACATGCCCGCGTACATTACGGGGGTTGTAACGTTCATCTGGTACAACGCGGTTTACACGCCTCTGAAGAAGAAAACGGCGCTTGCAATAATACCCGGTTCGCTCGTCGGCGCATTGCCTCCCGCGGCAGGATGGCTCGCGGCAGGGGGGAATCCTCTTGACGTAAAAATACTAATGGTGTCTGCTTATTTCTTCGTCTGGCAGATACCCCACTTCTGGCTTTTGCTTCTGCTTTACGGCGAGGATTACAGAAACGGCGGTTTCCCTGTTCTGACGGAAAAATACCCGCGGGAATTTTTAAAAGTAGTCACTTTCGCGCTGCTCGTTGCTACAGTGCTTATAGCCGCGGCGATGCCATTCGCCGGAATCGGACATTTCACGGCAACAAAAATTATTCTCTGGTTGTGTTCGGCAGCAATGCTGTATGGCTCGTACAGGTTTCTGGCAAGCATTGAACTGAAAAGAAAAGAAATCGTCGGGACTTTCATGGCAATAAATTTATATACATTACTCATTATCACAATACTTTCGGCAGATAAATTATTTTCAACGTTATGAATATTTTT
This sequence comes from uncultured Ignavibacteriota bacterium, assembly GCA_937915485.1. Classification (GTDB taxonomy): domain Bacteria; phylum Bacteroidota; class Ignavibacteria; order Tepidaquicellales; family Tepidaquicellaceae; genus CAIKZJ01. The sequence goes on along the minus strand of CALGII010000318.1, from coordinate 1,586 downwards.
GAACAGTTAGTTATTCCTCCTTCGTCGGAACACATCGGGCTGCTGACGGTGATGCAGATAATATCGCTGCTCACGTTTCTGCCTTTCGCGGGAATCACTCTCGGCGCATCGGTATTTTCGGTTTACTTCAAAAAAAGAGGAAAGAGCACGAAAAATCCTCTGTACATAATGATGGCGAAGGACGTCATGGACAAACTGACCGCGGGCAAAGCCGCGGGATTCGCGCTCGGCGTGCTTCCGATGATTACGATAGTTCTTGTATACGCTCAATTGCTTTACGGCGCGAAGGTAATATCGGTAAGTCTGCTGACTCTCGCATTGATTTTGTACATAGTAAGTTACGTTTTCATTTACAACTACAAGAGCGCGTTTCAACTTGAGGCGGTAATCGGCGCTCTGAAGAGCGGAACGCTTCCCGGCGAGGTCAGGGAATACGAGGACAAGGTTGTTTACATGGGTTCGCGTTACGGCAACTGGGGAATATCGATTCTTCTTACGGCGATGTTTCTGTTCATAAGCGGGATGACGATAGCGTCGAAGCCGGGAGTCTGGAGTTCGGTTGACAATATATTAAAACTGCTGGTATCGGCGCCCATCTGGGTGAATTTTTTATATTTTCTTTCGTCTTCGGCAATGGTTACAGGCGGTGCGATTCTTTATTTCTTCTTCGTATGGCAGGGCGGCGTGAGGCCGGGGAATCTTGAATACGCGGCGGCGATAAAAAAATACGCGGTAATAACGGCGTTCGCCGGCACGCTTATTCAGCCGATTTTCATATTCGCGGGCACACTGTTCCTGAAGCCGTACAACGCTTCATCGGGTGTTTACGCGTTCGCGGGATTTTCGCTTCTCGCATTGCTTTTAATCGGCGCGATGCTTTATCAGATATTTAAGAGTTCGGAAACGAATCTGAGCGGAGCGGTATTTTTTCTGATATTCATGCTTTTCACTTTCACGATTGTAAAAGACCAGTTGACATTTAAAAACGCGATGAAGGAGCAGTACCTTGTGCTAAGTTCGAAGGCGGAAGAGTTGGCGAAGGAGAAACAGGGAATGATAGTTCAGGTGTCGGGCGCGGACGGAGAAAAAATCTTTAACGAGAAATGCGTAGCCTGCCATAAATTTGACGTGAAACTTGTCGGACCGCCATATCAGGAAACGGTACCGAAGTATTCGGGAGACCTGAAGAAACTCGCGGCATTCATATACAATCCGCAGAAGATAAATCCCGATTATCCGGCTATGCCGAATCAGGGATTGAAGCAGAAGGAAGCGGACGCCGTCGCGAAATATATTATGGACAAAGTGGGAAAGAAGTAAATTAACGGCAACGGTATTAAGAGCAAGAGATTTTACCACTAAGGCACTAAGGACACGAGAAGAGCGAGAAATACAGCCGCGAATTACCGCGAATGTTATATAGTATTTTCCTGCCACAGATTCACACAGATTTCCGGGATTAATAGAAAGAACGATTATTGTATTAGAGAAAGAGCGTTTACCACTAAGGCACTAAGAGCACGAAGAAGATCAAAGATTTTTTAGAGTTCCCGCGGGATTGTGCGGGAAGAGCGGATTGCGCGGAT
>CALGII010000317.1 GCA_937915485.1 uncultured Ignavibacteriota bacterium | reverse complement strand
CCTGCTATTTTACGTTGTTCTTCCTCTGCGCTTCGAATACCGCCATCGCGGTTATGTTCACGATGTCCTCTACATAATTACCCGGTCCAAGCAGGTAAACGGGTTTTTTAATCCCGAGAAGTATCGGTCCTATAGCAACAGCGCCTCCGAGATACGTCAGAAGTTTGTATGCGATGTTTGCCGATGTAAGGTCGGGGCAAATCAGCGTATTGGCTTTTTCCTTGAGATTGCTGAACGGGAAATATTCCTTTATCATGTCAGGATTCATAGCCGTATCCGCCATCATTTCGCCTTCGATTATGAGTTCGGGGCGTTTCTCCCTCACGATTTCAGTCGCCGTTCTTACTTTCGCGCTGAGCGGATGCCTCGTGCTTCCGAAGTTGCTGAACGACAGCATAGCGATTCTCGGTTCGATGTTCAATTGTTTCACCTTGTCCGCAACGAGCATAGTTATCTCGGCGAGTTCCTCCGCGTCGGGGTTTATGTTTACGGTCGGGTCGGCGATAAATATTCTCTGGTTCTTGAATACCATCATGTACATCCCGGCGATATTCCTGACACCCTCGTCCTTACCGATAATCTGTAGAGCGGGTTTTACCGTGTCGGGATAATGCTGTGTAAGACCCGAAATCAGTCCGTCCGCGTCTCCCGTTCTCACCATCATCATACCGTATATGTTCGGAGTTTTGATTAATCTCTTCGCGTCGAAAAAAGTAATTCCTTTTCTTTGTCTTAGGTTGTAAAATTCCTCGAGGTATCTCTCGCTTTTCTTTGAAGTAGTAGGGTCAAGAATTTCGAAATCGTCCGCTTCTATGCTCAGTCCGAGTTCCTCTATATTCTTCTGTATAACCTTCTTGTTACCGAGCAGAATCGGCGTGGCGATTTTTTCATCCGTGATTATCTGAGCGGCGCGGAGGATGCTGTTTTCCTCGCCTTCTGGGAATACGATTTTTTTGTGTGTTTTTTGAGCCTGATGTATGAAGAATCTCATAATCTCTCTTGACTTGCCGAGACGCGCTTCGAGGCTGTCCTTGTACGCTTCGAAATCCTTTATAGGATTCTGAGCGACTCCGCTGTCCATCGCTGCCTTTGCAACCGCGGGCGCTTCCCAGAGAAGAACGCGCGGATCGAACGGTTTCGGAATAATGTATTCGCGCCCGAACTCGATTCTGCTTCCGCCGTATGCCCTTATTACGGAATCGGGCACGTCTTCTTTCGCCAGTTGCGCGAGCGCGTGCGAAGCGGCGATTTTCATCTCGTCGTTAATTGTTGACGCGCGAACGTCGAGTGCGCCGCGGAAAATGAACGGGAAGCCCAGCACGTTGTTTACCTGATTCGGATAATCGCTTCTTCCCGTCGCCATAATCACGTCGTCGCGCGCGCTTTTCGCGTCGTCGTAAGTGATTTCAGGGTCGGGATTTGCCATCGCGAATATCACGGGATCGTTCGCCATCGATTTTACCATTTCTTTTGTAACGAGTCCCTTTTTCGAAACTCCGCAGAAAACATCCGCTCCTTTCATCGCGTCTGCAAGCGTCCTCATCTTTGTGTCGGAGGCGAAATATTCTTTATATTTGTTCATTCCCTCTTTGCGGCCCTTATATACGACGCCTTTAGTATCTACCAAAACGATATTTTCACGTTTGACTCCGAGAGATTCGTATAATTTAGCGCAGGCTATCCCGGCGGCGCCGGCTCCGCTGAACACTACTTTGATTTCCGAGATTTTTTTGTTCACGATTTCAACCGCGTTGATTAGAGCGGCTCCGCTGATAATCGCGGTTCCGTGCTGGTCGTCGTGAAACACGGGGATTGACATTATCTTCTTGAGTTCCTCCTCTATGTAAAAGCACTCGGGTGCTTTTATGTCTTCGAGATTGATTCCGCCGAAAGTAGGCTCGAGCAGTTTGACAGCCTTGATGATTTCGTCGGAATTCTCAGTGTTGAGTTCAATGTCAAATACATCGACATCGGCGAATCTTTTAAATAGCACGCCTTTTCCTTCCATAACAGGTTTCCCGGCGAGCGAGCCGATGTTACCAAGTCCGAGGACAGCCGTACCGTTAGAAACGACGGCAACCAGATTTCCTTTGGCTGTGTATTTATAAGCATCGAGCGGATTTTTCTCGATTTCGAGACAGGGGTCCGCGACTCCGGGCGTGTATGCAAGAGATAAGTCTCTTTGCGTTGCACAGGGTTTAGAAGCGATTACTTCGATTTTTCCCGGACGTCCGGTCTGATGATAATCCAGAGCGTCTTGTTTCCTGATCATGATAGTTGTTTTTATTTATATGAGGTATGTTTAAATATAGTAAAAATGTTTATTGATTATAAGATAATTTTTTTCAGTAAATTCTTCCATCTCTCTAAATTCCTTAAAGTTGCGTGTATATTCATTGGGAAGACCATATTCAGATGTATTTAAAATAAATTTATAGTAACTTTGTATTATATTCCCCGTAAACGAAAATAAAATCTATCGCTATGAAAAAACTTATTATTCCGTTTGTGCTTTTATTAATACTATTATCGAATGCCTATTCGCAGAATCTGACCAGAAAGGCTTTTCTCGGTCTGCGTCTCGTTGATGTAAACGATTCGATAAAGTCTGCTCTTAAACTGAATTCAGAAGACGGGCTCGCTGTAACGAACGTCACGGCCAATTCCACTGCCGATAAACTCGGAGTTAAGATTAACGATGTGCTTACGTCAGTAAACGACGTGAAAACCAATACAGTAAAGGAGTACAGGGAAACCGTTAAAAATTTCAGGGAAAAAATGCAGGTGAAGTTCAATGTAATCAGAGGCGGAGAAAATCTGTCTCTGAACGGCATCACGGAACCGCTTCCTCAGGAAAAATCGGATAGTTACGACGTAATTTATGATGAGGTTAAATTCAAGGACGGGTATCTGAGAATGATTACGACGAAGCCTAAGAAGGAAGGTAAATTCAAAACAATACTTTTCATACCCGGTTATATGTGCTATTCTCTCGATAATCTCGGCAAGCATCCGTACGGTCAGGTCGTCGATAAACTGAGCGAAAGGGGATATTGCGTGGTGAGAGTAGAAAAACCTGCAATGGGCGACTGTCTCAATACACCCGATTGCTTTGAAATTAACTACAGCACGGAACTCGAGGCGTTCGAAACCGGATTTCAAAAAATGCTGACGTACGATTTTGTCGATAAAGATAATGTTTTCGTGTTCGGCCATTCGCTCGGAGGATATGAGGCGCCGATGGTGGATAAAAACAGGATTGCTAAGGGAGTGATTGTTTGCGGTACGGGTTTGAAAACGTGGTACGAATACATAATCGATATGTTCAGGTTCCAGAATCCCATTGCCGGCGTAGATTATATCGAGAATGAAAAAGTCGTGACGGATATGATAAAAGTCCTTTATGATTATCTCGTGCTCAAAAAGCACCCTAAAGACCTTGCCGTAACGGAAGAACTGAAAAAGGAAATGAAAGAGTATCTTGAATTCGACGGCGGAGACCAGGTGTGGGCAAGGCATTACACATTCTGGCAGGAACTAAACGATTTGAACATGCCCCAAATTTGGAAGGACGTTAAGGCGAACGTGCTGATAATTCGGGGTGAGGGAGACTTTGAGGCGTTCTCTAATAAAGACCACGAAGACATAGAGAAAATCGTGAATACTTATAATCCGGGAAAAGGCAGGTTCCTGTTGATTCCGAATATGGACCACGGATTCGCGACCTCGAAAACACCTGAAGAAAGTTTTAAGAACAAAAGCGTTCCCGGTTATTATTATAATAATTTCAACGACGCGGTAATCGACGAAATTTCGAAGTGGATTGAAAGCCTTAAATAAAAGTTCATTTTTTTTGATTTTCATTTTCATTTTTGAATTTTCATTTTCATTTTTGAATTTTCATTTTCATTTTTGAATTTTCATTTTCATTTTTGATATTTGATTTTTTATTTTTGATATATTATGTGTCCGTCAGGCTGAAAGTCCCGGCTTGTCGGGAAGTTTCCTCCTGACGGTTTTATTCTGTCAAAACTTGAGCCTGATCACCCCTGAAAGTATATTTTTGAATTTTGATTTGCATTTTTTATTTTTGATATTTGATTTTTGATATTTTCGGGCATTTCGAATTCACCTTATTTTTAAATCCGATTTTTTTATTTTTATTCATCTACCAAAAATACCAAATTTACCAATATGCAAAAATTAGTTTTACTGGGTGATGAAGCGATAGCTCAGGCTGCTATTGACGCGGGCATATCGGGTATATATGCTTATCCCGGGACCCCGTCTACTGAAATCACTGAATATGTACAGCACTCGAAGGAGGCAAGGGAAAAGGGAATTCGCTCATCCTGGTCTGCGAATGAAAAGACCGCGATGGAAGCGGCTCTCGGTATGTCGTACGCGGGCAAACGCTCGATGGTTTGTATGAAACACGTTGGACTCAACGTCGCCGCAGACCCTTTCGTCAACTCGGCTATAACAGGCGCTAACGGCGGGATGATAGTCGTCGCGGCGGACGACCCGTCTATGCACTCGTCGCAAAACGAGCAGGACTCGAGATTTTTCGGAAAGTTCGCGATGATACCCGTACTCGAACCTGTGAACCAACAGGAGGCTTACGATATGGTGCATTACGGATATGAAATATCCGAGAAGTATAAAATTCCCGTGATGCTGAGAATCACTACAAGACTCGCGCACTCGAGAGCAGGCGTTTCAAGGAAAGAGCAGAGACCGCAGAATGAACTCGCTCTGCCGAAGAATCTGACACAGTTCGTTCTTCTCCCCGCGATAGCAAGGAGGCAATACAAGGATTTGCTCAGGAATCAGGAAAATTTTGAGATGGAATCGGAAACCTCCGGATTCAATCAATATTCCGATGGTAAAAATAAAAAGTTGGGTATAATAGCAAGCGGACTCGGATACAATTATCTAATGGAAAATTTTGGAGACGCGGGATGTCCTTATCCGGTTCTGAAAATTTCCCAGTACCCGGTTCCGGTAAAGATGATAAATAAAATATGCGGCGAGTGCGAAGAAATCCTTATGCTCGAGGAAGGCGCTCCGATTATTGAGGAACTGCTAAAGGGTATATTAAATAATAATCTGAAAATTAAAGGACGCCTTGACGGTACGGTTCCGCGCGACGGGGAACTCAATCCAAACATCGCGGCAGTGGCGCTTGGCCTGACCGACACGCGGGGAAATGACGTGCCGTCGTTGGTTGTTCCCAGACCGCCGTCGCTCTGTGCAGGATGTCCTCACATCGATTCGTATCTTGACCTGAAGGCGGTGCTCGCGGAATACACGCCGGGTAGGGTTTTCGCGGATATCGGTTGCTACACGCTCGGAGCGTTGCCCCCGTACAGCACGGTCAATTCAACGGTAGATATGGGCGCTTCGATTACTATGGCTAAAGGCGCCTCGGAAGCGGGTCTCACGCCCGCGGTCGCGGTTATCGGCGATTCGACTTTCACTCACTCGGGTATAACCGGTCTTCTTGACTGCGTTAACGACGGGTCGCACGTGACGATTTTCATTCTGGATAACGCTACTACGGGAATGACAGGCGGACAGAATTCCGCCGCGCTCGGCAAGATTGAAGATATTTGCAAAGGCGTCGGAGTCGAAGAAGAGCACATACACGTTTTAAATCCGATGAAGAGGTATCACGAAGAGAATATGAAAATAATTCAGCAGGAACTTGCTTATGATGGAGTTTCGGTAATCATACCAAGAAGAGAATGCATTCAAACAATCGGAAAAAAGAACAAAGAGAAAAAAGCGGAGGTAAAGAAATGAAGAAGGATATTATTCTTGCAGGTGTAGGCGGTCAGGGAATTCTTTCAATTGCGTCTGTAATCGGTATTGCCGCGGTGAATCTGGGACTCAGCCTGAAACAGGCTGAAGTTCACGGGATGAGCCAGCGCGGCGGCGACGTTCAGTCGCACCTGCGTTTATCGGACAAAGTAATTTACTCTGACCTTATTCCTTACGGAAAAGCGGATATGATAATTTCAGTCGAGCCTATGGAGTCGTTAAGGTACCTTCCTTATCTTTCTCCCGAAGGCTGGATAATAACGAACGACAAACCGTTCGTGAACATATCAAATTATCCGCCTCCTGAGAATGTCAGGAATGAACTTTCGGGGCGCAAACACAGCATAAGCATCGACGCGGATAAAATCGCGAAGGAATCCGGTTCATTGAGATCTGCGAATATGGTGATTCTCGGTGCTTCGTCGCCGTTTCTCGATATTGAATACGGGAAACTTGAGGAAGCCATAAAATTCATTTTCGGCAGAAAAGGAGATGATGTGGTGAACGTGAATCTGAAAGCGATGAAAGCGGGAAAGGATATTGCCGAAAAAAGATAATCAGTATCTTAATAGAAAATCTTAAAAAACCGGATTTTTTCCGGTTTTTTTATGCGAATTAGCGAAGATATTAAGGAATAAATGTGTATTTGGAATTTTAAAAACCGATAATTAATTTACATCACTTACCGGTTGATTTATTCGCTTTTATTTTTATGAAACTTTTATTAATCAGTTATTTAAAATTTTTACGTGTATTTATTTTTTACAATTTCAAAATTATGAATTTCTGATTAATTTTGAATAATATATAATTTTCCCCTAATAAGTATATTATTCAATTGAGGAACAAAATTTTTGATTCAGATTTAAAATCGTCTCTCACTTTTTTAAACCTTATTTATATTAATTCCCTTAAACTAAATTTATGAAAAACTATTTTCATTCTTTTCCTCTTCGCTGCTTATTCGTTTTGTTAGCAGGTATGATGTTTTATACCGCGGCGAATGCTCAGGAAATCAATTATAAAAACACGTGGGGACCTTCTGGAATGTCGTTGACTAAGCAGATGTCCTCGGGCGTGGAAGTAAATTTTTCGGTACCGAAACTTAATCTTGAAGATGTTAATGTTGACGGTATAAACCTTAAGGCTGCGAAAATTCCCGGAGTTTTTCTCCCGAACGACGCAGGCAAACCGGACCTCGCGGGAACCGGACGATTCATAGCCATTCCGCAGGGTGCAACAGTAACATACAGGATTGTTTCTTTCAGAACGGAAGTTATAAAGGATATTGACATTGCTCCCGCGCCGATAATTCCGAAGGACGACGATCCTTCACCCTTGAAATACCCCAGGGACAAAAATGTTTACAGCAAGAACGGAAATTATCCGGAAAGTCCCGTAATGGTTTCAACTCCGATGCACTTAAGAGGCGTTGACGCGGTAATGCTCGGAATAACACCGTTCCAGTACAATCCCGTTACACGCGAACTTACAGTTTACACCGACATCAAAGTTGAAGTCAACTTCGTTGGCGGCAACGGACATTTCGGTAACGATTCCTACAGGAACAGATGGTGGGAACCGATACTCAGCGACGCGCTGTTAAACTACTCCTCGCTTCCCGTTATCGATTTTGATAACAGGTACAAAGACATAATGCTCGAAACCGGTTATGAGTACGTCATTATCGTACCTAACAATGCGGAATTCTCAGCATGGGCTGATACTGTAAAGAGATTCAGGTCGGAACAGGGTATAAAAACCGGAATTTATAAACTGTCCGATATCGGCGGCAACAACGTCGAAACAATCAAGGCATGGGTTCAGAATGCTTATAACAACTGGACAATAAAACCCGCCGCGATTTGTTTAATGGCTGACTATGGTACGGATGCATCAGGCGCAAGCACGATTATCTCGAAACTGCAGCCTGACTCCGGTTATCCGAATTTCGCATCCGATAACTATTACGCCGACGTCAATAACGACGAAATGCCTGAGATTGTTTTCTCAAGGATAATAGCGAACAACAACGATCAACTTCAGACATTAATCTCGAAGGAATTAAATTACGAAAGAAATCCGCCTACATCAGCCGCGTTCTATAATCATCCGATAACGGCTCTCGGCTGGCAGACAGAAAGATGGTTCCAGTTATGCTCGGAACTCGTCGGCGGTTTCTTAAAAAAGGTTAAAGGGAAAAATCCCGTTAGAATTAATAAAGTCTATTCAGGCACGCCGGGAACTCAGTGGTCGACTGCGACAAACACGGCGACTGTAGTGAATTATTTCGGAACGACCGGGCTCGGTTACATTCCGATGACGCCGGATTCGTTAGGCGGCTTTGACGGCGGCACGGCGCAGATGGTCGTTAACGCCCTCAACAGCGGCTCATTCCTTCTGCAGCACCGCGACCACGGAATGTATACAGGTTGGGGCGAACCGGGCTTCACAACTTCTAACATCCCGTCGCTTACTAACACAGATCTGACATTCGTTTATTCGATTAACTGTCAGACGGGCGCGTATCACAATCCGTCAGGATGTCCCTCTGAGGCAAGTTTTGTTGAAGTGTTTTACAGGTATAAATACAATAATCAGAACGCGGGAGCGCTCGGTCTGGTCTGCCCCGCGGAAGTTTCATATTCATTCGTGAACGATACGTACGTGTGGGGTATGTACGATAATATGTGGCCTAATTTCATGCCCGCGTACGGAACCACACCGGCGTCTAGAGATGAAAAACCGGCTTTCGGTATGGCGGCGGGCAAATTCTTCCTGCAGCAGTCATCCTGGCCTTATAACACGAGTGATAAACTCGTAACTTACAGGTTGTTCCATATGCACGGTGACGCGTTCCTTAACTTATTCTCCGAGGTTCCTCAGAACCTTACCGTAAACCATGCATCGGCTGTTACGGCTGGCGTGACTCAATTCGCGGTTACAGCGAATTCAGGAGCGTTCATTGCGTTATCGATAGACGGCAACATTCTCGGAACTGCTACCGGTACGGGTTCACCCGTTAACATAACGATTCCGGGCTCGCAGACTCCGGGACAGATAATGAAAGTAGTAATAACAAAGCAGAACTATTACAGATATACGGGTTATGTAAACGTAATTCCCTCTTCGGGTCCGTACGTAGTTAAGGACTCTGTCGCTATTAACGACGCTTCTCCGTTAGGCAACGGCGACGGCAAGATGGATTACGGCGAAACAAATAAACTTAACTTCAGAGCGAAAAACGTAGGCTCGGTCGTTGCAAACAGCGTAACGATAAAATTGAGATCAATCAGTCCGTACATTACAATCACGGACAGTACGGAGAGTTACGGCAACATCGCGGCGGGCAGCACGGTTATGGTAAACAACGCTTTCGCATACAATGTTTCTAACTTAATCCCCGATAATACACAAGTCGATTTCACTGTCGTGGCAACAAGCGGCTCGGATACGTGGACAAGCGGCTTCTCGCTTATAGGACACGCTCCTAAGATTTCGATGGGAACAAACGTGATTACGGATTCAACAGGCAATAACAACGGTAACGTTGACCCGGGTGAAACCGCGAAGTTCAAGATTGCTCTTAGAAACGGTGGTACGTCACAGGCGAAGATAGTCAGCGCTAAACTGACAACCACATCATCCTACATAACGATGATTACCGACAGCTGCGTTTACGGAAACATAAACGCATCCGACTCTCTGAGAATGCCGTTCCAGATCTCGGCATCCCCGAGCACACCTATTGGCACGGCGGCGAAATTCAAACTCAAAATGTACACCCTCGGCGGCGTGATTACTTCGATTGATTCATTCCAGGTTACGGTTGGCAAGAACTGGGTCGTTATCGGCACGGGAACTTCAACCTCTAACTATCCGTACACCACTTACTGGATGGACGGAAGAACACAGATTCTTTACCTTGCTTCGGAACTTAACGCGGGTAAGTCGTTCTCAGGCGCGATAACACGCATCGGATTCAACGTTGCGACCGCTTCGTCACAGCCGATGAGCGGATTCAGCGTGAAGATGCAGCATACAACAGCCACGTCGATATCCTCCTGGGTATCAAGCGGCTGGACAACCTGTTACAGCGGTACATACACCGTGCCGGGAACAGGCTGGCAGTACATTGATATGCAGACACCTCTTACGTACAACGGCTCTAGTAACCTTCTTATCGAAATATGTTATGACAACTCGAGTTATACGGAGTATTCTCCCGTCTATGCAACTTCAGTCGCGAACATGACGAGAGGGTATTACACGGATAACAGTTCGGGATGCACGATGACAAGCGGCTCGAATCAGTCATTGCGTCCTAACATTACGATTTACTACAGTACGGCAACGGGCACGGGCAACGAACTCACTACTGTACCGAAAGTATTCTCAATATCTCAGAACTATCCGAACCCGTTCAACCCCGTGACAAAGATTAATTACGGAGTACCGAAACAAAGCCTGATTACAATAAAGGTGTACGACATTCTCGGAAGAGAAGTCGCGACTCTCGTAAACGACACGAAACAGCCGGGCTATTACACGGTTGATTTCGACGGAAGCAACTTCGCCAGCGGCGTTTACTTCTACAGGTTTACGGCAGGCACATTTACCGATGTGAAGAGATTCATTCTTCTAAAGTAATTTGTATTAATTTCTATAATAAAAGGCTGCCTTTATAAGGCAGCCTTTTTTATTTCCCCCTCGGCACCCCCCGCGCAAAAAAAACATTTTTGAATGAACTTTTATTTTTTGATTGATAAAAATTAATGCTCATCTCCGTCAAAATCCATTTAATAAATATATAGTTATTCATATCTTTAATACCAACAAGGAACAAGAAACAGGAAATTACTTTGAAAATTAAATTCACTCTCTCCGAATTTTAATTTACTAAGAAGTTATTATTTTCCCAAAACACATAAATGAAAGCATGAAAAAAATGAAATTTTACATTTCCTCACTCTTTATTATCCTTTTTGTATTTCTCGCAGCAAACAACTCCATCTCACAGCAGATTGAATACAAAGGGAACTGGGGTCCGAACGGACTCACGATGACCAATCAAAAATCCACAGGAGTCGAGATAAATTTTTCGGTATCAAAACTTTATCTTGAAGATGTGGAAGTTGACGGTATTAACCTCAAAGCCGCAAAGATTGAAGGCGTTTTTCTTCCGAACGACGCGGGCAAACCTGACCTCGCGGGAACAGGAAGATACATAGCGATTCCAAAGGGCTCGTTCGCGACTTACAAAATCGTATCCTCCAGAACGGAAGTGATAAAAAACGTGGATATCGCTCCCGCTCCTGTGCTTCCGAAAGATGATGACCCGAGACCTTTGAAATACGTGAAAGATAAAAGCGTATATGAAAAAGGCGGTCTGTATCCTCAGTCGCCCGTGATGATGTCCGAACCCCAGCAGATAAGGGGAGTTGACGTTGTTATGCTCGGTATAACCCCGTTCCAGTATAATCCGGTAACGAGAGAACTGATAGTGTACAAGGACATAAAGGTTCAGGTCGATTTCATCGGCGGCAACGGAACTTTCGGAGACCCCGCGTACAGAAGCAGATGGTTCGAACCGATAATCAGCGACGCGATATTAAACTACTCTTCGCTTCCTGTAATCGATTTTTCAGCGAGAGACAGGGACATTATGCTTGCATACGGATACGAATACGTAATCATTATTCCTGACGGCGCGGATTTCGCGCCATGGGCGGACACATTGAAGAAATTCAGGACAGCGCAGGGAATCAAGACAGGCGTGTTTAAACTCTCCCAAATCGGCGGAAACAACGTCGAGACAATTAAAGCCTGGGTGCAGAATGCTTACAATAACTGGGTGGTTAAACCCGTAGCGGTTTGCCTTATGGCTGACTACAGCACTGACGCGTCGGGAATGACTGGTATTATTTCCAAACTGCAGCCTGACTCGGGCTATCCCGATTTCGCCTCCGATAACTATTACGCCGACGTCAACAATGACGAAATGCCCGAAATAGTTTTCTCGAGAATAATCGGTAATAACACAACCGAGTTGCAGACTTTAATCACGAAAAATATAAATTACGAAAGGAATCCCCCGACACAGCCGTCATATTACAGCAATCCGATTACTGCTTTAGGTTGGCAGACTACGAGGTGGTTCCAGATTTGTTCGGAAGTGCTTGGCGGTTTCTTCAAGCACTCGCTCGGCAAGAACCCCGTGAGAATAAATAAAGTATATTCAGGCACGCCTGGAACGCAGTGGTCCACGGCGACAAATACCGCGACTGTCGTGAATTATTTCGGAACTGCGGGACTCGGCTATATCCCGATGACACCCGACTCGCTCGGAAACTTCGACGGCGGCACGGCAACAATGGTAAACAATGCGATTAACAGCGGCTCGTTCATCCTCCAGCACCGTGACCATGGCTTGTACACCGGCTGGGGAGAACCCTCTTACTCGACTTCAAACATAAACAGTCTGACGAATACAAACCTGACGTTCGTTTATTCGATAAACTGCCAGACGGGCGCGTATCACAATCCTTCGGGATGCCCGTCGAACGGAAGTTTCGTCGAGGTGTTTTACAGGTATAAATATAACGGTCAGAACGCGGGCGCTCTCGGAATGGTATGCCCCGCGGAAGTTTCATACTCGTTCGTCAACGACACGTACTGCTGGGGAATGTACGACAATATGTGGCCGAACTTCATGCCCGCGTACGGTACGACTCCCGCATCTAGGGATTTAAAACCCGCTTTCGGAATGGCGGCAGGAAAATATTTCCTTCAGCAGTCATCCTGGCCGTATAATACGAGCAATAAACTCGTCACGTACAGGCTGTTCCATATGCACGGGGACGCGTTCCTTAATTTATACTCCGAAGTTCCGCAGAATATGGCGGTAAACCACGCGAACCAGATTGCCTACACGGCGACAAGTTTCAACGTCAATGCCAACACAGGCTCTTTCATCGCTATAACGAAAGATACTACAATCCTCGGCACTGCCACGGGCACAGGCTCGACTATAGCCGTTCCTATAACCGGTACGCTGAATATCGGCGACGTCATTAAAGTCGTTATAACCAAGCAGAACTATTACCGTTACGAAGGTAATGTGAACGTAGTTCTTGCAACCGGATTAGCGGGAAATGAAAACGGACTGCCGAAAGAATTTTCGCTCGGTCAGAATTATCCGAATCCTTTCAATCCCGTAACTAAAATTTCATATTCGATTCCGAAAAGCAGTTTCGTTACGATACAGGTGTTCGACATTCTCGGCAGGGAAGTAGCGACACTCGTAAACGATATGAGACAGCCCGGATATTATTCCGTGGATTTTGACGGCAGCAGCCTTTCAAGCGGCGCTTATACTTATAAAATTACCGCAGGCACTTTCACTGACGTTAAGAGATTTATGCTTATCAAGTAAAGGAGAAACAATAGTAAATATTGTGTGAAAGGCTTTCCGTATGGAAAGCCTTTTTTATTGAATTGCATTGGGCTATATTTCACAATTAATCATAGGGGATGAGGCGGAACAATAACAGGAATACTTTTACGGCAAAAGTTTTCTTTTTAACGAAAACATTATTTTTAATTTTCTTCTTTTCTTTAAGCATCAATACGCTGAATTCTTATGCGCAGTTTCCCGATAAGAAGTCTGATAAGGAATCTCCCAACGCGCTGTTTAAACTGAAACTTCAGGGAATAATAACTTCCAATGAAACCAGCACTTCGTACTATACTTACGGATACGGGATTACTCCTAACGTTCAGTACAAAATGGGCTCTGTCGTTTCATTATATACCGAACTTACAGTTTCAAGAATGAAGTACGTCGTTAAGGAAAACACGAGCAGCAGTTCTCAAACGCTTTCGGAAAGCATGAAATATTCGTTCCTGATATCCGTCGGCACGAAGATTTATCCTTTCGGTAACGACGCGCCGGGTTACGCGAAGTTAGGATTCGGTCTGTTAAGCAGAACGGCGTCTAAAAATTACGGTGAATCGATAAAAATTCCCCCAGTTGTCAAATTCGGAATCGGGTATGAAATTCCGCTCTCAAAAATATTCAGCGTTTTCCCCGAATTTGAAACGAATTTAATCGGAAAAAGCGCGGATTTCTCTTTAGGAGCGGGTGTTACGTATATACAATGATTCATGAATATTCCCACGGAAATCAACATATTCACTCATTTATTTATTTAAGTCACCGATAATTTCCATTTAAAATTTCACTGAAATTGACTATTTTGAATGACCATTCAAATTAAATAGATAGTCATGTCAGTTATGAAGAAGATATGGGATAAGGCTCGTTCTGTCAGGAAAACGATTGCTCTTCCCGAAGGCTGCGAAAAAAGAAATTTACTCGCCGCGGAAAAAATTACAAAGGAAAAACTCGCAGATGTGATTTTGCTTGGCAACGAAAATAAAATTCGTGATGAAG
The DNA here is from genome assembly GCA_937915485.1 of uncultured Ignavibacteriota bacterium. GTDB lineage: Bacteria > Bacteroidota > Ignavibacteria > Tepidaquicellales > Tepidaquicellaceae > CAIKZJ01. The sequence goes on along the minus strand of CALGII010000317.1, from coordinate 2,108 downwards.
CAAAGAAACACGGTGCGGATATTTCCGGTATCAAAATTATTAATCCTGAAACTTCGGATAAGCACGAAGAGTATTCGAAGAAGTTTTTTGAAATGAGAAAGTCGAAAGGCGTGACTTACGAAGAAGCGCTTGAGACTATGAAAGACACAATTTATTACGCCACGATGATGGTAAAGACCGGAGACGCGGACGGGCTCGTGTCGGGCGCGATTCACTCGACCGGAGATTTGCTGAGACCTGGTTTTCAGATTATTAAAACTTCGCCCGGCATCTCTATAGTGTCGAGTTGTTTTGTTATGGAAGTTCCCGATTGCTCGTTCGGCGATAACGGCACGATTGTTTTTGCTGACTGCGCCATAAACCCGAATCCAAACGCCGAAGAACTCGCGTCGATAGCGATATCAACCGCTGCTACCGCAAAATCGCTTCTTAGCATCGAACCCAAAGTCGCGATGCTTTCATTCTCAACTCACGGCTCGGCAAAACACGAGTTCGTTGACAAGGTCGTAGAAGCAACGAGAATCGCGAAAGAAAAAATGCCTGAACTGCTCATCGACGGCGACCTGCAGTTGGACGCGGCGCTCGTTCCCGAGGTCGGAATGATGAAAGCAAAGAAAAGCCCCGTTGCGGGTAAAGCGAACGTAATTATATTCCCCGATTTGCAGTCGGGTAATATAGGTTATAAACTCGTTCAGCGGCTCGCTAAAGCGAATACTATCGGACCGATTAGTCAGGGCTTCGCTCTGCCGATTAACGACCTTTCACGCGGCTGTACCGTGGACGAAATTGTCGACGTAGTTGCGATTACCGCCGTACAGGCAATTGGATAAAATTTTAAAAAAATAAATAATGAAAATATTCGTAGTAAATACAGGAAGTTCATCACTGAAATATCAGTTGATTGATATGGAAGGAGAAAAAGTCATCTCCAAAGGACTCGTCGAAAGAATAGGCGCCGAAGGTTCATCGATGACTTTTTACGTAAGAGGGGAAAAGAAAAAAATTGAAAAGACAATTCTAAATCATACCGACGCAATAAAACTCGTTTTTGATATTCTTAAAGAGGAAAACGTCCTGAAAGACGTTTCGGAAATCGATGCCGTTGGTCATAGAGTGGTTCACGCGGGTGAAAAATATTCGGGCTCGGTGCTTATAACGGAAGACGTTGTGAAGGCGCTCGATGAATGCTCATTCTTCGCGCCGCTTCATAATCCGCCGAACATAAAAGGAATAAGGGCGTGTCAGGAAGTGCTTCCGAATGTTCCGATGGTCGGAGTATTCGATACGGCTTTCCATCAGACAATGCCTGATTACTGTTACATGTACGCTCTGCCGTACGAACTTTACGAGAAGTACAGAGTACGCAGGTACGGCTTTCACGGTACGTCTCATAGATACGTGTCGCAGGTGGCGATTGAACTGCTCGGCAAGAAGGAATCGAAAATTGTATCTTGCCATCTTGGAAACGGAGCAAGCGTTTGCGCGATTCTGAACGGCAAGAGCATTGATACCAGCATGGGACATACTCCTACGGGCGGGCTTATTATGGGTACCAGATGCGGAGACGTTGACCCGGCGTTAATTCCGATTCTCGAGAACGTGGAAGGTTTGTCGGCAAAGCAGATAGATGACGTGATGAATAAGAAATCAGGGATGCTCGGTGTGTCGGGTATAAGCAATGATTTCCGCGACCTTGAAAACGCTTTCCACGAAGGTAACAGAAGAGCAAAACTCGCGCTCGAAATGTTCGATTACCGTCTGAAAAAATTCATCGGCGCTTACGCTATCGTAATGGGCGGTCTCGACGCGCTCGTCTTTACCGCGGGAATCGGCGAGAACGATTACGAAACGAGATATGAAGCCTGCAAGGGACTCGAATTCATGGGACTCTATCTTGATGTCGAAAAGAACAAGACAGTGAGAGGCGAACTCGCAGAAATATCATTGCCTTCTTCAAAAGTTAAGGTTTATGTCATTCCGACTAATGAAGAACTTATGATTGCCAGAGATACACTCGAAATAATAAAAAGCAAACAGCACGTAAACGCATAATTATTTTATCTCATCTTTATTAAATTTAAGACGCGCTCACCCGCGTCTTTTTTATT
>CALGII010000316.1 GCA_937915485.1 uncultured Ignavibacteriota bacterium | reverse complement strand
TCACCGTTGCCGAGCCTGTTACAATATCACCGCCCGCGTAAACGAATTCCTTCGACGTCTCGTTCGTTTCAGGATTAACCTCGACATAACCCCATTTATTTCTTTTTATATCCTGAGCGGTCTGGAAAAGCACGGGATTCGAGGATGTTCCGATTGCGACGACAGCCACGTCGCAGTCAATAATAAAATTTGAGCCTTCTATCGGAACGGGTCTTCTTCTTCCCGATGAATCGGGTTCGCCAAGTTTCATTCTTATACATTCCATTCCTTTCAGCAATCCCTGGTCGTTTCCGATATATCTCACGGGATTAGTCAGAAGCATGAACTTCACTCCTTCTTCCTCGGCGTGTCTAACCTCCTCGTGCCTCGCGGGCAGTTCCTGTCTCGAACGTCTATAAACGATTATTACTTCACTCGAGCCTGTTCTTATCGCCGTCCTTGCGGAATCCATCGCGACGTTCCCGCCGCCGATAACAACAACTCTGTTGCCGCGCGGTTTTGGAGTATCGTATTCCGGGAATTTGTACGCCTTCATTAGATTCATTCTTGTAAGATACTCGTTCGCGGAAAACACATTACCGAGAGTTTCTCCGAGAAGGTTCATGAAGACGGGCAGACCCGCGCCTACGCCGATAAACACCGCGTCGAAATTCTGTAGGAGTTCATCCATTTCAATTGTCTTTCCGATTACAGTGTTCATCTCAATGCGCACGCCCATCTGTTTAAGGTAATCAATCTCGAAATTCACTATTGCTTTAGGAAGCCTGAATTCAGGTATGCCGTAAACGAGCACCCCGCCCGCCTCGTGAAGCGCTTCGAAGATAGTTACTGAATAGCCCTTCTGTATTAAATCCGCCGCGACGGTCAGCCCCGCGGGACCCGAACCGACAACGGCGATTTTTTTGTTCAACCTCGCGGTAATCGTCGGAATTTTGACCAGTTCCATTTTTCTCTCGTAATCTGAGACAAATCTCTCGAGATTTCCTATCGCTACGGGTCTGTCCTTGATACCGAGAATGCACAGCGACTCGCATTGCGACTCCTGCGGGCAAACCCTTCCGCATATCGCGGGAAGTATGTTCCTTTCTTTAATCTTCTTGGCGGCGTCGTCTATTTTTTCATCTCTGATAAGTTTTATGAAAGACGGTATGTCCACGTTAACCGGACATCCGTTCACGCATTTTGGCTCTTTGCACTGCAGGCATCGTCCCGCCTCAAGTTGAGCGAGTTCGGTCGTGTATCCGTAAGGCACTTCTCCGTGGTTAGCTACGCGCAGTTTCATATCCTGCTCGGGCATTTCCTGCCGGGGAATTTTAAGTTTTATCTTGTTCTCGTCGGCTTTTGTCAGACCGTGCCACGTGCATCCGTGCTTCATGCACATATAGAAAGGAAGAAGTCTCGAGAAAGCCGCTATTATTACTTCCGCCACGGGTGAACCGCAATCGCCGCAAGGCTTTTCGACAACTATCAGACTCTTTTTGCATCTCGGGCATAATAAATCATCAAGCAGGTCGTCTTTAGCAATCTCCTTTGACGATTCGACATCGAACACGTCCAAATATGGACTTAGTTTAAGGTCTATGTCTTCGCCTTTATAAACCGCCTTGAACTGGATATACTTTCTATCCTTAATCTCAACGTTAAAAGTATTCCTGCAATGAGGACAATAAGTGTTCAGATAAGACTTGAACTTAAGATATTTTACGTCTTCGAACATGCTTATTCAGAGTTAATTTATAAATTACCTTATAGAAGCAAGAAGCGAGTCCTTCTCGTCTTTAAGATATATTGAATTTCTTTTATCGAGTTCGTCAAAATCAACTTTATGACCGTCAAAATCGGGACCGTCAACACAGCAGAACTGCGTTTTATTGTCAACTGTAACCCTGCATCCGCCGCACATTCCCGTGCCGTCAATCATTACGGGATTAAGGCTCACCATCGTAGGCACGTTGTACTTTTTCGTCAGGTTGCAGATATTTTTCATCATTATAATCGGACCGATAGCGTAAACGAGTTTAATATCATATCTCTCGTCAAGATATTTTTTCATCGGCTGCGTGACGAAACCTCTTTCGCCGAAACTTCCGTCATCGGTCGTAATAATAATTTCATCGCATATCGCGGACATTTCATCGGTCAGTATTAGCAGGTCCTTATCCTTCGCGCCGAGTATTCCAATAACGAAATTACCCGCTTCCTTGAACGCTTTCGCGACGTGATGAAGTATTGCAATGCCTGTTCCTCCGCCCACCATTACGACGGTTCCGATTTTTTCCACTTCGGCGGGTTTACCCAGAGGTCCTACAACGTCTTTAATAATATCGCCTTCTTTCAGTGAACGCATTAAAGCCGTCGTTTTTCCGACAACCTGAAAGATGATTGTGATAGTCCCCGAAAAAGCGTCTTTATCCGCTACTGTTAGCGGAATTCTTTCGCCTGTCTCGTTAACGCGTATTATTACAAACTGCCCTGCTTTAACTTTCGCGGCAATTCTGGGAGCGCTGATATCAAACTTAACAATTGAACCTTTTGCAAGTAACTGTTTACGGATAATTTGATACATTTGAATTAAATTAGTTTTAAATAAAAACTACAAGCCCCCCTAAGCACAAGGCTACCACTCTAAACTGTCTTCGAGTTTTATATCGTTTATATCATCCTCGCTTAATCCGTGCCATCTGCATCCTTTCTTTGAGCATATATAGAAATCTATGAGTTTTGAACGCGCGCCTATCGAAATCGCCGCGACAGGAGAGCCGCACAATTCGCAGTTTTTGTCGCTGACCATCAGACTTTCGTCGCAGTGATAACACCTCAAATCGCCGACCGGCTTGCCTTCGGCAAGAAAAACAGTCGATTTTGACGAGAACACATTCAAATACGGACTTAACAAAACGAACCCCGTTTCATTTTTTTCCTTCACGAGTTTCAGTTTCAGCATATCCGATTCAATCAGGCTTCTGCGGCAATGAGGGCAATACGCATAAAGGAAAGCCCCGGTTTCCAGAATCTCCTGCTCTTCATTCACGGGTTCCTCTATCAGTTCTTCAATAACCTCGTCGTGAGAGTGAACGGATTGATAGCCGAACTCCTGATACATTTTTCTCAGTGCGTTGTTCAGGTCTTCGAATTCGACGTTGTGATTTTTACAGCCGCTTCTTGAACAGAAATTAATCTTACCGCCCATATCCATAATCAGTGTCACCATCGAGGCTTTGCAAACGTTGCACTCTTCCCTGGTGTTCACGTCTTTTCCGCAATGCGGACAGGAAAAAACGGCAAGTTCATCCTTCGGAGTTTCCACAGAACTGACATAATTGTAACTTCCGTAAATTGAACTCAGATTTATGTCTCCTTTTTTCTTCGCTATATCGATGTGAAGAAGGATGCTTGTTTCGATGTCAACGAGTGTTTCGGGATCCATCAGAGAATGTCCGCAATGGGGGCAGTTCAGGTTGAGTGATAAAAAATTATACATAGTACGGCTCCGTATATTTTTATTTAGATATGATTTTTAGGGAAATCATAAAACAGTAAATTTAATCAAATATAAATATTGCCGACTAAAATAAATATGCAATATTTTATAGTTGAAATAGTGCTTGACTTTTTATCCTAAATCAGTTAAGCATTCTCAGTATATAATATTCATTCTCGCGAAAGCGTAACTGAAGTCTTCCTTAAAGCCTTTCGTTATATTATCATCGAGATTGTAAACGTAAGAAAGCGTAAATGTATAATTTCTTATTGGTATGAATCTGAATGTCAGTCCGATATTGTGAGTATTGACTCTTTCTCCGTCAAGAAACGGCGCATCGAAATTGTCGATTTCGTCTCTGAATCCGTAGAGCACGTCGCCTCCGACATTCCTTGTGAGATTCCCCGATTCATCGTAAATGTTGTTCCCCTTGCGGATGAACCTGTATTCCAAGCCTGCCCTTCCCCAGTCCGAAATGTTATATGCAAGCCTGGAAAAAATTTCGTCCGCGTTAGGTCCGATTCTGTGCCCGAGGTTAAGCCCGTAAGCGGTGTAATTGTTTTTTATGTCATAATGAGAGTAAGTGTACGGGCGGATTTTAGTGTACTCAAGTTCAAGGGAAAGGTTTTTTATTGAAAGTGGTTCGTAGATGAACGTGCCGAGTTGATAAGCGATTTTCTCGCCCCTGTCGGTTTTCCCCGTCAGGAAACCGAACAACTCATCGTCATCAATAAACAGCGTGCCTTGAAACTCCACGTTCTTAAACAAACGTGTTTGAAAATCGAGCGAGAAAGCCTTGTTGTCCCTGTCCTGCAAAGATTTCTCCGCGAAGGTCCAGAACATTATGGGGTTCAGGTACGCGAATTCGATTCTTCCGTTGTACACTATGTTAGAGGAAATTCCGAAATCAAACAAATCCGGAAGGGAAATTTTTAATCTTTGTATGGATAAATATTTTGTGTATCTCTCGTTTCTGTTCTCGGAAAAATATCCTACGGTAGAGGCGTACATCGTCGTGAAACGAACGACTCCGTACTTGACGTTCAGTTTTAGAAAATCAAGGTCCGGATTTTCACCCGAAAGCAGGGTCTTGCTTCCGTACCCGTACCCGAGAGTTGTTTTCTCCCTGCCGAACTGAATTGAGATGCCGAACTTGTCGAGCGGTTCTATATAATATTTCAGATAAGCGGAAGTATAGTCGTAATTCCTTAGTTTTTCCGTGTCTTCATTGAACTTGAAATCAACTTTCATTCTCGGTTCCATGAATGTTGCAAGGTCTTTTTGCGCGAACATCGCGCCCTTACCCCAGTCGAGATAATATCCGAGGTGGTTAAAAAGCGTACCGCGGGCTGCAAGCCCGCCGTCCATCATCACCGTATTTATCTTGCTGTCGGGTTTTATTTCATGGCCAGTGTATACATTCCCCAAACCTTCAATATAAATATTATTACCCGTGCTTCCAGCGGAAAAAAGATATTTCTGCTTGTTCGAGAGAAATCCGTCAAGGTTGTCGAAAAATTTTCTGCCGCTTCCGAACATTCTCCAGGTATTTGAACTGTTCGATTCCTCGGGAACATATTCAACCTTGTATTTATCGAGGAGTTCCGAATCGGTCCTGCTAAGTTCGGTTCTTTTAGCGTCAACTTTTTTCAGAAAATCCGCAACTTCAAACCTCGATAGGTTAGGATTGTCGTCGTCAAAATGAATGAGTTTCTTGACGCTCATATTTTTGAGAAAATCATAAACCGGAAACGACAACGGAACATTTTCAACCTGAGAAAGACTCAGGACGGGCACTAACAAAACGATTATGATAGCGGCAAATTTTTTCATAAGTCGGGTAATTTTTCAGATTGGAAAATAACAAATAATAAAACGAAATTTCAGTGAAATTTGTAACAGCAGGGACTATCGGGAAATTATATCAATAACTTCGAAACGCCTTACACTAACTTAAAATCAATTACTTAGTTCTTCATATTTCTCTAATATCCAGGGTCTGTGGAAGAACAATTTTTCATCGGTCGCAAGCGGGTATAGATGTTGAATCCCTTTTCCATTATTCTTTTTCACGCGCGCGAGTTTGTTGATGTGTTTCAAGAACCTGAGCACGTTATCCGCAAGTCCCTTTAATTCAGTTCTTCTCTGCAGAAAATGCTTAATTGTATCCGTCATAGGATAAATGTTCCTTAATTCGTTCAATTCATAATATACAATTATAAGAACTGTTTTGTTAAAAACATATTGAACAAAGCCGTGAGGCTTTTCCTGCAGCAGGAGTTTCTTTGCTTTAAGAAAATTCCTTTTCTTACATTCCACCATCGCCCGGCAAAGGCATACGGCAGGTTGCCTGGTTATTTCATCCATCTTACTATCGAATTCCAGTATAAGATTTTCAGCGAGCGGGATATTATTGAACTCCAGGGCTATGTTTACAAACGTAGGTAATAGCCTTGACTGGATTACTTCGTGCCTTCTGAGAATTCCCCTGTTGTAAATCTCCTTGATAATGTCGTAAAATTCCCGAATCGATTTCGAGTCTCCCGAATTCAACCTGCCTATTAGCATCAGAATCAATGCTTCGTACCCCGACTGAAGTTCATCATCACTCAATTTGTTCTCGTGCTCTATGAGGTATTCAAACAACAAGTCCACGTTTTTTTTCGGTGACAACCTGCCGGACGCGTTAACAAAAAGATAGAGCGAATAAATACCAGGATACCTGTTCTTAAAAACGGATTGATTTTTCCGAATATACGCGACTGCCCTCTTGACGCCGACAAATTTTTCCCCTCTTTCATCCTGCCTGTAACCTGCAAGCAGATTGCTGCAGTATTCGGATAATATATTTTGTATCATAAGTAATTCCGTCAAGCGCGTTCTTTCACCTTGTATGCGCCTAATACTTGAGTCGTCATTCCTGCTCTTGAACAGAAGCAGTTCTTCCCTGTTGAGCCTCAGCCGATTAAGTACATCCGAATAAATTTTTACATTCTTTTGATTCTTGATGCTGTCGATGTATTTGAGTTGCTGTTCGAAATATTTATTTACTTTTCTCTGACGAAGTTCTTTAGAGAGAAATATAATACTGCTGAATGTGTCTTTCTCAAGGTTTCTAATGAAAAGAAATTTTTCAATCTGTTTCGTGAAATCAGAAAAAGTTTTTCGGGAAAACCTGCTTCCTTTTTCAATGTCGAATTCGTTGTGTTGAACAGAATATATTGCGGACCAGAGGTTTTTGATTTGAGATTCGCCGGCTTTGACGGAATAATTTATAAAATCATTGAATCGTTTAAGTTCAACCCTGCTCAACGATTCAAGAAGTACATATGACTTAATTTTCTTCATCGAAATTGATTAAGTTACAAACGCTTATTTTTATCTTGTAAAATCATGTTGGGTGATACATACCTTCAAAAGTAACACACTTATAAACGCCTTATAAATATAAACGTTATTTGCAGCGCCCCTAATTACTGAAGATAAAGTAAAATAACCGTATTATTTATTTTATGCAAGACACCGTTACAATACCTGAAATAAATCACAGCAAGATACATTCCAGTTAATTTTTATTTAAGAATATTTAAGGTATTCTTGCTGACAGAAAGTTAAAGCAGAAAGTGAAGTATATTATCGGGTCAAAGTGAAAGTAATATTATTAAGTAAGGAGTATTATTTACCCGTAAGTAGTAGTGAAAGTATTCCCGTAAGTTAAAGTGAAAGTAATATAAAAATACCCAAAAACTTAATTCATGTATTATGAAAAAAAATTCCTTTCTTCTGATACTGGTATTCCTTGCCGGTATTTTTTATCAAAATTCATTCGCGCAGTTATCGGGGACTAAGACGATTCCCGGAGATTACGCGACAATTTCAGCTGCTATAACCGCGCTCAACTCATCCGGAGTCGGGTCTGGCGGCGTAACTTTTAACGTTGCCGCCGGTTTCACGGAAACAGCGTCGAACCTTGTTATAACGGCAACAGGAACCGCGTCAAACCCGGTTGTATTCCAGAAATCGGGTTCGGGCGCGAACCCGCTGATAACGGCCGGAGTAGGAACCGGTTCGATGGACGGCATCATCCTGTTATCGGGTGTCGATTACATCACGTTCAACGGAATTGACGTTTCGGACGCCTTAACGAATACGACCACCACGACACAAATGGAATGGGGTTATGCATTGTTGAAAGTCGACGGAACAAACGGCTCTCAGTACAATACTATTAAGAATTGCAGTATCACGCTTCAAAAGACGAATACCGCTTCAATCGGTATTTACTCGGCGAATCACACAACTGCCTCGACGACGGCTTTAACGGTTACCGACAGATTGGGTTCGAACTCGGGCAACCAGTATTACAGCAATTCAATAAGAAACTGCTATGTCGGCATCTGGATGGGCGGCTACAGCTCTGCCGCGCCATACGATTTTTATGACCATTTCAACCAGATAGGCGTGGGCGGAGGGAACACGATTCGCCTGTTTGGAGGCGGCTCGACGACGTCTTACGGTATATACACTATTTATCAGGACAGTCTCGCGGTCAGCAACAACGACATCGGAGGCGGTGCCGGCGGCACATCCACGAACTACGGTATTATGCTTTCCACGTCCACGAACTCAAGCGTAATAGTTTATAACAATACCGTAACGGATACAACCGCTACCACAACATCGTCATCATACGGTATAGCATTAAGCAACTACGGATATACGGGAACAGACAATACTGTTATAGTCAAAAGAAACACCGTTCAGGGTATGACCGCAACTGCGATTACATCAGGTGCTCTTTACGGATTTTACATTTATTATACTACGGCAATGAACCTGTATGTTGATTCCAATAAATTCCAGAACAACAAATGGGGTCAGGGCACGACGACGAATACCGGTTCGATGTACGGTATTTACATTTACCCGTACACCACGACGCCCACAGCAGGAAGTTATGAATACATTTCTAACAACTATGTGGGGGGAAACGTAAGAAGGCAGTCGACAATCGGCGCGGGCACATATTACGGGATGTATATATATTACGGGCAGGCGATTGTTAACGCTTACAACAACGTAATGGAGAATGACACGTTGACGACAACCGGCACTACATACGGGATATACATTTACAATTATTACTCGACAACAGTCAACTACTACAATAACGTAGTACGAAATATATATAAAAGAGACGGCGCGACAGGCGCGCTGTACGGATTCTATATTTCGAACGCGGCTTATACCGGCACATTCAATTTCTACAATAATTCCGTTTATAATTTCAAAACAGGCGCTGCCTCCGCGTCATTATACGGAATTTATAATTCATCTACCGCCGTTACAAAGACCGCGTATAACAACACGGTCTATGGATTACAGACATCCATCAGCGGAAGTGTTTACGGTTATTATCAATCGGGAGGAACTACCGTAAGCACATATAAGAATAACATTTACGATTTGAGAACATCCACGGGATACGGATACGGAATGACTATCGCCAGCGGTACAACAAACTACGTTTATAACAATTTCATTTCGGATATACGTGTTGACTCGTTAAGCAATTCGCTTGCCCTTATGGGTATGTACATTTCGGGCGGCACGACCGATTATGTTTACTACAATACCATTTATCTGAATTCAGCCAGTCTATTGTCAGGTACATACAATTTCGGTACCGCGGCGCTTTACGCATCTACGACACCGACACTGGAATTGAGAAATAACGTTATAGTAAACAATTCTTCGACCGGTACGGACACTTTGGGTTATGCTACGGCTTTCTACAGAAGTTCGAATTCATTGAGCACGTATTCGAGTCTGTCAAACAACAATGATTTTTACGCGGGTACTCCCGGCACGAATAATATTATTTTCTTTGACGGCACAAATAAAGCGCAGACATTAGGCGATTATAAGATACTTGTCTCGCCGAGAGACGGAGGTTCGGTCACTGAAAATCCGCCGTTTATTAATGTAAGCACTAAGCCGTACAACCTGAGGATTAATGCCGCAGTAGCATCGCAGTTGGAAAGCACGGGTTCAACCGTTTCCACTCCGGTTTCAATAGTGGACGACTTTGACGGTCAGGCAAGATATCCGAATTCAGGATATCCAGTCAATCCTTCTTATCCGCCGACAGCACCCGATATGGGAGCCGACGAATTCGGAGGTATTCCTAAGGACGTCAGCGGACCGAACATTGTATACACTCCGCTTGCTCCGACTAATAATACTACTGCAAGAACTCTTACGGCGACAATTACAGACCCTTCAGGCGTTCCCACTTCAGGAACGGGATTGCCGGTACTGTACTGGAGAATCAATGCAGGTTCTTACTCCGCGGTAACCGCAACATCGCTCGGCAGCAATCAGTATTCATTCACATTCGGAAGCGGTGTCATAATTGGCGACGTAGTATATTATTATGTATGCGCGCAGGATGGATTAACACCGCCGAATGTAAGTTGTTTCCCGGCTGCAGGCGCGTCAGGATTTACGTATAATCCGCCGGCGGCTTCTACTCCTCCGACTACACCGAGCAGTTACGTAATAACGCAGGCAGGTCTTTCGGGTGATTATACTGTCGGCGCAGCTTTATTCAACAAAATTACAGGCAGGAACATATCTTTCAGCAAAGTGGTTACGAAAGTTATGAAGGAAGTGTATGTTGACGATATGCCTGTCAACAAAATGCCTTCAAAAGAGGATAAGATTGCCGATGAAACGAGCACACCGAATATTGCAAAAGGAAGAAAAGTAATGAAGGAAGTCGAAGAAATAAGTTGGGTGCCGATGGAAAACGGCAGCAAATACGACGGACCTTTATACATAAAGAAAAATGAAAATCCGAATTATAACTATCCTCAGAACGTAAACGGAATTTATCTGACTCTGACAGCCGCCGTTGCTGATTTCAATCTCCGCGGCGTTACGGGTCCGACGAGATTCCTTCTGACGGATACACTATATTCGACGGGTGAAACATTCCCGATACTCGTAAGAATAGCGAACGAAGTTAATCACACGACGACTACGAATACTTTAACAATTAAACCTAACACCGGCGTAAACGCTGTAATTACAGGCGTTGTACCGGGAAGCCAGATTATTAGAGTACTCGAGAGCAACGTGATTATTGACGGTTCAAACACTACGAGCGGAACGACAAGGAATCTTACGATTCAAAACACGAGCACAACAACACCTTCGGTGGTTTATGTTGCATCCGTAGGAACTACACCGATAACTAACGTTACACTTAAAAACAGCACAATAATAAACGGAATTACTTCCAGTTCAGCGGTTATCCTTAGAGACTCAACGTCGGCTGCCGGTTACTTCAACAACATTACATTCCAGAACAACGCTTTGAAACAGGCATATATGGGTTATTATTGCAACGCGGTAATCGCAACAGGTAACGGTTCGGGACTCTTGATTACAGGAAACGATATTAACGACAGATTATTACCTGTCAGATTAACCCAGATTTACATACAGGGCGTTGACGGAGCGACGGTATCGAATAACTATTTAGGAAACGATTCCAACGGCACGGACGCGAGTAATATCACAGGTGTATGGCTGGCGACAGGAACCGTAAACACAACCATATCAGGAAATACCATTTATGACGTGTACGGTTACGGAGCGCCGAGAGGCATAGCGGTTTCCTCGGCAGTTGTAAACGCGAACGTGACTATTACGGGAAATATAATATCGAACCTCAAAACCGCATATTCTACTCCGCCTTACGGTATATATGTATTCAGTTCGACTTCCGGTGTAAGCGTGACAAAGAACAAGATATCCACGCTGCTCAATACGAATACGGGCGGATACGGAGCAAGAGGAATTAACATCGCGGTCTCGACATCGCCTGCGAATGTTGATGTTGTAAACAACTTTGTCTCGGACATCAAGTGCACATCAGACGCAAGCGCGACTTATTACAACGTCGGTATAGCGATTGACGGAACGATGAGTAACGTTAACGTGTATGCGAACTCGGTCAATCTGTTTGGATCATTTGCGGGTTATACGAGCGCGACTGTTTCAGCAGCTTTATATGTAGCAAGCGGAGTAACATTAGCGAACATACGCGACAATATTTTCGTTAACTCGTACAATAACACGATAAGCACAACGGATAAAAGTTATTCGGTTTATTCTGCTGCAACGAATACGGCATATACCGATATAAACTACAATGACTATTTTGTTTCCGATTCAGCGGGCGTGTTCGGATACCTCGGAGGCGCGATTACATCATTGAGCGGCTGGCAAACGGCTACAGGCAAGGACGTTAACAGCGTTTCGGGTTATCCGCAGTTCATAGATACAATAAATCTGCACATTGATCCTCTTCTTCCGTCACCGGTCAGCAACGCCGGACAGTACATCGCGACGGTAACGCAGGATATAGACGGTAATACGAGAAGCACCACGACTCCAGACATAGGCGCGGATGAATATACATTCATTCCTCCGGCTCCTTTAGCTCCGGCGCTTATTAGTCCTCCAAGCAACTCAACAGGCATATTATTGAGTCCTACTCTCGTTTGGAGTAAAGCTCTTTACGCGGAAAAGTACAATCTGCTTCTCTCGACCGATTCAACTTTCGGAACTGTTCTGTTGAACGATTCCACGATTACGGATTCGTTAAGATTAGTAACGAACCTGAATCCGCTTACAAAATACTACTGGAAAGTAAGAACGGGCAACATCAGCGGCTGGAGCGCTTTCAGCGGCACGTATAATTTCAAGACCATGGGAAACCCGACACAGGTAGTTCTACTCTCTCCCGCTAACGGAGCGACCGGACAACAGGTAAGTCTTACCTGCGTTTGGAACAAAGCAGTGGATCAGACCGATATGGCCCTTCTTAAAGGAAAGAAATTCGGCAAAGACGAGATTGATGTTATCAGCAAATACTGGTATGAAATCTCCACGGATTCAACTTTCACGACGGGTGTAACAAGAGATTCATCGCTTACGGACACTACGAAATCATTAACAGGACTCGCTAACAGCACGAAATACTACTGGAGAGTCAAGGCGAAGAATGAAACCGGCTGGGGCGCATTCAGCACGAGGTTCAACTTCACTACAATCGCGTCCACGCTTTCCCTCAACCTGAAAGTATATCTCGAAGGTTTCTGGGACGGCTCATCGCACGTGAGCGACACGGTAAGAGTCTATCTCGCCAACGCGACGACTCCTCACGCTTATGTGGATACCGCGAAAATAGTTCTCAGCACGACGGGCACATCGGCGATTACATTCTCCCGCGCGACGGGCGGAAGTTATTACATCGTGATACAGCACAGGAACCATCTGCAAACCTGGAGCGCAACGGCGCAGGCATTTACGCCGGGAACGCCCCTGAGTTACGACTTCACTACGTCATCGGGACAGGCGTTCGGAAACAACATGAAACAACTCGGCAGCGCCTGGATGCTCTACGGCGGCGACCCGAACATGGACGGTTCCATAGACGCGGTTGACATCGGCATATTCATAACGCAGTTCGGCTCGCAGGGTTATTTAAGTTGCGACTTTAACGGCGACCAGGACGTAAACGCGTCTGACGTGCAGATAATCGCTTCAAACTTCGGATTGACAATCGCGGTACCGTCTGTTGATTGGCAGCCGATGAAGAGGAAACTTGACATCAATGATTTAAAAACCGTTATAAAGAACTCTCAGAAGAACGGGAAGAAGAATACAAATAGCAATTAATTTAATGCCGTTTTTACCCTCCGGAATTTTCTCCGGAGGGTAAACAGGCAAAAGAATCAAACTGAAAAAAACAATTACAATAAAACTAAATATTAAGAATATGAAAAAATTTATAGCAGCGATTTTACTTATAATCTTAACGGCAAGCGTCTCGCCTGCTCAGGTTAAGGTATCATTCTCTCTTACGAACAGAACTATTTCGGGGGGAATTTTATCTTATGATGTTGTAGCAACCGTACCCGCGGGTCAGACCTGGCGCGTGGGTTCCTGTAATATCAGAGTGACGGCATTCCCGAATCCTACGGGTTCTTTGACAGCGCATCCCGACAATCCTGCGGTAAACGCGAACACAAACATAAGCAACGCGAACGGGTATCAGGCAATGACAACAACGGCGGTAAACACTTCCTCTGGCGTTGGAATCGGACTAAACATTCTTACGTTCAACACGAGCGGTTTCTACCGCTTCACGGCGGGCTCGTACACTCTCGGCAAGATAAGATATAACGTTACGACTCCGAACTACGCGGATACCCTGAAGTTCAGAAATCCGCCGATCACTCCGGTAACCGTTATTTACGATTCGACTTTAAAATGCGCGTACGGCGGCACGGCGACGGATTCATCAAGGTACACGACCGTTGACCCCATCGTTCTTGAAGTAATCACGCTGAACACGATTCCGACGGATTTCAACCTGTTCCAGAACTATCCGAATCCGTTCAATCCCGTAACGAACATAAAGTATGACGTACCGAAAAATTCGTTCGTAAAGATAAGAGTGTTTGACATTTCGGGCAGAGAAGTAAGCACGCTTGTTGACGGAGAAATGGAAGCGGGAAGTTACGAAACCAGTTTCGACGCGTCCAAGTACGCCAGCGGAATTTATTTCTACAAGATGGAAACCAAGGATTTCAATAAAGTAATGAAGATGGTTCTTTTGAAGTAATCATATTTGACATTAAGAGTAGTTTATAGAATAAAAACCCTCTCCTACGTAACCGGCAAATCTTCGATTTGCCGGTTTCCT
>CALGII010000315.1 GCA_937915485.1 uncultured Ignavibacteriota bacterium | reverse complement strand
TAACGACAAGGTAAGGATAGGCGAGGAGCCGACAAACAATTCGATGTTCGGCGTTGATTTCACTACAGAGGTGAAGCCGAATTTCCTCACGAAGGTTTTGAACATGCTTCCCGGGTTCAATTCGAAAGAGGAATCGATACTTTCATTCAAGGGGGAGGTTGCTTACCTGACGCCTGACCCGAATACGAAGAAAAGCATGATACCGCAGGACAACGGGGAAGCGATAGCGTATATAGACGACATGGAAGGCGCAAAGAAAATTGTTTCACTTGGAACGAGTTACGCGACGTGGTCGATGTCGTCACTGCCTATAGACAGCATTTATTCGGGAGTGGATTCGACTTTAAAGCAAAACAAGCGCGGCAGGATGGCGTGGTACAACAATCCTAATACCGTAAGAGTAAAGGATGTATATCCGTTAAGGGACGTTCAGGCGGGTCAGGATCTGATGACTCCTTTCGATATCTTTTTTGATCCGAAGCACAGAGGCACGTATAATTATAATGAGGTTAACTATGACACCAATATTGTTAGCGATAAATGGAACGGAATAATGAAGTATCTGAACACGACGTCGAACGACCTTATAAGCGAGAACATAAATTACATTGAGTTCAACATGCGCGTTGAGAATATAGGCAATAAGCCTCTTAACGGCGCGAAGTTTTATATCGACCTTGGAATAATTTCCGAAGACGCCATACCGAACGGAAAGACGGACACTGAGGATTCACTGGGCAACGGAATACTGCAGGACGTTGAGGATATCGGTCTTGATTTTGAGAGAAATGACAAGGAACTGGACAGGTTCAATGCGGAAAACGGGACGACTTATACGATGGCGCAATATTTTGAGAAATACGGTGATACGGACCCAGGGCTTGATTCCAACAAAAATTCTTCAGGCACGAATATAGATTTTCTATCAATTAACGGCACTGAGAACAACCGTCAGTTAGACGCCGGCAAGCGGCCTGATTCGGAGGACCTTCACCGAGGCGGTCAGATGAGTCCTGTCAACAAGTACTTCGAATATGAAGTGAGTCTCGACACGACGAACAACAGGTATATTACCGGAAACGGGGCTCCCGGGAGCGGGTGGTTCCAGTACAGAGTGCCGTTATCGGTTTACCAGAAGAATTTCCACGACGCTACCTTCTCGAACGTCAAGTACATAAGGGTGTGGGTAAGAGGCGTGAACGATAAGGTGAAATTATCATTGGTTGATTTTAATCTCGTCGGCAACCAGTGGTTCAAGCCGAACAAGCAGGATTCGTCGTATAACATTTCGGTTGTTAGCATCGAGGAAAACTCACAGATATACATGAGTCCCGTAGCGGGAGACGTTCTTAGGCAGACTATAAGAAACACGAGCGGAGTAAACACAAAATCCAACGAGCAGTCATTGTCGATGACGGTCAATAATTTAACCGTAGGGCAGCAAAGGCTTGCGATAAAGGATTACCGCAGCCAGACACTTGACCTATTCAATTACAAGGTGATAAAGTTATTCGTAAACGGCGACCCGACATTAAACTACACGAACGAGTATATTTACGACGCGACTATGATTGTAAGGTTCGGTTCGGATTCAACCAATTATTACGAATACAGGGCGCCGATACATCCCGACATACGTCCGGGCCAGCCGTGGAACAGTCTGAACGAAGTAAGCATAGTATTCGCCGATTTAACGTCACTGAAAATTTCGAGGGATTCGACGAATCAGATAATCGACATGCCTGTGCCGAACGGTCCGCCGGGCTCTTATTACAGGGTAAGGGGTTCACCCGCATTAACATCGATAAAGGAATTTGTCGTCGGGGTAGAGAAAAACCGAACTGGAATGAACGCGACCGTATCGGGAAGTGTATGGTTCAATGAGATACGCGTATTGAAGGTTAACGACGATAACGGTTACGCGTACAACGTCAACACGAACCTAAAGGTAGCGGACTTCGCGACAGTAGGATTCAACTATTCAAAAGTTGACCCGAACTTTCACGCGCTGGACACACGGGCGGGTTCGAGGAACACGGGTACAAACTGGGATGTAGGGATAACCATGGAAGCGCACAAACTTATAAACAACGCGCTGGCATCGTTCTTTTCGCCAGAGTGGAAGGATTTCCTGACTTTCCCGATATCGATTCGGCACAGCGAGAGCATAATTAATCCGAAATACTATCCCGGAACTGACATAGAACTTGAAAAAGCGGCGGATGAAAAATACAGGCAGACATTATTGAGAACAAACGACGAAACGTTAGCGGCCCGGGAAAGAGATAATTTCATAAAGTCGGCCCAGTCGCTCGCGATAAGGAACGATATATCCGTAACAGGAATGCGTTTCAAGTTTCCCGGCAATAATTATTTTGTGAGGACGATACTCAACGCGTTTTCGATGAATTTCAACGGTTCTTTCGGTTCACAGCGCGACATAACGTACGAGCGAAAGACAGATTTTAATGTTACGGGCGGATTAGCGTACGCGACAGATTTTCAATTAGCGGAGAAGTTGAATCTTGACTTAGGAAAACTCATAAACTTAGGCGAGAAATACAAGGACGGTAAGATTTACGCTTTCTTCCCGTTCATAGGTCTCGTGCCCGCGTACAGTTCTAATTTCACCGCCAACATAGATTTTTCGAGGTCAAGGATAGAGTCGCGACAAAGGCTTTACAATTTTGACGACCCGACGAGCAGGCAATTTCACGCGAACAGGGGATTCGGTTTCAACTGGAAATTCATAGAGAACTGGATAGTAGATTTGACGGGAACATACAACGTTCGAATCGGAAGCGATCTTACGCAACTGGAAACTACGAGGGATTCACTGACGCTCCAGCGTCCCGACAGCGAGATAATCAAGGATATATTCTTCAATCAGGGGCTTATCAATTTCGGCAGGGACCTTGATTTCCAGCAATCGTCAACATTCAATCCGAAGGTAAATTTGCCGATAATAAGCAACTTCATGGAGGCGAATCTGGCTTACAGCGTGTCGTACGCATGGACGAATCCGATATCGAACATAAACGTCGGTAGCAGTGTAGGTTTTTCGAACACAATGACTGCAGGCGCGACGATAAAATACTCCGAGATACTCGGTTTATTCGGCATAAAGAAGACGACGAACGAAAACAGGAATACT
>CALGII010000314.1 GCA_937915485.1 uncultured Ignavibacteriota bacterium | reverse complement strand
TTATCATCCCTGCCCGAATAACTCAAATTAATATCGAGAGTAAGTTCGGTGTACCAGTCAGGGTGGTTGCCGTTTCTGTACTTTGTTTTCAACAGCCAGTTGACTATTCCGAATGAAAATTTGTTCTTAACATTGACGGGTGTTTGAGAAACAATCGAATTTATCGGAAGTATTGTGATTATTATTACAAACACAATGATTGTAAATCTGAAGATTCTTTTCATTTTATTCCTCCCTGGTTTTAAAATGTTTTTGTGTTTTATGTCTCTTATTTTGTCAATATCATCTTTTTAATTGCTGACTGCTCTCGCCCAGGCGAGTTAATGGTTAATTGATAAAAATATATTCCAGATGAAAGACTGCTGCCGTCAAACATTACTTCGTATTCTCCTGCATTTAATCTTTTTTCTATCAGGGTTTGCAGATACCTGCCCGTTATATCATACACGTTAATTTCAACATCCGCAATTTTTGTTATTTGATATTTGATTTTTGATATGCTGTTAAACGGATTCGGATAGTTTTGGAAAAGCATATAATTATCCGGCACTTCCGAACTTATAAGGTTTACCCCCAGCAGCGGACCTCCTCCGTCGCTCGTCGCCGCGATATTCAAGTCAGTATTAAATCCATGTGTTGCCCATCCGTGTAAACTGTCAGTAAAGTATAAAATATAGTAATAGCCCTGTGGAGCATCTTGATGTTTCCAATTATCGCCATCAACGGTTTTTAAAACTTTATTATCCGAAAATCCTATATAACCGTATTTTGAATTAATCATAAATATTTGTCCTATATGACTTGTCGTTGAATATGGATATGAAACGATTGTCCAATTATATCCGCCGTTTATTGTTTTAAGTAAATCATCATAATTTGTGCCGTATTGAGAGAGCCAGCCTGTATCTATTGAAGTATAAAAGAAATTATTTTGATTACTGTTTATAAATGAATATATCTGTGTCCAGTTATTCCCCGAATTCATCGTTCGGTACAATTTTCTGTCATTGGTCATCACCCAGCCCGTGTCCTTATTGAGAAAAAACAATTTCTTGGGCTGGTATGTGTTATCCATCTGCTGTGTCCAGTTTAACCCGCCGTTTGTGGTTTTTAGCAAGCCGACGCCGAAGGGTGCCATTCCATCATCGCATACCCAACCAGTGTCCTTATTCATGAAAAATAAATCAGTAAAAACATATGCTCCGGTGTAGACATAATACCAGTTATTACCTGTATTCGTAGTTTTCATTATATATTGACCGCTTGCCGTATAGCCTGTCTGATGTGATACAAACTGGATTGCTGAAAAGTCAATTACTTTGTTACTGTAATTGATTAACCAATTTGTTCCTCCGTTTGTTGTCTTTAGTATATATCCTGTATCGGTATGAGAAACATTTCCTATCACCGCCCATCCGTTAAGCGTATCGGTAAAATAAATATCGGTTATTTGTTTGTTCACGGGAATCTGCTGTATATACCATCCCGAGGGCGGATTGTCCCCGCGGAACGTTGTGGCGAAAAACAAAAGGCATAACTCAAGAAACATTAGTTTTTTCATAGCAATAATTTTGAAAACGGTTTTGAAGAAAATTGATGATAGTAATGCAAGATGTTTTATTCATTTCTGCCCCTTTAAATTCCGGTACGTATATATTATTAACTTATTCGTAATATTTCAAGGTATATCCCATCATATATATTTATTAATTTTAAAATTTCATAAGTTGCGCGTTCCAGCGGTAAAACAAACTTCTTTGTACAGATAATTGACAATTTTTCGAGGTCCAATATTAGTTATAATTTAATATCGGATTACTATTTGCCTTCACAAATATCATTCCTCACAATTTCAGCGCACCGCTTCTATACGGCGCCAAAGTGAGTAATCGTATGAATTGTTCCCCGACGTTATTAGTATCCGTGAATGCTGCTGAATTCTTTTTTAAAACAATTAATCATCAGTGAAGATTTGTTTGAGTTTCAGGATATTAACCGCCGCATTTCATTTTAAAAATACAAAATAAAAAATCCGCCGAAGAACCGGCGGATTTTTATGGGCTGAAACTTATACTGTTTTATATTCTACTTTATCAGCATCATTCTTTTAACTTCGGTAAAATCACCTGCCTGAATTCTGTAGAAATACAGTGATGAAGACAGGTTCTTAAAATCGCGTGAATCGAATTCGACCTGATAATTGCCGGGCAGTTTCTTAGAGTTTATGAGCGTCGCGACTTCGCGTCCGAGCAGGTCGAAAACCTTTATTGAAACGAACGACTCCTTCGCTATCGAATAACTAATAACGGTCGAAGGATTGAAAGGATTCGGATAGTTCTGAGAAAGCGAATACGTAAGAGTCTGTTCGGGATTGGTAACGCCCGTAACTGAACCGAACGGGAAGTTCGTCGAGAACGGACGCGTCGTATAATACGCTATCACCTGATTGGTGTCCGTAATTCCGAGATTTACGTTCATAGAGCCCGTAGCGGACGAAGTCGTTCTCGCCGCGAGTATCAGAGTCCTCGATGAATCGATGAACTTGAACTTTATGCTGTCGAAAGTAAGCGGGCCTGTTGTAAAAGGTATTGATTTCAGTTTCACGTCGCCTGCCGATACGAGATTGTTCTTATCCTTGTCGAAGTACAAATCAAAAGACGTTATGTTGCTTGCAGAGGCGTTCGTGGTCATTCCGAACTTTAGCATTTTAAGTGAGCCGACCTGCGGATTGACGGACGTAATGATTTTCAATCCCGCAAGTTCTCTCGCCGTATCGCTCGGAGCGAGCGTGGTGTTCATTACCATATTGCTTCCGCCGTTGATTCCCGAAAGCGTGAACTTCGGCGATGTTGTAGCCGCGAGCGCGTCAATCCTGCCCGAGCCGTATCTGTAATCTTTTCCCGGGTCGCCTTTTTCGACCGCGGTCAATTCCATAACTTTAGAAATATCTCTCGGAAGCATTTCGGGATTAATCGAAAGCATAAGCGCTACGAGTCCTCCCGTATGAGGCGTGGCGGATGACGTTCCTCCGAACGTTCCGTAACCCGTACCCGAACTCACGTACGTGGAAGTGGAGCCTTCGCCCGGAGCGGAGATATCGGGTTTCTTTAGACCGACTGAATCCGGTTCAATCGGCGCAACTCTGCTGTAAGGATAGTCCTTGTGGCTCGGGTCAATCGTGTATGTGTAAGTTCCCCACAACGCCCAGTTGCCCCAGGTCGTGGGACCGTAAGGAGAAGTCGAGGCGATAATGTCAGTCGAACAGGTAACGTTGCCGACGCCAATCGCTCCGCTGAGATTTCCCCTGATTGTCTGGTCGGGATGAAGCCAGGGCGGAGGGCAGTTTCCCGCCGTCGCTATGTTCAAGGGAATGCCAAGAGAGTTTCCGTTATTGCTTGTTGAATTCGTGTGAATCATTCCTCCAGCCATAGACATATCTGTAACGAGCCTCATCGCGGAGTAGTCGGGTTTCGGACTCATATTCCATTTCCAACTGAGCGAACTTGTAACAACATCCACACCCATCAGGAACGCGTACTGAAACGCCGCCATTTGCTCCGACTGTCCCGACCCGTTTCTCAGCAGAAGGCATTTGGAATCGGGCGCGACTCCTGTCTGAGTACCCATTGTGCCGTCGCCGACAACGTGCCCGAGCGTCGCGGAGCCGTGCGAAGCGGTTGTTATGTTATAATTGTTCGTCGTGAAATCCCAGCCGACTAAATCGTCAATTTTTCCGTTGCCGTCGTCATCAATTCCGTTAACGTCGCCCGGGTCAAACGTCGAAGTCGTTCCTGTTCCCCAGATAATCGTCATTCCGTTATGGTTAGCGTCTTCGCCGAGATTCTGATAAACGCCCTTTACGAGGTCGGGATGTCTCCAGTGAAAACCGTCATCGGCATTAGCGACTAAAGCGCCTTTTCCCCTGTTGCCGAGGAGCCAGCAGTCGTCTGCGTTCATCAACTGACAACCGATTTCAACCGCCTGCGGCTCGACCAACGCGCTTACAAAAGGAGGCGCCGGCTGTCTGTAATCGTACAACTCTTCAATGGGATACGAAGGGTCGTAAGTAAGCATCGTAATTTCGGGAAAATCGGATGCGAGTGTGTTGATTACGTTCGTGTTCGCGGTGATAGATATTCTGTTTATCATCCAGAGCACTTCGTATTTCTCAACCGAGCCTGCCGACATTTTCGAAGTTACGAACGACCTTACATTATTCTGAGAGTTGTCCGAGAAACGAATAAGCCTGTCGATGACGATGCTTCTTCTTTCCCTCTTCGGGGTGTCATACGAGATGTCGTTAAAATCGCTAAGCGTCAGATGCGAATTGAAGACAATCATTATCGGTATTTTTTCGTTTGGAGCCGCGGAATTCATCTTCGTCAGGAGGTCGGGATGAATAATTGTTTCCGCGCTAACCGATATTCCAATCAGAAGGAATACTAATAATAAAATTTTTTTCATATTGCGGTTCCCTTATATAGTTTTAAAAATATTTTAAATACCGTTCCGGATATAAAACTTACTAAAAATATAAAGAGATTCTAAAACATATCAAATGCATTTATTGAATTTCAAACCTTTTCCATTCAGTCTTTTTTTGTTATTCCCGCCTTGACATTGCCTCAAAATTGCTTCGCGAAACCGAACGGGAGTGCTTCATTATATTTGTATTTTCAGTAGTTTACAAGCCTTCACGGTCATTTATCGAATCAAGCGTACAATTATTTTTTATATTTGTACGATTTAGCAAAAATCAAATTTTACTGATGAGCGAAGAAGAAAATAAATTCACGAAAGATAAAATCAACGATTGTTACAGGAAATTTCTTCACGACAAATCAAGATATCTGTTATTGTACGGAGGAGCGGGTTCAGGCAAGAGTCATTTCGCCGCGCAGAAATTCCTGCGGCGAATGCTCGACGAACAAAATCACAGACTGCTATTAATCAGAAAGGTCGCGAGAACTATACGCAACTCGCAGTTCAGCCTGATTAAGAGCCTTATATACGACTATGACCTTGAAAATAAATTCAGGTTCAGGGAATCGGACCTGACAATAACAAACTCGGAGAACAACAACGTGATAATCAGCGTAGGAGTTGACGACAGGGAAAAACTTAAATCCATACACGGCATAACTTCAATCTGGATTGAGGAGGCGACTGAACTCGACAGAAAAGATTTCACGCAGATTGACCTGAGGCTGAGGAACAGGACGGGAAACTACAAGCAGATAATAATGACGTACAATCCCGTTGACGCGAATCACTGGCTTAATACGTCGCATCCGAAGGACGCCGTTATAGTTAAGACGACATACAAAGACAATCAGTATCTCGACGATTCTTACATCGAAGTTCTTAACAATCTGAAAGACGAGGACAGGGAGTATTACGACATATACTCTCTCGGCAACTGGGGAGTTCTAAGGAACATAATATACAGACCGTTCGAGATACTCACGACGCACACGACGCATTACGACGAAATAATTTACGGGCTCGATTTCGGTTACAACAATCCCACGGCGCTCATAAAGGTCAAGATAAAGGACGCCTGTTTTTATCTTGAGGAAATCATATATGAATCGCGCCTTACGAATACCGACTTGATTGAAAGGATGAACAAACTCGTCAAGAACAAATCTGATGCGATATACTGCGACCCCGCGGAGCCTGACAGGATGAAGGAACTCGAAGAAGCGGGATTCAACGTGCATTCAGCGAACAAAAGCGTAAGGGACGGAATTGATTTTCTGAAGTCGAGGAAAATTTTCAGCAGACCTGAAAACGCGAACATAAACAAGGAAGTGCTGTCTTACTCTTACAAGGCTGACAGGAACGGAAACATACTGGACGAGCCCGTGAAATTCAACGACCACGCGCTCGACGCCATACGGTACGCTATATACACTCATTGCAGGAACCGCAAGGCTGACCTGAGGATAAGAAGAATCTGAATTTTATTCGTTGTCTATGATTTCGCCGTTCGCCCTGTCGAGAAGTTCGGGAGGCAGCGACTTATTAGTCTTCGCGCCGAGTTCCTTAAGCCTTTCGAACTGACCTATCAGGTTTCCCCTGCCCGTGTGCATTTTTTTCATAGATTCTTCGTAACTCGATTTCGCGTCGTCGAGTTTCTTCCCAACATTAATCAAATCATTGATTGCTCCCGCGAATTTTTCGTAAATCATTCCTCCCGCTTTTGCGATTTCCATAACATTCCTCGTTCTGTATTCCTGTTTCCAGATGTTTGATATGGTCCGCAGCGTTGCCAGCAGAGTGGAGGGGCTTACGATAACTATATTTTTTTCGAACGCCTCGTTCCAGATATTCACGTCAGACTGCGCGGTAATTGAAAGAGCGGGCTCAATCGGCATGAACATAACTATGAAGTCGAGGCTGTTAAGCCCGTAAAGGTCCTGATATTCTTTCGTGCTGAGATTTTTGATATGAGACCTGACGGAACCGATGTGGTTTTTCAATGCCGACGCCCTGTCATCATCATTATCCGCCGAGCAGAATAGTTCGTAATCTTTCAGAGAGACTTTCGAATCAATCACGATGTGCCGCTCATCTGGAAGTTTGATTATAACGTCGGGCTGATATCTTCTGCCTTCATCATTGACGCGGCTTTCCTGAATCGTATATTCTCTGCCTTTCAGCAGTCCGGATTTTTCAAGAATGCTTTCGAGAATAAACTCGCCCCAGTTGCCCTGCGTCTTGCTTTCGCCCTTGAGGGCTTTCGTGAGGTTGTTGGCTTCTTCGGAAATTTTATTGTTCATTTCCTGAAGGCTTTTTATCTGCTGGAGAAGTGTCGCGCGGTCGCGCAGGTCTTCGTTGTAAACCTTATCCACTTTATCCTCGAAGGTTTTTATTTTATCATTCAGCGGCTTGAGAATCTGGTCAATGTTCGATTTGTTCTGCTCGGCGAACTTCAAACTCTTCTCTTCGAGAATCCTGTTCGCGAGGTTTTCAAATTCCTTTCTGAACCGCTCCTCGAGTTTTTCCATTTCCGCTTTCTGTTCGGCAAGCCGTTTTTCAAGATTCTCTCCGTTGACTCTCGAAGCCGACAGTTCGGAATTAAGTTTGTACGCTTTCTCCGCTTCCGTCTGCACCTGCTGTTTCAGTTCCGAAATACTTTTCTCCGCGAGTTCAGACTGCCTGCTTGCCGCGGCGAGTTCGGATTGTGACTTCTGCAATTCGCTCTGAAGATTCACGACATCCGATTCGGAATACTTCGAAGCGGATTTATATTTGTACTTTGCGGTTAAGAACGCAAACACGAAGCCTATCAGCAAACCGAGAAATATAAACAATATAATCGCGCCAGTTTCCATCGATGATAATTAATTTTTATTAAAATAGTAAAACGAATGCGAAATGTTTATCCAAATATTTTATTTGATGCGGCGTGCTCCGCCGCCTGCGCCTTGCTTATAACGTCAAGGTCATAAACGATAATTTCACCGTGTCCGAAATAAGATTTCACTTCATCAAGAATATCCTTCCTGACGGAGAAAAGCATTACGGGTATGCTTCCCGTACGCATAAGTTTTTCAAGCGAGGGATAAAGCCCCTTACCGTTCATTTCGAGCAGTCCGATTTCGTCGAGAATAATCACATCAACGCCTTCAGAAATCCGGTCTTCAAGTTCCCTGTTTATTTTTTCGAAAGCCGTTTCATCGAAAAAATACTTCCCGAGTTTTAGAGCGCCGATGTTTTCCGTTCTGCACAACGGTATTCTGCCGCCGGTTTTAAGGGAAACAACATCGTAGCCTTTGCGCTCGCTCCCGTCGAAAACCGCCTCCGAGACTATGCCGCCGACATTTCTGTTTTCAGATTTGAATTTTACGGAGAACTCTTTCAGCAGCGTGCTTTTTCCCGCTCCGCTTTTTCCCGTGATGAAAACGATTTTGCTTTTCGCGATGTTCAATCTGAATTTTTCGTACCAGTAATCCATCATCGAGGTAAGTTCCTCGATGAAAACCGCGGGCCGGAGCAGCGAGAAAATTCCTTTTGACGAACTTATTATTTCGGGCACTGCACTGAAGGCGGAATTAAGCGCGGCAGAAAGATTGCGGTTAAGTTTTTTTCTGAGGTAATTCACGGATTCGGGTTTTCTAAGTTCCATGCTGATTATGGCGAATCCTACAGTAAGCAGAATCACGCGCTCAATCATTTCGACCGCTGTCTCGATTCCCTTCATTATGCCGAATCCCGAAACATACGCGAACACGATACCCGACAGCGACGTGAATAATATTATCTGAATCCAGAATTTGTAATTACGGAATATGCGCACGGTGTTCCTGTACCTGTACACCGAGTACGCGATAAAAGCGATTACAAGAAATCCCGCGGCGGCGACGTCATATTTTATAACGAACAATATTCCCGCGGTTAGCAGGGCGTTAACGATTATCGACGCGAGAATTCCCTTCGGATTAGATTTTTCCGCTGCCGCGAAGAGACCGTCGTCAGCCTGTTTCATTGCAAGATGGAAATCTTTTCCCGTGCTCTTCTTTCCCGACAGATAACCGGACACAGCCGCGATTATGCCGAACACGGCGTTGACGGAGAACCATATCAGAAGAATGTGAGCGGGTTTCAGACCGTTCGCGCCGAAACGCTTTATTACGAATTCCGCGGACTTATCGAACACGACGAGGAGGTTCCAGCCGTAAATGATTATATAGTTTATAATTTTTTGAACGAGCGGCAGGCAGAGAGTTATCATACCTCCGATAATGAACCCGGCGGGATTCATTCCGAGAATTCTCACGGCAAGTTCGAGCGCGAGCGCTTCGGACATAATGCCTATCATCGGTCCGAAAACCGCGGAGCCGGGGCTGAAGAATTTCATAAGAGCGCAGATTAGTCCCGCCCGCCAGATAATGCCTTTAATTCTCCACTTCGTGCTCGCCGCTACGAGGAAGAAGACGGCGAAGAACGTCATTATCTCTCCCGTGAAGGGAATGCGGAGATTGTGAAGAAAATTTCCCGCGATAATTTCCGTCGAAGCCCAGATGCTTCCGAGCACGGACGCGCGAATCCATATATCGGTTTTTTTATCGGTCAAGTTTTTAAAATAGGAATATTTCGTCTCTTAATGAATGGATAAAACGGGAACGGACATAATTCAAAATGCAAAATTAAAATTGCAAAAGTATAATTAAAAATTTAAAATGGTTTTCAAAAAAACAATCGCTGTCGAGTGATTTAAGTAAGCATATCATTCTATATTCTCAAATCAGACATTGAGTATTTTATAATCAATCCGCGCATAGTAGGCGGACGTTGATTCAAAATGCAAAATTAAAATTGCAAAAGTAAAATTAAAAATTTAAAATGGTATTCAAAAAAACAATCGCTGTCGAGTGATTTAAGTAAGCATATCATTCTATATTCT
>CALGII010000313.1 GCA_937915485.1 uncultured Ignavibacteriota bacterium | reverse complement strand
GATAATTTTGGTAAAGTTTATAATCAGAGGCAATAAAATTGTTATTAGGTATTGCGGATGTTATCGGTCCGCCGCCGTCTGTTGTGTGAGAAATTGTATTTAAAGAGGTTTGAGCCCATCCTGTAAGTGAATCTGTAAATGACAATAATCCAGAACTGTTTCCACTTACCAATTGAGTACCCCAGTTTACACCCCGGTCTGTTGTCTTGTATATTTTTTGATATGATAAAAAACTTATCCAACCTGTGTTTGGGTTTATGAAACAGATATCATAATTTTGGGAATTATATGCCATTGTCTTTGTAACCCAGTTCAATCCGCCGTTTGATGTAAAATAGACATAAGTTCTCTCGTAATACGGTGTTGCCCAGCCTGTATCTTTATTCACAAAAAAAACAGAATTAATATATTCCGAATATGAGGGTAACTGCGACCAGTTTAATCCGCTATTTGTAGTTCTGTAAATCATAGTATTTGTTGGGTAATACATCCACCCGTAATATTCGCCGTTTACTTTTTCTTTCAGGAAAAAGAATTTGCCAACTGAAGATACATCAATCATTTGAACTAATTGAACGGATTGCCCTCCATCAATTGTTCTCCATATCAAATTGCTTGTACTATTGCTTCCGCTGATTAACCCTGTGTCACGATTAAAGAAATGTATATAATGATATGTGTAACTCCCAGAAATCAATAAACTGTCCCAGTTTATTCCACAATTTGTTGATTTATATAATCTTCCATATCCGGTTGTCATACCAGCCGCATAAATATACATACTATCCACAGTCGACAATGAAAGCATTAATGATTCTTTAAGTAATATCCAATCATATCCGGAATTCGTCGTTTTTAACAATTTACCAGTAGAATTAGAAATAAAGCCGGTATTATGATTTATAAATTTCATATCAAGAAAGTATCCTGATGTTACAGGCACGCTCTGCTGAATCCACTGACCCGCGCAATCTTCAATGTGCAATGTACAATGTACAATGAAAAGAAATGCCAACACGTAAATTATTTTTTTCATAACCGATTAGATAGTTTCCTTAGCCTTCAATATTGTTAAATATCACGATTGTATTTTTCATTTGCAAGAATAATTACATTCCTGATTTTCCGCCTGATACGTGCTTCTCTGTCC
>CALGII010000312.1 GCA_937915485.1 uncultured Ignavibacteriota bacterium | reverse complement strand
GTTTTGTTGTTCCAATATGAAATATTTATTTTTGAAAATCAATTACAAACACAAAGTCGCGCAAACCCTAAATAAATTCATACGCATACGGGAAAATACGGTGTTTCTTAACTAATATGGAATTTGTTACAAATTAAGGCATTTATTGTGTTTTATCGTAATATTAATTTTATTTAGATGGAACAGAAAAGAAAAATACTCGTATTCGCGCTTGTACTTGGGGTTATGCATGCTTTTTATTTCCTGATAGCGGTGAAAACAGGCGGTATATATATGGCGGATTCATCTGAGTACATCCAGCAATCCGAAAACCTGAAGTCTTCAATGACTTACTACTGCGGAGACCTTAATAAACCGCTCGATTTTGATCAGTTCACCAAACGCCCGCCCGTTTATGGACTTCTTATTGCCGCTCTTAAGTTACTCGTTAATTCGGACTTTTTCATTTTAATGTTTCAGGCGCTGCTGAGTATATCTACATTGACCGGATTGTGTCTGATATTGCAGGAACTGGGATATAACAGATATCCATACTCTATCATTCCGGCATTTGTGCTGCTATTTCCCCCGCAGGCAATAACCGCTAATTTCGTGATGGCTGAAATCCTGATGCAAACACTTGTTTTTTGGTCGTTCTTTTTCTTCGTAAAATTCGTAAGAACAAAAAAAACTAAACATATTTTTCTTTATAATGTGCTTCTTGTCATTGCAGTTCTAACAAAACCCGTAATCGTGCTATTTTGGATTCCAAATGTGATTCTATCTGTTTACTTGTATTTCAAATTCAGGAAGAAATCTCTTATACCCGCCTCGCTGATTATGCCGCTCGTAATTCTTGCGGTATGCCTGTTCAACCTCGGCAAGACGGGATATTTCCACTATTCTAGTCTGAAAAACAATGCGCTTCTTTATTATAATGCTTACTTCATTCTTCTCAATACGAAAGACAAAGAAACCGCAAACAAAGAAATAACGGATATGCAAAATTTCCTTTTCAGCATCCCCGACTACAAAAAAATGAGCGAAGAGCGGGAACGTATGGGGTGGGAGTTGATTATGAACAACAAACTCGTCTATGCCAAACTTCACGTAAAAGGCGTAATGAACTTTTTCTTCGACCCGGGCAGGTTCGATTTTTTAAACTATACAGGACAACTTAATGAGAAAAACACGGAAGGGATGATGTTTACTTTTGCAAAAGACGGATATATTGGCGTGCTGATGCGGATGATTCAGCAAAATCCTCTTAACCTCACATACTTTGTTGTTGTCTTCACGATGAACATAATTCTGTTTGCCGGCTTCATAGTTTTTTTATTCAAAAATAAAATTTCTTCCGAAATAAGAATATATGCAGGATTGCTGGTATTCTTCCTTGGTTTTATGTCGGGTCCTCTCGGAACGCTCAGATATAAAATCCACGTGCTTCCGGTAATGCTTTTGGGTTTGATAATAGTCATTTCTGATTATCTTATATTAAGAAAAAGCAAAAAAACCATATCCTGAAATTCACCTCTTTCAGTGTTTGTTATATTTGCTTTAAGCCAAAACAACTCTGAAATTTTGAATATAAGTTCGATTTCTAAATTGTTATATTGT
>CALGII010000311.1 GCA_937915485.1 uncultured Ignavibacteriota bacterium | reverse complement strand
CCGTAGGGGCGGCATCGAATAGAAACAAAATGTATCGGCAATAAGCCCCGTAGGGACGTTATTATTTTAAAGTAGGCAATTGTGTTTGTTTGAGTCCCGTAAGGACGTAATTATTTTAGTGCGATAGATTATTTTTGTTTGAGACCCGTAAGGTCGGCAGTTTATACTGCCGTCCCTACGGGACTTTTAATATCTTGATTTCTTTTTCTAAAAGAATGCCGCCCCTACGGGGCTGTGTGTTTTCTTACACCGTTTACTATTCGATGACGCCGGCTATGCCGGCTAAGAGCACTGATTATTATTCGATTCCCCTACTATGATTATTCGATGCCGCCCCTACGGGGCTGTGTGTTTTCTTACACCGTTTACTATTCGATGACGCCGGCTATGCCGGCTAAGAGCACTGATTATTATTCGATGCTCCTACTATGATTATCCGATGCCGCCCCTACGGGGCTATGTTTTTTCGGTCATTGTTTGTTATTTGATGTCGCCGGCTATGCCGGCTTGGCAGGTTACGAACAAATATTAAATTAATAGTTAGTAGTTAGCGATAGCATATAGAATGCAGCAAAAGCAGTCAGGATGAAACATTTACCATTAAACAATTATGATTATGCGGTTACAATTATGCGATAATGATTATACAATGAGGAATTTGCGTTTAGAGATTCAACATAACGAACAAGCAAAAACGAATAAGCATCTCTCAATTACTAATTACTAATTATTAATTACTAATTAATTAGCCTGTTTCCCTCGCGGAAGTCTTTAATATTATCGCTTGTAATTTTAGTTGTTAACTGAACGGAGTTTTCATCGTCCTGCACGCTTATCTCGTTGAGAATTTTTTCGAACGCCGCGGGCTTTTTGTCTTTCTTCGCGGACGACGTAATCTTGGCGAGACCGATAACGCCCGTAAGAAGTTTTTTCACGTAAACAGCGGATTCGCGGTCAACGCACTCGAACTGTAGTATAATGCTGAGGTCGGTTTTCATTTTTCCGCTCAGGGATACTGAGTTTACCCTGTCATAAAGTTTGTTCATAAGTACATCGTCCGTCCTGCTCAGCGAGTCCTTGCGTGTTTCGCTCGATGACGAATCCGCCGACATTGTCTCTTTGCTTATGTCCTTGCCGGCCTTTATATCGGCGAAGTTCGCGAATATACCGCGTATGAACATTTTCTCGGACGAAACCAGCCAGAAGTTATCCTTGTAAATAATCGGCTCTATGGATTTCATCATCTCGGGGTTAGAAAGCAGTCCCGTGTTCGAGGTGTCAGTCACGCTCTTCATATAATCTATCTGCTCCTTGTAGTTGCTCGCGCAGAGAGTGAAATTATCCTTAAGGAAAAACGCGAGGTTGCTGTTCAGGTGCGTGTAAACCGTAACGCCGTCCGCCGTAACGGTCTTCTTGAAAATCGAATCGTTCGCAAGGTACGAGTTCATCTTATTTTTGTCAAACGAGCCTTTAAGTATTACCGCGTTCTGTCCCGTCCAGGAATTCGCGAAGAACATTTCGTCAAGCCCGTCCGATATCGAAGCTCCGGTAGCCGACCTGAACACGTTGAGGAGGCTGCCCATCGCGTTCTCGCCCGATAAAACGGAATCCGAAACGTTCGCTTTCC
>CALGII010000310.1 GCA_937915485.1 uncultured Ignavibacteriota bacterium | reverse complement strand
CTCTTGCTCTTAACCTGCG
This sequence comes from uncultured Ignavibacteriota bacterium, assembly GCA_937915485.1. Taxonomy (GTDB): domain Bacteria; phylum Bacteroidota; class Ignavibacteria; order Tepidaquicellales; family Tepidaquicellaceae; genus CAIKZJ01. Next base: position 3,004 of record CALGII010000310.1, on the reverse strand, counting down.
CAATCTGCTCTTTCCGTCCAATCCCGCGGGAACTCTGAAAATCTTTGCTCTTCTAAGTGTACTCAGTGCCTTAGTGGTGAACGCTCTTGCTCTTAAATCGTAATTCGAAGAGAAACTATTTAACTATTACCATTCTTATTGTCTTCGTATATCTCTCCGCCGTCATCTTGCAAAAATATATCCCTGATGTAAAATTGGTAGCATCGAACGTTATTGTATAATAACCGGCCTGCTTGTATTCATTGAATAACGTCTTAATCTCTTTGCCGGTTATGTCATAGATTCTTAAAGAAGCCCTGCTATCGAGAGGTATGCTGAAGTCTATACGCGTAACCGGATTGAACGGATTCGGGTAGTTCTGTGAAAGTTCGAATTTTACGGGAATCCCAACCGAAGGTTCTCCGTTCAGCGAATAATAAGTGAAACTGCCGTTGTAGTCAACTTGCCTTAATCTGTATTTATATTTCCCGGCTTGAAGATTTTTGTCTTCGAATGAATACGAGACCGGCACGCTGCTGCTTCCTTTGCCTTTTACGAATCCTGCATTCGTCCATACTTCCGATTCTTTGTCGCGCCTTTCGATGTTGAAACCGCTGTTGTTAACTTCGAATGCTGTAATCCATTTCAATGTCACATCGTTTCCCGTTACCGAAAAGTTGAAAGACGAGAGTTCGACAGGCAGGAATCCCTGAACCAATACAGGATTGTTTGTTGAAGTGTTAAGGTTATATCCTTCATAACCGGAAAATCCGTTGTACTCGACAACCATCGCCATGTAATTATGCGCCGGCTGGAGTCCTGTTATGATCAATCCCGATGCATTCGAGAGAGTTGAGCCGTTGTAAACACAAAACCATCCGTTGCCATCGGACGTTCCCGTTCCGAAAACCGATGACGCCGTATAAGTAAAACCGTTTTGGAGAACGGGAGTTGTTCCCGTTCCGTCTTTCATGAATACCGCGCGTTTCGTGCCGCTTCCGTTTAGCCAGGAAAGCGATACGGACATTTCGCCTAACCTGAAATACGTGATGTTTGTTGACTGAGTCGCTGGAGGAGCGAAGTTTGATATGGCGTTGTTAAATGTTGTCCAAAGCGCGTTCGTGTACGGTACGCAATCCTGCTTGAAGTACCACCAGAAATACCCGCCGACATAATTCGGTGTGGTTATGTTCATCCGGTAATAACGGTTAATGAACTCGGCTTTTTTAGATGCAGTTAAGGTTCCGCATTCGCCGATTCCGATTTTTGAATTCGGGAACAGGACATGAAGACTGTCAAATACTTTCTGCCAGTCGGGCTGGTAGTTGTTGCAGTCGTCCTCGTAATAAGATATCCAGACGTAATCCAGTCCGTTTCGCAGTTCCTGTTTCACGTTCTTGTTGACCCAGTAAAACATTTCGTTCTTCGCGTTTGAGTAGCAGTCTTTGTTGTAGTAAAGCGTAAGGGCGGTCTTCTTACCTGCTGCTTTGAATATCTTGTATGCCGTATCCATTTTTATCACAACATCGGATGTCGTACCAAGCCACTCGCCGTTAATTTCATTCCCGATTTCCCAGATGTCCACCTTCGTGCCGAGCGTGTTGAGATATTCGATTGCTCTTGCCGTGTACTGCGCTGTTGTGTACTGGCCGACGTAATAACTGTCAAGCAGTTCGCCCATTACGAAACTGTATTTTTTAATCTCATTCACCGCCTGAACGTAATCCGTAGCGGCAACCCACTCGTCGAAGACGATTCTCGTTGTCGGCTTCTTGCATAGCCGAGCAAGAGCGGTGTCGATTCTCGCAAGACCGTTAACGGCGTCAAGAGTCAGCCCGTAAACATGATTTGTGTCAATGACTGTGGAATAGGTAAGTGGTGAAATTGTTAGAATTGCAATAAGTAGTAAAATTGTTTTTTTCATTATTCTGTCCCCTAATTCAGTTAATTCAGTTCATTCAAATATTGTACCGCTGTAAGATTCAATAATTGTTTGAAAAATGAGTTAGAAAAGAAACATTCTCCGGTAGCCCGGATTTAGTGAAGCATGTGAAATTCTCAAAATGAAAAGGGGCAAATATCTGCGTGCATATTGTTATGTTTTATGCGGTTTTATTACAAAAATTGTATGCATAATTAATTCTCAAAATGAGAGGAAAAATATAATAAAGGTTATGAATTGATAAATGCATTAAAAAAAATTCAAAGTGACATATATCAAACCCGAAGACTGCCGATAAAAATGTTCTTCGAAACAAATACCACCGTTCGGCGTACAAATGTGTCAAATTGTTTTACATTTATATTAAAACTTAAAAATTCTATATTATTAATCGGTGAATGCCATGCAATCGATGAAATTGGTTTTACTTCGTTTACGGGCATTCCGTAAATTTGTGCGAATTTAATTATAGGAATGGCAAATAGTGAATTTCATAAAGAACTGACCGAAGCGAATTTATGCGATCTCGAGAGCATATTCGGTGTCAAACATGTTAGGTCGGGCAGCACGTACTCTTTCGGCATTGCAAGCACCCGCCTGAAAAATACAATTGCCCTCGATATTATTATGGAAGATGGTGACAACCTTATTTCGGTCTATTCCGAGAATTCTCATTTGCAATTGCAGTCTTGCAAAGCGTTCATTATTAGCCAGATGCTGGAAGAAGTTATATTTTACTCCGACTGCGGCGAAAAAATATCGGGTCTGATAATCTCGAAACAGGGCGACTGCTCTCTGTATGCGAACGTTGACAAGAAGACCCTGAAAACCGATTTCATGAACCTGAACTCCGAAAAACTGCTGTCCGCCGTAGCTCTTTCGGTTATTGAATCTTTATAATTTTTCCTGAGAAAGTGAATAAGCCCGTTATCACTCTTAAAATCACAAGGAATTTATTTGCAAAAAATTTCGATTTCACCGCTTTCAGAAGCGAAGTGAAAACGATTGTTACATACGTCCTTTTTGCAGAGAAGGAAACTATTGACGCCGTGAACTTGTTATTCTGCAGCGACAGGAAGATTA
>CALGII010000309.1 GCA_937915485.1 uncultured Ignavibacteriota bacterium | reverse complement strand
TTTTCAAATCTTTTTTAATTTTTATAGATAATCCATCTTCGACAGGTCTTCCATCGTTGGATTATCGAGTTTCACGTTAAGCGAATCCGTGACGTTTGAAATCGTCGCGACTAAGTCTTTCTTTTTTCCGGATGTTCTGTAAACCTTGATAACGCCGTCAGGACATACAAGCGCGCAGTTCGTGCAGCCCGTGCATACATCGTCGATTACTACCGCGTAACGGTATCCGAAATTGTTTATGTCCTTCGAAAGTTTTATCGCGTCTTCCTTGCAGGCTACCGTGCATAATTCGCATCCCTTGCATTTTTGTATGTCGATTACAGTCTTGCCTTTAATTTTGCGAGGTTTTGCCGCCGGAGTTTTTGTATTATCACTCATAATTTTCTTATTTTGGATTTTTGGGAAAGATAAAAACTAATAACATTACAATTTATCTAAATACCTTATAAATTTAAAGGAAATTATACGGTATCGTATGGAAAATATAAGAAAATTTATATAATATCGAGTACTAAAATTATATTCCTTTTTTTCCGCCACCAACCCATTTTACCACTTAACCTTAAAACAACTTTTAATTTTTCACTGCAACTTTGCATTTTGAATTTTGAATTTTACATTTTCCTTTCATCTCTCTCCCCTTCCCCTTATTTTTGAATAACAATTGCTCTGGAATTTTCCCTATGCAAAAATCGGATAAAGGTCTTTCGGCGAATTTCATTGTTGTCTGGGTCGGGCAGTTAATTTCTTCTATTGGAAACGGCCTCACAGCTTTCGCTCTCGGCATCTACGTGTTTCAACTCACGAATTCTGCCGCGAGGTATTCAATGATAATTCTGTTCGCGTTTCTCCCTACTTTCATTCTTCAGCCTTTCGGAGGAACGCTTTCCGACCGCTTCGACAGAAGACTGATGATGATTATCGGCGATTTCGGCTCCGCGCTCGGTCTCGTCTTCATACTCTTGATGATGTATTCCGGCTTTAATGATTTGTGGATAATATACGCGGGGGTATCTTTCAGCGCCGTCTTCGCTGCCGTGCAGATTCCCGCCTACAAATCATCCGTTACCGATCTGCTTGATGCCGCCGCTTACTCGAAAGCGAGCGGGCTGATGCAGTTGTCCGAATCGTCCAAGTACATTATCTCGCCCATTGTCGCGGGAGTTCTTCTCACGTTCTGGGATATAAAGAACCTGCTCATTATTGACATACTCTCATTCATACTTGCAATCTTCGCCGTGTTCGTAATAAAAAAGAATGCCGCGGCGGTTAAACCTGAAACCGCGGAGCAAAATTTCTTCGGCGATTTCGTTAGCGGATTCAGGTACACGTTTACTCATAAGGGTTTGATATGGCTTCTTTTTATAATATCCCTTATAAAATTCTTCGTTGGATTCCTGCAAACGCTTCTCGGACCGATGATGCTCGTCATCACCGATTCCGAAACCTACGGAACGTCGCTCACACTTATGGCGAGCGGAATGCTCGTGAGCAGCCTGTTCATAGGCGTGTTCAGCAAATCAAAGAAACACCTGCTCATATTGTCTGTCGCGCTGGGATTTTGCGGGCTGTTCTTCGCGTCACTCGGAATATCCCGGAACATAATTTTAATAATCGCCTCCGGATTCCTTTTCTTCCTCTCACTTCCGTTCGTCAACACCAATCTGGACGTGCTCATACGCAGGAACGTTGAGAACGAAATACAGGGCAGAGTCTGGTCGAACGTATCGGTTATATCGCAGATAGGAATGGTCATCGCTTTCGGAATCGCCGGCTTCCTCGCCGATTACGTGTTCAATCCCCTCTTCGAGGAAGGAGGAATGCTCGCCTCATCACTCGGAAAAATCACGGGCGCTGGACCCGGACGCGGCATCGCCTTCATATTCTTCCTCTCGGGAATATTCATCTTAATAATATCATTCGTCATATATAGGATAAAAGTAATAAAAGCACTCGATACAGAATCACAAACTTGAATTTTCCGTTCGCGGAATCTGTATCATAAAATTTCCGATATCGGCAACACTGAACTTTGCACTTAATACTTTCAATTCGAATTGTCCCCCGCTGGCGGGGGTGCCTCGATGAATATCGGGGCGGGGGTGGGTAAGAATTGTCGCTCTTGCTCCTCCCTAAAGCAACTTTAAATTTTACACTGCAACTTTGCACTTTGCATTTTACACTTTCAATTAAAATGATGCCCCGATGAATATCGGGGCGGGGGTGGGTGCGTCCTTTATGGTTCACGGAAACTAAATTATATAATTTCCGAAAGCGATAATAAAATCACTGAATCATCGAATCATTAAATCATAAATCATCGAATAATTGAAAGCAGAAACACTAAAATTATCACAGATTGATAATTCCTTAACACGGTTTTTCCATAAATTAAATAAAATATTTTTACTATTTTACGGTGAGGGATAAAATAAACCGCTGAATATTCCTATGATTTTATTCTTTCACGATAATTTCAATAAATGAAAAACAAAAACATTATATATAAGAATACCCCGTTAAAGGAAGATAACATTCTCGAATCGTTGTCAAATTATATATCAAAAGGCGAATCCATTGAAAAAACAAAACTGGAGCCGGTATTTAGGACTAATGATTTTTGTCTGTATAACGCGGACTGCCTTGTTGTAATGTCCAGATTTCCCGACAATTATGTTGATATGATTTTTGCCGATCCGCCTTATATGTTGTCTAATAACGGATTCACCTGTCACGCGGGCAGAATGGTTTCTGTTAACAAGGGCAAATGGGACAAGAGTAACGGCTTTGAAGAGGACTTTAAATTTCACGAAGCATGGATTTCCGAATGCAGAAGAATATTAAAACCCGAAGGCACAATTTGGATCAGCGGAACGTATCACAGTATTTATCAATGCGGTTACATATTACAAAAAGAAGACTACCACATATTAAATGACATTTCCTGGTTCAAGCCGAATGCCTCTCCGAATTTGAGTTGCAGATTTTTCACAGCAAGTCACGAGACTTTAATCTGGGCAAGGAAGGACAAGAAAGCGAAACATTATTTTAATTACAAATCTATGAAGGAAGGAAATTTTCCTTCTGATTTCATTAAAAAACCGGGTTTGCAAATGCGCTCCGTCTGGGCAATTCACCCGCCTAAATCGGAGGAAAAGAAATACGGCAAACATCCAACTCAAAAGCCTGTAGATTTATTAAAAAGAATAATCATTGCCTCAACAGATAAAAATGCAATTATTCTCGATCCCTTCTGCGGAAGCGGTACGACAGGTGTTGCCGCCGCTATGATTGGCGAAAGAAAATTCATAGGGATTGAATTTGAAAGCAAGTATAATTCTACATCCATATCCCGTTATAATGACGTGATAAAATTCAGTAACTCTCAACTAACTCTTTTAAAATGATTACAAAAATCAAAGCCATTGAGAACTTAAGGAAATATATCGGAAAAGATTTATCGGTGCTCGCTCACAAATATGGAATTACGACATTTAAAGACGGGAAACAAAATAAAGGATGGAAAGGATTAACATTAGAACGGTTAGCAGGTCTCTCCACAAATAATAAGCAAGCCCCGAACGGTCTCGGATTTGAATTGAAATCAACCGCGTACATTGTAAAAAACGGAATCTACAAACCGAAAGAAACGATGGCGATTACGATGATTAATCCCGATGTACTCAAAGTTACGTCATTTTTTAAAAGCCATTGCTGGGAAAAACTTAAAGCAATGGTGTTTTGTGCTGTCAGTTGGAATGGTAAGCATAACGTAAAATCCGAATTACTCGAAGTAACCTCTTTCGATTTTCTCGAAGACGATAATTTGATAAAAGAAATCGAAACGGATTACGAATTCATAAGAAACAAACTTAATACTAAAGGGTTTTCGGCTTTAACAGGCAAAGACGGCAAATGGATTCAAGCAAGGACAAAGGGACCGGGACACGGCTCAACTTCAAGAGCGTTTTATGCAAGGAAAGGTTTATTAAATGAAATTTTTAATATAGTAAATGATTGAATAAATAAATTTCAATAAAAGTATTATGGAACAAAAAAAGCTAAAACACATTGCAATCGAATGTATCGAACCAAACCCCGAAAATCCTAGAATTGTATTTAGGCAAGAAGAACTTGATAGTTTATTAGTATCTATAAATAAAATCGGGGTTCAAGTTCCTATTTCCGTTTATCAAGAAGGTGATAAGTATTTTATAATTGATGGGCAGAGAAGATTTCTTACTTGCAAGAAACTTAATCATAAAACAATTCCTGCCATTGTGCAAGATAAACCTTCAGAACTAGATAATTTATTGTTAATGTTCAATATTCATGCTTTAAGAGAACAGTGGGATATTTTTACTATCGCAATGAAAATACCTCGTATTAAAAAATTATTTAGGAAAAGGAATGGCTTTGACCCAACAGAATCCGAATTAAGTCAAGAAACAGGATTGACCCGTGGTACAATAAGGAGATGCAATATGATTATTGATTTACCGGAAAGATTCAAGGATTTGATTTTAGAAGAATTAAAAAAACCAAAATCAAAGCAAACATTTTCGGAGGATTTCTTTTTGGAAATGGAAAGATCTCTTAAAACAATTAAAAGACGATATCCTTCCTTTGAAACAAGGTTAGATGATGCTCGAGATATTTTGATAGAGAAATACAAAACATCAGTAATTCCAGCAATAACAGATTTTCGTAAATTATCTAAAATTGCAACAGCACCTGGTAATACAGGTATCGATAGAAATATCGCTGAAAAGGCAATTGAGACAGCATTATTTAATATTAATATTGGAATCCAAGAAATTTACGAGAACACAGTTGCTAATAAATACAACGAAAGAAAATTTCTGTTGAATGTAGATAATTTCGCTTATTATTTAGAAAATCTTACGGAAGAGGAAATTGATGATTCCGAAATAAAAGATGCATTAGTCAAAATTAAATCTATCATTGATAAATTACTTATTGAGGAGGATTAATTGTGGCTAAGAAAAAACCAACAACAATAATTGAATCTGCAAAAATTGCCTTGGAAGAGAGATATGATTTGAAAGAAAAAGATACGATTAATACATTTCCAACAGCAATCTCATGGAATCCAGACTTATTGTGGGAATCCAAAACTCATTATATCGCATTAGAAATCTCTGATATAGGACCCTTTAGACCCACTATTGAAATTGCGTTTGGCCAAATCACTTTAAAGGAGCTTCCAGTCAAAATATATGTCGCTTATCCCAAAAATGCAAATCAACCAAAAGATTCTTATCAAAAAGATCTAAAGAGTGCGAAAAACTATGGAATTGGAATAATTTCTGTTGATGATAATAACAATTTCATTACAGAAATTGAAAAAGATCCAGTATCAATTCCATTAGTAATAAATGAAATTGATTATTCAATTTTTAAAAAACAGATTTGCCCGACACTACGTGAATGTTATGCAACATATATGAATGGGAATCCTCAAATGGGGTTACAAAGGATGTATCAACTAATAGAAAGTAAAATCAGAAAATTAGGGGATCAGGCTATAATAAATAACCTTTTAACAACTGGAGGATATTCTAAGGGAGATCGTTCTTATTCACTAGGCAATTTAATAGATGACCTAATGAGACAAAGAATTATTAGTAACGCTGTACTAGGTAGATGCAGAGGTTTTGTCGATGATCGTAATAATGTTAGTCATGAGGCTAAAACAAAAATGGAGGCTATTAAAATCGAAAAGAATACTAAAGATAATTTTAAATTAGCATTAAGAATATTAGAAGAATTGCCTGCAGCTTTTGCAAATAAAAATTATAGGTTTTAACCAAGAAATATAATTATTTAAAAGTGAGTTAATAAATGTATGGAATTATCAAAACACATCCTCGAATATATTCAGGTACTAATTTGGCCTATAACTATTTTTATTATATCAATTCTATTTAGAAGACAGATTATAGGATTATTTGAAAGAATTACTAAAGTTGAACTTCCTGGTGGCATTTCGATTGAAACTGAGCTTATGGAAGGAAGAAAATTAGCGGATTTAGTTGAGAACAACAGAGATGAGAAAGTTAAGTCTCTTATTGTTGAAAAGAGAAATATAAGCGATTCTGAAGCAAACAAAAGGATGCTTGATTTAGGCTTAACACCATCTCCCAGCGGTTTAGATATTAGATATTATGAGAATATCGCACTAAATGATACAAGATTAGCGATCGCTGGTTTAAGAATTGATTTCGAATTAATGATAAAAAATCTCGCAAAGGGTTTTAATGTTAGTTTTAGTAATAGGGACTCAAACACAATTATTTTAAAACGATTATTAAGTGATTCGAAAATCACATACAGACAGTATGAACTATTACTGATTGTTCTAAATGTTGCTACTAAAGCAATACATGGCGAGGACATTTCCATGGAGCAAGTGCAAGAGATATTAAATATATCAAAAGTATTAATAGATGATTATATCGCTTGGTTATATTGGAATTTCCCAGATAAATAATTCATATTATGGAAGAAAAAAGCGAATTTATACACGATAGACTTAAAAAGGATACAATCGATCTTTTTAATAAAAATTTCTATACTCAAGCCGCAAGAGAGGCATTATTACAAGTTGAAGTTGCATTAAAAGAAAAAATTCCTTATGAGAATAATAATTTAACAGCTGTACAATTTATAAATAAATATTTTATAGACGATGAAAAAGCAAAGAAGGATAACAGGTTAAAGTTGTTATGTAAATATGGCGAACAAAGTAAGTTGAAACTATTTTTCAATGGGGTATTCTCTCATTATAGAAATAATTTAGCTCATAAAGACATTAAACTTAATAGAATTGAATCATTCAGGATACTAATAATTGCTAGTGAATTACTAGAAATGTTAGATATATCAAGAATTAGTTACTTGGGAGAAAATAAACTAGAGGGTTTAATTAAGTTGAAAATCTTCGAAAGCAAAAAAGAATTTGTTTCGTTACTTGAATTTATAGATGGTCAATACATTGTTGATTATGTATGTGATGGATTTTTCGAAAGTTTGTATAATAATGGTTTTAGCGATGAACAATATGAAGCAGTTCTCGATTATGGTTTAGTGAGTTTTGATGTTTCAAAAATCGACCATTCTTTTGATATAGATGAATTTGATAATATGCATGAAGAAATTGGATATTTTAATTTAACAGAGTTGGGGAAAAAAGAACTCGAAGAAAATAAAGTATAAAGTATGTAATCGACAAAATACAATTTTTTCTACCGTTTTTATTTCAGGGAGAGGAAAATCCTCTCCCTGTTTTTTTTATTCCTAATTATCCTATTCGGTTTTGTCCGCATCGCCACGGCGACCCTTCGGCGCGGCGGATGCCCCGAGTGAATCGGGGTAAACGACGAACGCATCAGCGCTTTATACTCCTAATTGCCACCGTGATGAACACGGGACGACATTGAACTACGGCACCACGACTGTTACGATGTCGGATTGCTGACCGACCTCATAATCATTTGCGAAGTAGAAGGCGTAGTACTGGCGCTCTTCGGGTT
>CALGII010000308.1 GCA_937915485.1 uncultured Ignavibacteriota bacterium | reverse complement strand
CATTGATTTTCAGTATGTTACGAGCCTCGCGGTCATTTATTGAATCAATTTGACCTGAGTTTATTATATTTGTATAGTTCTTTTTTATCGCCGGATTTCTTCCCGCGCCGCTTGAAGTATTATCAGATGTATCCGGAAATAATTCGCGGTGTTCTCCGCGGGATAAACATTTTTTCTTTGTCTTCCAATGATACTTTTATGATACTATTTTGATACGATTTTAAATTTTTCAGACGCAAGTTTCTGTTTAATCAATCCGGAGTCTGAAATTCAATGACACTTTCGTGTCATTTGTGATACTTTAATGACACTGTCGTGTCACGTTTATGATATGTTTGTGATACTATCCTTACGTTCTTTGAAATTTTCGTACCGCATTAGCGAAATTCCGGGTAGCGCGATTTCGTTTTGTTTTTGCGGAATGATAAGAAATCGAAAACTTTTGATAACTTTTTTTAATTACTTTTCCCAAACCCCTGTTTAATCAATCCCGTTTCCTTTTTTTACAAAAAAAAGTAATCATATTTGATATGTTTTGATATGTAACTTTCACATTTTTATCATTCCTTATCATCCACTCTAAATAAAAATCCCGTTGCTCTTATTCGTCTCGAAATGGATTCCTGCTAAGATCATGCAGGAATGACAAGAAAAATTGTTCATCATGTAAACCAGCGGATGCTCTTTATATATATAAAAAATCTGTGTAAATCCACCTCATCCGCTCTTACTGTGTTCTATCATTAGCGCAAATCCGTGCCCCGCTCTTTCTGTGTGCTATTCATTAGTGCAATTTCGCGGCTGCATCTTTTTTCTACCTCTTTTTTTCAAAGTTTTTCATTTATAAATTAGGTAAATTAAAGCCAATTCGAAGATGACACATTATTAAAATGGATTCCGGTTAAGCATTTACGGAATTACAACAAAACTTATGAGAATCAAAAGAGAAAATACAGTCGGGCTTGTTATTGACATTCAGGAGCGGCTCTACCCCTTCATTCACGATAACGATACACTGACGAAGAATACCGCGCGACTGATTCAGGGTCTTAAGGCGCTGGGGCTTGATATTATCGTCACGGAGCAGTACTCGAAAGGGCTGGGAAACACGATAAAGCCTGTTCAGGACGCGCTGGGCGATTACAAGCATATCGAGAAGATGTCGTTTTCCTGCTGCGGCTCGGATGACGTCTGCTCGGTTTTGAAGAAAAGCGGGAAGAAGAACGTCGTGATTTGCGGCATTGAGTCGCACGTGTGCGTGCTTCAGACGGTGATTGATTTGATCGGGCTCGGGTATCAGCCGGTGCTCGTCGAGGACTGCGTGTCGTCGCGGAATCCGAACGACAAGAGAATCGCGATTGAGAGGATGAGACAGGAGGGCGCGATTGTTACGACGTATGAGTCGGTTTTGTTCGAGATGTGCGAGGTGTCGGGAACGGAGATGTTTAAGGCGATCTCCAGAATTGTGAAATGACATTGAGAGCAATTAGTAATTAGTAATTAATAATTAGTAATTGAAGAGCGGCAGAACTAAAATGATGAAGATTTTAATTACTAA
>CALGII010000307.1 GCA_937915485.1 uncultured Ignavibacteriota bacterium | reverse complement strand
TATTGTCGGATTCCTTCGCGGGAACAACATTATACTTATAATGGCTGTCGTTACACTCATAGCCTTCATCTTTTATATCTCTGATTTCCTGAAAAGAAAAAAGGAAAGAGAGTCAAGCAATTAGCAGTTAACAATTAGCAGTTAACAATTATGGAAGAAGTTAGTATTTAGACTTAAGATATCGGAAATGATGTTGAAATCAATGGTGGTTATACTGGCGAAAGAGCCCCCTTTATATACGCTGTAAAGAAGTATCGCCGTACCGCAGTGTCGTCCTGGTGATGCGATGAGGATTCGATTTGGATATAAAAAAAGCCCCGTTGCTCGAAACGGGACTTTAAAACTGAATCTTATAAATAATTATTTCTTTATCTGTATTCCTTTTGAACCGATTTCATCATAATCCATATCCTTTAGCCCGAATTCATTCTCGCACAACTCCGTGAATACTTCTTCCGAATTCTCAAACTTGAAATCGTGCCCGAATGCTTTTGCTATCTGTTTCAGTATTTTCCACGTCGGTCTCGCGTTAAATCTCACGTCTTTCATCCATCTGTCGTTCGGCGCGCCGAATTTATCAAGCCTCGACATCTCGAACTCGCCCAATAATCTTTCCTGCTCAAGCGTCGCTACCGCCGGCTTTATCCTCTGTATGCGTCCCTCGAAATTCATGAACGTTCCGTTAATTTCTGCGTATGTAGATTCCGGAAATATTACTTCCGCGTTGGCTAACGCGAATTCATTAACGGTGTTTAAATGATATATGTAAACGTCAATGCCTTTCAGATGCGGCTTCAGCGTTTCCGCTCTCGCTATATCGTCATTTATTGTATAAACGGCCTTGAACTTGCCGAATGCGATGTCTTTAATTTCTTTCTCACCCAGAGGATTAATCCCCATTCTCTCAAGACCCGTGCTGTTCGGTGTTCTGTCGTTTTTACGCAGTAATTCATCGCCGAAATTTTCGTCTATGTTCGGTATGTATGCGATATCACTGCTCCCGAAAACCTCTTTTGCGAATTTTTTAAACGCATAGTTGTCTTCCAGCGTTGAGTAAGGTGATGCTATGAAGAGTATCTGGCTCTTCTTTCCCGACAACACGGACACGGATTTCGACACCGCTTCTTCCCAATCAGTCGTAACCATCAATTCGTTCGACTCTTCAGCCTCTTCAGGCCTTACCATCGGAGAACTAATCCTCGTGCTCTCGTTATTCACGTGCTTATAGGTTCCCAGCCTTCCTTCATCGCACATCCACCATTGATTCACTTTCTCGTTATATCTCGGTTCAAGTCTTAAAATTTCGTTCTTCCTCACACCTATCAAAGTGTTGCAGCCTCTTGAACATCCGGTACATACGCTTTCAGTGAAAGACATATCCCATACACGCGAACGAAAGCGGAAATCTTTTGAAGTTAGCGCGCCGACAGGACAAATGTCGATTACGTTCATCGAATACGGATTGTCCAGTTGCTTTCCCGGAAAAGTCGTAATCGTAACCTTTTCACCCCGCTGTACGAAGGTTAATTGAGGCTCTTTCGCGACTTCGTCGCAAAATCTGATGCATCTCGAACAACTGATGCACCTTTCCCTGTCAAACATGACATTCGGACCAAGAAGTATGCGCTTGTCTTTGTGATTCTTCTCCTCGTCGAATCGGGAAATTCCTTTGCCGTACTTGAACGCGTAATCCTGAAGTTTGCATTCACCTGCCTCGTCGCAAATCGGACAATCCAGCGGATGATTTATCAAAAGAAATTCCATTACCGCGTTTTGAGCCGCGACTACTTTCTCGGATTTCGTGTGCACGACCATTCCTTCTGCCGCCTGCGTCGAGCACGCTATCGCGAGTTTCGGCAGTTTCTCAATTTCAACAAGACAAATCCTGCAGTTGCCCGATATGCTCAAGCCCGGGTGCCAGCAAAAATGAGGTATCTTGATTCCCGAAGCGCGCGCCGCCTCTATCACGGTCTGTCCCTGCGTGAATTCTACCTCTTTGTTGTCAATTATTAACTTTGGCAATTATTCTTGTTTTATACTTTATACTAAATACTGTATTCGTCCGTTATGTCCGCCTTTCCGTTTATCGTAAGAAAACGGAATTCGGAAAGAGGAAGGTTTTCGTCAACCTCCAGTTTTATTATTGTCCTGTATTTAATGCATAACAATAAAATCTTATTAATTATTCCGCTCGTCAGATAGTGCTTGATGAGAGGATTAACCCGCAGCCTCATGAATCCGCTGCCGCCCGCTCCCCTGTACCTCTGAAGCGCGGTCTCAATTTCCGTCATGAACGTCATTTTCGTCTGCACCCTGCCCGTTCCCTTGCACATCGGACAGTCGTTCTTTATCCTGTGTATTATGCTCTGCCGTATGCGCTGCCTCGTTATCTGCACAATTCCGAAATCCGTCATCGGCAGGACCGTTATCTTAGCCCTGTCCTTCCTGAATTCCTTCCTGATTTCGTCGTATAGTTTTCTCTTGTTCGAATCCTCATAAAGGTCAATGAAATCAACGACTATGATTCCCCCGATATCCCTTAACCTTAACTGCCTCGCAAGTTCTTTCGCCGCCTCGAAATTTATTTTCAGCGAATTCATTTCCTGATCCCTAGACTTCGCGTACTTGCCGCTGTTAACGTCAACAACCGTCATCGCTTCCGTAGTCTCGATTACTATATAACCGGAATTCTTAAGCCAGACTTTCTTGTTGAGCGATTCCTCGATTTGCTTCTCGATGTTGTAAACGTCGAAAATCGGAGCGGACTTGGAATAGTATTCTATCTTGTCGGAAAATTCGGGCGATGTCGCGTCAACATACGATTTTATTTCCTTGTAAAGTTTCTTGGAATCAATAAGGACGCGGACGACATCGTCCCTGAATAAATCCCTGACGACCGAATTCGTCGTCGAAACGTCCTTGTAGAGTATAGCGGGAGGCTTTAACGTCTTGGCTTTATTCTGTATGTCGTTCCAGGTAGCGATGAGTTTGTTCAGGTCGTCCCTGATTAGATTCTCGTCCTGCCCCGCCGCGACAGTCCTTATTATAAGACCCGTACCCGGAGGCAGCATTGATTTGACGATTCCCTTAAGTCTCCTGCGCTCTTTGTAATTGTAAATCTTCTTCGATACGCCTATTCTCTTGTTGAAAGGCAGAAGAACAAGATATCTTCCCGGCAGCGAAACCTTTGATGTGACGCGGACTCCCTTGTTGCCGACCGGCTCCTTTATTATCTGCACTATTATGTCCTGACCGCGTTCGATGTTAACCTGAGGTCTGCGGCCGGTCGATACGTGATGCGTGTTTGTTGTCTCTTCTTCATCCTCATCCTCATCGTCAACATCATCGTCGTCCCCGAGTATGGACGAGTAATCGTCTATTGAAGTATCGATGTCGGAAAAATGAAGAAACGCGTCCTGAGGGAAGCCAACATTTATGAACGCCGCCTTTATTCCGGGCATTACTTTTGCCACCTTGCCCCAGTACAAATCTCCGACGTTGCGGCTCAGGTCAGGGCTCTCGGAAAAAAGTTCGACTAACTTGTTCTCTTCGGTAATGGCAATCCTTACTTCATACGAAGTAGAATTGATTAATATCTCTTTTTTCATTTAGCACTAATATTTTCATTCAAACAATTATGAATTCATTGAAGCAAGGAACTCTTTGTTCGATTTAGTGCCGCGCATTTTTTCAAGAATGAACTCCATGGCTTCGACCGGATTAAGGTCCGCCGTGATTTTCCTGAGTAAGTAAACCCTGTTAAGAACTTCAGGAGGTAGGAGTAACTCTTCTTTTCTCGTACCGGAACGGTTGAGATCAAGCGCAGGAAACACTCTTCTGTCGGAAAGCCTTCTGTCCAGAACGCTCTCCATGTTTCCCGTACCTTTAAACTCTTCGAAAATGACTTCATCCATGCGGCTTCCCGTCTCGATTAATGCCGTGGCTATTATCGTAAGACTGCCGCCTTCGTCGATTTTTCTGGCTGCGCCGAAAAATCTTTTCGGCTTGTGCAATGCGTTCGCGTCAACGCCTCCGGATAATATTTTTCCGCTGTGAGGTATAACCGTGTTATGCGCCCGCGCAAGCCGCGTTATGCTGTCGAGCAAAATTACAACGTCCTTGCCCGCCTCTACAAGCCTTCTTGCTTTCTGCAATACGACTTCCGATACCTGAACGTGCCTTTCAGGCGGTTCGTCAAAGGTTGAACTTATTACCTCAGCCTTTACGCTCCTCTGCATATCTGTGACCTCTTCAGGTCTCTCGTCGATTAACAGTACGATTAAATGCACTTCTGGATGATTTCTCGTCAGGCTGTTCGCTATTGTCTGAAGAAG
This sequence comes from uncultured Ignavibacteriota bacterium, assembly GCA_937915485.1. Classification (GTDB taxonomy): domain Bacteria; phylum Bacteroidota; class Ignavibacteria; order Tepidaquicellales; family Tepidaquicellaceae; genus CAIKZJ01. The sequence goes on along the minus strand of CALGII010000307.1, from coordinate 7,899 downwards.
TATGGTTTTGCCGCTCTTCGGAGGAGATACGATTAATGCCCTCTGGCCTTTGCCGATGGGCGTGAACATGTCCATTATCCTCATTGAGTATTCTGATGGCACTGTCTCGAGTGTGAATTTTTCGATCGGATAAGTTGGAGTCAAATTGTCGAACAGAATGCGGTCCCTGATTTTCTCCGGGTCCCCGAAGTTTACTTCTTCTACCTTGAGAAGCGCGAAAAATCTTTCGCCTTCTTTCGGCGGCCTGACCTGTCCGCTGACAGTGTCACCGGTCTTTAAAGAAAATTTCTTGATTTGCGACGGCGATACGTATATATCATCCGGCGACGGTAAATAATTGTAATCCGCCGACCTCAGAAATCCGTATCCGTCAGGCAGCACTTCCAATACTCCCGACGAAAACGCAAAACCGTCTTTTTGAGTCTGCGCCTCAATAATCTTAAAAATTAGTTCCTGCTTTTTCAGATCGCTGTATCCCGTTAATTTCAGTTCCTTAGCGATTTGAACAAGCTCAGATACTTTTTTCGTCTTTAAATTTTCAAAATTTTGAGCAATTAGATCATCTTTTGAATTCATACCCATTTTTTTATTAGGCTACCTTTCTTTTGGATTATTTTTCGGGGTATTTCGTTAAAAATACGGCTTTTTATCTATTTTCGGATTATTCTATAAAAATAATTATAAATTATTTTATCTTATTTGAAGTAACAAAACTGGAGAGCTTTTATTGTTATCCCAGATGTCATAACAATTTATTATAAAATTTCAATACAATCAAGCGAAAAATACAATTTTTCAAATCCTGTAAAAACAACCCATTTTATTGACAAATCGTCCGTTTTCGCGTCTCACTTGTCTTGCCAGGTCTCCGAAACGTAAATTCCCGTTCCTCCCTTGCTCTGACATTGCTTTATCGCTTCGCTGTTCGCATCGTTCTGACTCGGATATCCTAATGCGGCTCCAATAACCCGGTTGCCGTTCGCGTCATTTCCTATCGCTATCGAACCGCATCCTTTCTTTTCCGTGGAAACTATTAAAACGGGTTTTGTCCCTCCGAATGAAATGCAGTTGTTATAAGCCGTGGCCTGAGCGTCCTTTAGGGTTGTCCCGTAGGCGTACCCGTACGCTCCTGTTTCAGAACAAAAATACACTGCGCTCTGCCCAATCGCACTGCCCGATATCAGACATAATGCCGCCGTTATGAATATTGCCGGAATTACTTTTTTCATTTTTCAGAATTTAATTTGTAATACTATTAAAAATCAACGCCTTATTATTTATACGTCTTCCCCGCTTTATTAAATCAACGCAAAACTCTTCCTTTAAATATACAATATTTTATAATTTAATGAAATCATTTCCTGTCATACCTGTACCCCCTTATCATTTTACTTTTTCCGCGCGCGAATGTTCCTTTTTTTGTATAAATCCGCTTATAAAATTTGCATCCTTTACTCGTAAATATAAAATTGCTCTCTGTAATTTCGAATTCTAATTTGCAATTTTCATTTGAATCGACATTATTAAAATACCCGCAATATTTACGACTCGACTCTTAAGAACAAAATTACTCTTTTCAATTTTGAATTTTAAATTGCAATTTTACATTTTGAATTTTAAATTTTGAACTAGTTCCCTTCTCCTCTGTTCACAAAATAAATCCCTATAAGTATTAATATCCCTCCGGTAATTTGATGCGTCGCGGGTATCTCTCCCAGAAACGGAATCGCCAGAAGCGCGGTTACCACCGCTTGTGATAACAAAGAAACCGATACGCTCGACGCCTTCATGTGCCCCAATGCGTAATTTATAAGAAGCCATCCCCCGAGATGCGATATCAGACCGAGTCCGAAAAGAGCCGCCCAGGTTTTCATCGAGAATCCTGTCAGAGTGGAACCGGAAATCAGGTTTATTGCCAGAAGCACGAACACGGTAGATATGGTGGAAACGGACATGAATGAGATTGTATCAGTTCCCGCTCTCGCTTTCTGCGTAGTGAGAAGATATACGGCATAGAACAAACTCGCGGTGAGAGCGAGCAAGTCTCCCGTATTGAAGTTCAGGTCCCTAATTGAATCGAATCCGAGCAGCACCGACATCCCGAACAACGCTATCACAAGCCCTGCCCAGTATTTATTTGTTAGTTTCTCCCTGAAAAGCAGCATGGCGCCAAGCCCGACCCAGATGGGAGCGTTGTTTGCTAACAGAGTAGCTGTCGCCGCGGATGTAAGAAGCAAACTTGCGTTCCAGAATATTAAGTCAATCGCGAAAAACACGCCGCCCGTGATTATCCATTTCAATTCCTGCTTCCCCGGCATCGGTTTCCTTTTTATAAGCCACAACGGCACGACGACCGCTCCCGCTATTAATGAACGGTAAAACGCCGACACCATTCCCGGAACACCGGCTGCCTTAACGAATATCGCAGAAAATCCGATGCAGATTATTCCGAGAGCGAGAAACACGACTGCCTTCAGGTTTATGTTTTTTTCATGCGGCATTCGTCAACTTAACTCATCATTCGTATAACTTCAATTTATAAAATAGGATTGCTGTTTCCCAGCGGAGATTCCTGCAAATCAATTATCTATTCCTTCGTCTCGACTGACCATTATTAAGGACAATAAAAAAACGTCACGGAACTCCCGCTCCGTGACGTGTGAATCCTTGCTTTCCAAGACGGTTTTTAGTTTGATGTCAGCAGAACTTCTTCCGTTTCTATCGCTTTCGGGTGCAGTATGTTATTCTCAAGATGGATGTGCTTGTGCAGGTCCATCTCGAAATTGTTCAGTTCCTCGTAATACGATTTAAATGTATTGCACGCGTCGGCAGGTACTCTGAAGTTGTCTGTAATTTCCCTCATCTCGTGGAACGCGCTGCCTGCGCTGTCGTGCTCGGCTTCCATCTGGCTTATCGGATTCCTTACGCTGCCAAAAGGTATCGACGTGAGTTTTCCGCCGTTCTTCTTTATCTCGGACATCCTTACTATGAACGGGAACAGCACATTCTCTTCCTTGAACATGTGAGACGTAAGTTCCGCCTCGACCTGATGATATAATTCCGATACCCTGGCAAGTTCAGGATGATTTTTCCCGTGCGCGTTAAGCACTTTATCCGAAAACTTGTTCAACAAGGGGAGAATTCCTTTTATATAACCGTGGTGCCTCGTTACAATGTGATTGACGAGTTCGTCAAGTTCCATTACTTCATAGTTTTCATCGGTCGCGTTATCACTTTTCATTTCTTCTTTTAACTCCGTTAGAATAGTTTCGGAATCAAGCCCCTTTTCCGCGCAAGCGGCTTCGAGCGCCCTTTTTCCGTTGCAGCAGAAATCAAGCCCGTGCTTTTCAAATACTCTTGATGCCCTGAAATCCTGTCTTACGATTTCGGACAGTGTGTTGTTTTTCGTGTATTCCATATTTTCTCTTTTAATTTATTAATAATTATTTTTGTAAATCCATTTTTGTTTTGTCCAGCGACCAGCCCGTCTTTAATCCGATTACAAACCATCCCAGCGCAAGCGTGCCGACAGCGAATATCGTATCGCCGATAACCCTGAGCCACCTGAATGTGTTCAGCATCGGGTCCTGCATGAATTCCGCCGAGCGCGCGAACCACATCCCGTATTTCACGCTCGCGAATGTCTGAAAAAGCCCGACAGGCAGTATGCTGATTAATACCATGAGCAATAAACCTATGTTAATCGACCAGAACGCGAATTTTATTACGCCGTCCTTCCATACGTACTTCGCCATTAAACTTTTTAGGACAAAAAGCATCAGTCCGATTCCAAGCATTCCGTAAACACCGAATAAGGCGGTGTGTCCGTGCACGGGAGTCGTGTTCAAACCCTGCATGTAGTATAACGCTATCGGCGGATTTATAAGAAATCCGAATATCCCCGCGCCCACGAGATTCCAGAATGCTACAGATATGAAACAGTATATTGGCCATTTGTACGCTTTTATCCACTCCGTCGAACGGCTTATCTTAAGATTATGATATACCTCGAATCCCATGAATACGAGCGGAACGACCTCAAGCGCGCTGAAAGTCGCTCCCAGCGCGATTATCGCGGGTGATGTGCCTGCGAAATACAGATGATGAAATGTTCCGAGAATACCCCCCGTCAGAAATATTATTGTCGAAAATAATACCGAGTATGACGCGGTCTTTACACGCAGCAATCCCATCCTCGAAAAAAGAAACGCCGATACTACGGTGGCGAATACTTCAAAGAAACCTTCTACCCAGAGATGAACTACCCACCAGCGCCAGTATTCCGCGATTGATAAATGCGTCTGTCTCCCCCACATCAGACCGGCTCCGTAAAATGCGGCTATCGCGACCGATGCGATTACGAACATCGTCAGTAGTGTTTTGTGCTCTCCCGGCTTTTTTAGTATCGGCATAAGCGCCCTCAACAGCAAAACAAGCCATATGACCAAACCTATAAAAAGAAATAACTGCCAGAACCTTCCGAGATCCACATACTCATATCCCTGATGGCCGAACCAAAAATTCTGTACAAGTCCGAGTTTCTGCATTACTCCGAGCCACTGACCGATTAAAGAACCTACTACTATAATAAGCAGAGCCGCAAATAGGAAATTCACACCGAATCTCTGAAACTTTGGCTCGTACCCCGATACCGCGGGCGCTATGTACAATCCCGTCGCGAGCCACGATGTCGCTATCCAGAAAATAGCAAGTTGCACGTGCCACGTTCTTGATATCGAATACGGCATTATGTTGTCAAGGGATAATCCGTAAAAACTGTTTCCCTCAACTCCGAAATGCGCGGTTACTACTCCCATTATTACCTGAAGCACTATTAAACCGCATACAACCCAGAAATACTTGTTCGTCGCTATCATCGAAGGAGTCGGCATTACCCCTGATAAAGGATCGTTCTGCGGAAGCGATAATGCAAGAGGCTCGTCGCTGCTGTTCTTCGCGTAATAATATCCCAGAACCCCGATTCCCGCGATAAGCATTATGACGCTGAAACCCGTCCAGATTATCAGTGACGGCGCGGGAGTGTTACCGACAGTCTCGTCCGGAGGCCAATTGTTAGTGTACGAAATGCTCGCCCCGGGTCTCTCCGTAACGCACGACCAGGATATCCAGAAAAAGAATGCGTTCATCTTGTTCATCCTGTCCGTTTCCTTAATTGTGTTCTCGGGTATCGAATACGCTTCGCGAAGTTTTTTAAGAGCCGGGTCGCTCATGAACAATCCCGTATAATAAGAAGAGTTGTCTTTTATTGCCTCCTCCCGTACCTGTGATATAGTCAGCGCGCCCGTCTTTTCATCGTACGTGTTCTTCCTTAATTCCTTCTGCAATCTCACTTTATAAACCGCTTTTGTTTCATCGTCAAGTTCGTCATATTTTTTGCTGAACTCTGACGCGGACCATTTGTTCAGTATAAACATCGCTTCCCTGTGAAGCCAGTCCGCGGACCAGTCGGGCGCGAGATAAGAACCGTGTCCCCAGACAGTCCCGAGTTCCTGCCCTCCCGTTGACTGCCAGATGTTCTGCCCGTCCTTTATATCCTGTCCAGTGAAAAGAACCGAGCCGCTCTTAGACAATACTTTTTCGGGAATAGGCGGCGCTTTCATGTATATATCGTACCCGTAATACCCGAGTACGGCGAAACTCAGCAGCACTACTGCCGCGAAAATAATCCAGAGTTTTTTTGTCTCCATAAATTTGTTTTATATTTTTAGTTGCTTACCGTAGTTATAAATAAGTTTTAACAGCGTCTTTGATTCAGAATTGCCTGACTCGACCAGAGAATAAGCGAATCCCGATAACCGCCACCTTAAAACCACGAGACGTATGAATCCAAGTATTATCGTCGCCAGATTGCAGGAACTTAAGCCCTGATATTCTCTGCTCCTCTTCGCGTCTTCCAGCACCTTGCAGATTATTCCCCTTCTGTGCGTGAGTATGCTCAGGAGTTTATCGGGCAGCGACTTACCGTTTCTGAATATATCCTCCGAAAAAATTATGGAAGTTATCTCGGGATTTTTCTCGAAAAAAAGAAAATGAAAATTAATAAGTTCCGCTATCTTTCTTTCCTTCCCTTTCACGCTCTCTATGTGCCTGTTCAATTCCTCGTCGAACTCGTTCATCCTGTCCATTATCGATAGAATAATATCTTCCTTGTTCTCGAAATGCCTGTAAATTGCCGGCTCGGTTACGTTCACCCTGTATGCCAGTTCCCTTATCGTCAGCGCTTCAAATCCCTGCTTGTGTATGATTTTTACCGCCTCGTCGATAATGTTTTTCCGCCTGTCTTCCGTTTTCAGTCTTGCCATCTTTTAAGTTAGTGTTTACTAACTTAAAACAATAATCAGACTTTAAAGTTCTATTAAAAAACTTCAGCGCTTTTTAATTTCCTTTTCTCCTCTGTACTTTCAAAATTGAAAATACTGCCCAAATTGTATATTTTACTGTATTTACAGCAAAATATTCCCGTATCAAACACGCGAAATTTTATATAATGGTTGATTTACTAAAGAAGACGCTGAAGCGTCTGTCTGAAGTACCACTATTTGATTTAAAGGTAAAGAATTTTAATATCGAGAATCTGCTGAGGGCGCTGTTCGGTGCCTTGCTCGTTTCTTCGGTAATCCTTCTGTCATTGTCGTATAAGATTTATTTCTCGGGCAACAGCCTCGAAAAAGAAATTAAATTCAGAGTATCACCGGGCAGCAGGTTTACTCAGATTGCCGACGAACTTGAGAAAGAAGGGATTATCGGCAGCGCGTTTTATTTCAAGTTGGCCGCTAAACTTCAGAACAAGGATACAAAAATTATTTCAAGAACATTTATTCTCGAACCGGGTCTGAATAACCTTGAACTGCTGAATATACTAACTGACCCGACGCTAAATTTCACCGTGAAATTCACGGTGCTCGAAGGTATGACGCTTAAGCAAATCGCGAAATGGGTTGATGCAAAACTTAATTTGAATCCCGAAGAATTCTTGAAGGAATGCGGAAACGACTCCCTCATAAACTGCATCGGTCTTGAAGAAAAAGTGAAAAATCTTGAAGGATTTCTGCTGCCCGAAACTTATAAAATCCCTGTCGATATTTCAGAGAAAGAACTTGTTCAGGTGCTCTTTAACCAGTTTGTGGAAAAAGTCTTCGACGCGAATCAGGATTTTAAGGACAATCCTGAAAAAATGCTGAAAGCCGTCACGCTCGCTTCAATCGTACAGGGTGAAACACAGATAGATTCTGAAATGCCCGTAATTGCGGGTGTGTACGTTAACAGGATTAATAAAAGAATGAGGCTCGAAGCGGACCCGACGGTTCAGTACATACTTCCTGACGGCCCCAAACAGCACCTGCTGAAAAGCGACCTGAAAACGAAATCTCCGTATAATACTTATTTGAACTACGGTCTTCCCCCGGGTCCTATTAACAATCCCGGACTGAAGGCGATAGAATCGGCGATGAATCCCGCTTCGCACAATTACTTGTTCTTCGTCGCGACGGGAAAAGGCGGGCATACTTTCACCACTACATACAAAGAACATCTTAAAGCAGTAGAAGAATACAAGAAGAATGTCGGACAATAACAGCATATTGCTTACAAGGTTATTTCTTAAAATCGATTTCCGCAGCAGGGATAAGGCGGGTTTGGGAAGACTCGCCGGCCTGATTGTCACGTATCTTTTCGCGAATACCCTTATAGCAAATAATAACTTCTTAAGGCTCGACAAACAGTCTTTTGTCTTTGCTTCATTGACAGTCAATCTGTTCTTCGTCGCGTTCATAATTGTATCGGATTACGCGCAACTCTTTTTTGACCGCAAACACACGGGAATACTTAGCGTCCTGCCTTTGAAGCAGCAGGATGTTTTTTCAGCGAAAGTCGCGTCAG
>CALGII010000306.1 GCA_937915485.1 uncultured Ignavibacteriota bacterium | reverse complement strand
TATCGGGGTACATATATTTTTTCGATGAACTGATAAATATTGACGCTAATTATCAGTACAGAATCAATCTACTTAATAATAACGTTAATGCGCAAAAATATTTCAAATATTTCCGGATAGGATTAAATATTAACTTGCTCAAAAACATTTCTGATAAGTTACATTTGTTAGCAGGTATCGATTATGTTGACGGCGAAAATCCCTGGATTGGTTTACAACGGCAAAAATTCACTCAACTGAGCATGAAATTTAAGATGTGAACACAATCATTAATAATTTGTATGTAAATATTGATTAACTATTAGTATTTTTACTATAAAACAAAATTCAATGCTAAGAAACTATCTGCGCAATATCTCAAGGACGGATTCCCTCGGTGACGCAAGAGAAGAAAGTTACTATCAGCATTTATCAAATCTTCTTCAGATTTATTCGAACGATGCCGGAAAAAAAGACATACAAATAACAATTCTGCCAAAGAAGACGGAGGCGGGCAATCCTGATTTCAGAATATGGGACGGAAGGCAGCATATAACAGGCTATATCGAAGCAAAGAAGCCAGGTGAGAATCTTGATAACATTGAATCATCAGAACAATTAGACCGGTACCTTTCAACTTTTCCAAATCTTATTCTTACAGATTTCTATGAATTCAGACTTTACAGAAACGGAAGACGAATCGATAAAATTCAGATTGGAAGATATTTTATATCAAAGAAACTCGGGAAAACTCCGCCTCCTGAAAATCAGGATAGATTTAAAACATTTCTTGATAAGTTTTTTTCTTTTATTTCGCCCAAGATATACTCAGCCGAAAACCTCGCAAACGAATTAGCAAAGAGAACGGGATTTCTGAGGGATGAAATAGTCGCAAAGGAACTCGAAGAGGAAGAATCGGGCAAGGGTATGATAATAGGATTTTATGAAACATTCAAAAAATATCTTGTTTCAAATCTAACTCCCGAAGAATTCGCCGATATTTATTCGCAGACGATTACTTACGGTCTTTTCGCCGCAAGGACGCGCGCTAATAAAGATTTCAACAGAAAACTCGCGTACGATTACATACCGAAGACAATAGGAATCCTCAAAGACGTGTTTAGTTTTATTTCTCTCGGAAAACTTTCTCCGCAAATGGAGGTTATCGTCGATGATATTTCTGAAGTGCTTCAGACAGCGGACGTGAACAATATACTCGATGAGTTCTACAGAAAAGGAAAGGGCGAAGACCCTGTTGTTCATTTCTATGAAACTTTCCTGAATGTTTACGACCCCGCTACGCGCGAGAAGCGCGGTGTCTATTATACTCCCGAACCGGTCGTTAAATATATTGTCCGGGCGGTTCATGAACTCCTGAAAAATAATTTCGATTTGCACGACGGGCTCGCAAACAAGGAAGTCACTCTGCTTGACCCCGCGGGCGGAACGCTCACCTTCCCTGCCGAGGCTATAAAACTCGCCGTTAAGGAGTTTACGGATAAATACGGTGACGGAGGCAAATACAAATTTATTAAGAACCGGATTCTTAAAAATTTCTACGCGTTCGAATTGATGATGGCGCCTTACGCTATCGGACACATCAAAATAAGTTTTCTGCTCGAAGAACTCGGATATGTGATGCAGGACGATGACAGGTTTAATCTGTATCTTACAAACACTCTCGATATGGCTGACCTTCAGCAGACTGAAATTCCCGGTCTCGAATCTTTAAGCCATGAAAGCCATCTCGCCGCAAAAGTGAAAAAGAGTGAACCGATTCTTGTTATTATGGGCAATCCGCCGTACAGCGGAATATCGGCAAATATTAATGAATGGACTGAGAAACTATTGAAAGAAAATCTTGACGGTGCATCGACTTATTATGAGGTTGACGGCGAATCTCTCGGCGAAAGAAAACTCTGGCTTCAGGATGATTATGTAAAATTCCTCAGATTCGCGCAGTGGAAGATTCATAAGGCTGGCCAGGGAATCGTAGGAATGATAACAAATCACGGCTATCTAGATAATCCGACATTCAGGGGAATGCGACAGAGCCTTATGAATACGTTCAATGAAATTTATATTATAGATTTGCACGGCAACAGTCTGAAAAAGGAAACCTGCCCCGACGGAAGCAAGGATGAAAATGTTTTTGACATTATGCAGGGGGTTTCGATAGTCCTTATGTCGAAGAAAAGGAACGCGAAGGGATGTAAAGTTTATCACCGCGATTTATTCGGACTGCGTGAAGAAAAATACGGCTGGCTCGAAAAACGTGATTTTAAAAAACGGGATTACGAAGTTCTGAAACCGAAGTCACCGTGGTATTTCTTTATAGAGAGGAATACGGAGGAAATTGAATACTATAATGAATGGATAAAAATTGATGATATTTTCAATATCAACGTTGCCGGTATCATTACTTCACGTGATGATTTATTATTGAGTTTTTCCAATGAAACTTTGGAAATAAGAATTAACCAGTTAAGAAATAATAATTTTTCGGATGACTTTTTTAGAGATTCATATAATGTAAAAGATAATTCTGAATGGAAATTATCAGAAGCGAGAAAAAAATTAAGTAACGATTCAAATTGGAATAAGCACTTTACTGAAGTTCTATATAGACCATTTGACAATCGCTTCATTTATTATAATCCAATTTTTGTGCATAGAGATAGATTTGACGTTATGCAACATATGCTAAATGAAAATTTAGGCTTATGCATATCGAAAAGAGTAGAAATAAATAGAGTCTTTGAGCATGCTTTCATTACATCAGGTTTAGTCACCCATCATTCCGTTTCATTAAAAGAAGTAAATTACCTCTTCCCTCTTTACCTCTATCCCACAGAAAAAACGAAGAAGAAATCGCTGAACCTGATGCTCTTCGAGGCTAAAGAAGAATACAAAGACGAAAAACGCAAAGCCAATATTTCGGATGAACTGATTCAGAGACTTACGAAATCATACAAAACTCTGCCCGCGCCCGAACAAATACTCGCGTATGTTTACGGAATATTGTACAGCAACGTTTACCGCGAAAAATTCGCGGAGTTCCTTAAAATCGATTTTCCGAGAATACCTTTCACAAAAAACTACCAGTTATTTCTTCAGATAAGCGAAATCGGAGAAGAACTGATTGAACTCCATCTGATGAAGCATAAATTCGACTCCAAAGTGAAATACACAGGCAGAGGCAAAGACGACACTATCGGCAAGCCCGTGTATTCAGAAGAAGAAAAAACAGTACACATAAACGAGTACAGATATTTCGAGAATATAGCGCCGGAAGTATGGAACTATCACATTGGAGGATATCAGGTTATGGAAAAATACCTGAAAGACAGAAAAGGCAGGCAAATGGATGACCCGGGTCATTACTGCAGAATGGCGGCGTCAATATCAAAAACAATCGAAATTCAGCAAAGAATGGACAAACTATTCCCGAAAGTGGAAAAATCAACCATTTAACGGATTTTCAATGAAGGCAGACATATACAAGCCCCGCATATCGAAGTCCTGACTGCAGATTTTTCATTATGTTTCTATTCAAGCCGCCAACAGCGGTTCATCAGGTATGTACCTGACGCCGATTAAGATGAAACATTCCGAAAAGTTAATACTCAATTTCAACACAAATCAATCTGTCTGCCGATACTCTGAGATTTTTGGAATCAATAAATCGAGCATAGAGTTGCATTAATACATTTGATTCGCCGCTTATGCGCTCTATTAAATTGAATCCCCTTTTTAATTTTTTGATAATTGAGTAACTTAATAGATATATTTGATTATGATAACGAAACCAAAAGGGACACTTGATTTCCTGCCGGACGACGCATTCAGGCGTCTTCACGTAGAAGACAAACTGAGGCGTGTAGCATCCGTTTTCAATTACAGGGAAATCCGAACACCCGCTTTCGAAAAAACAGAACTCTTCAAGAGAGGAATCGGCGAGGAGACGGACATTGTATCGAAGGAAATGTATTCATTCGACGACGGCGAGTTCACTCTGAAGCCCGAAATGACGGCGCCTGTAATAAGAGCGTATATAGAAAACAGCCTGTACAACGTCTCGGCAGTGCAGAAGTTGTATTACATATCGAACATGTTCCGTCACGAAAGACCGCAGGCAGGAAGATACAGGGAATTCTCACAGTTCGGCGCGGAAGTAATCGGCAGCGGAGATTATACGGCGGATGTTGATTTAATATCGCTCGGGACAACTTTCCTTTCGGAATTCGGTTTAAAGAACCTGAAGATAAAAATTAACAACATAGGAAATCTCGCGGAAAGAAAAGCGTATCTCGAAGACCTGAAGAAATACTTAAGCGATTTCACGCCGCATTTGTCTTCCGAGAGCCACAGGAGGCTGTTCACGAATCCGCTGCGCATACTTGATTCGAAGGACCCCCGTGATATAGAGATAGTTAAGAATGCTCCCGTTATTTTAGAATATCTCGGACCCGAAAATAAGGAGCATTTCAGGAATGTTCTTTCGGGACTTGAGTCACTCGGAATCGGTTACGAAATCGACCATACGCTCGTCAGAGGGCTAGACTATTACACTTCAACAACTTTTGAAATCGCGTCGGATGACCTCGGCGCGCAGAACGCGGTGCTCGGCGGCGGCAGATACGACATGCTCGTGCAACAACTCGGGGGAAAACCCACTCCCGCGATAGGATTCGCCTGCGGACTCGAAAGACTGACGCTTGTGCTTCAGGCGAACAAATACGATTTTCCCGAAAATGAAAGTCCCGCGATTTACATCGTCTCTGCGGGAGACGAGGCTAAGAAGAAATCGCTTATTTTAGCGAACAAACTCAGGGTCAATGGTATAACTTGCGAAACCGACCTGCTCGGCAGAAGCATAAAAGCCCAGATGAAGGACGCGAACAGACTTAATGCAAAATACGTAACTGTTATAGGAGACGACGAAATCAAAACGGGTAAGGTGAAGATAAAAAGAATGAGCGACGGTTCGGAGCAGGAAACGGGTATCGGCGAAATTAAAAATTATAATTTTATCTGATATGAGAACAAGACAGGTACGGCCGGAGAAAATGAAGTACGAATTCGAACTTCACATCTCAAAAGGCTATGACAAAATAAAGGAGTCTGATTACATTCTGTTCGATTTCTTAACTACAAAAATCTTCAAGAGTTTTATTTACACGATTAATGTAACTCCTCAGATTGACCTGCCGAATAAACTAATCGGCTTCCTCGTCGAAGGACTCTCCGCGCCTGTTCTATCAATCGCGAAATCGGGAAACGCGAGATATCAGTATAGACTTTATGGTTATTCAAAAACCGAATACGAATTAAGGCTTTCAAAACCTGACGTCGGCAAGAATTTGTTTAAACTTAAAATAACGGAAAAGAGTTTAAAGATAACGAAAGAACCATCTAAAAAATTTATAAAGGTTGAGGTTTAATGTATCCGAAATTATTTGAAATAGGTCCTATAGCAATACACAGTTACGGTCTGATGCTCGGCATAGCGTTTCTGATAGGAAGCACTCTGTTCTCGAAGGAACTCAAGAGGCAAAGAAAGGACGAAAATGCCGGCATAACGATTACGTTTCTCGCGATTATCGGCGGACTGCTCGGCGCGAAATTATTCTACGTAATTGAGGAGTGGAATTTCGGAAAAGGAGGCTCGCTCGCTTCGTATTTCAGGTCGGACGTTCTGTTTTCACCCGCGGGTCTGACTTTTTACGGAGGGCTTATACTCGCGATAGTATTCATATACATTTACTGCAGGCAGAAAAATCTGAAACTGCTTTTGATATTCGATTCTATGTCGCCTGCCGTGATGCTCGGATATGGTATCGCAAGAATCGGATGCCATCTATCGGGTGACGGCTGCTACGGACTTCCGGTAAACGGAACGATGTGGGAATTCCTCGGCTACAGTTACGTCAAGGGTATCGTGCCGACTCACGCCGGGGTTCTGGTTCATCCTACTCCGATTTATGAAATGGCGGTATCGGTAATAATCTTCTTTATTCTGATGCGGATGCGAAAGAAAACCAGATTTTACGGACAGTTATTCTTTATTTACCTGATATTCAGCGGAGCGGAAAGACTCATAGTCGAATTTATAAGGCTCAATCCTAAAGTAATTTCGATATTCACTCAGGCGCAGTTGATATCAATCATAATGATTTTGTTCGGGATTGTAATGCTTGTTTTATGGAAAAACAAGACTGACGATGAACTTATAGAGATAAACAACCTGAAACAAAAGTAATAAGTCAGGTTTTTCAATACTATTTGATGTTATTGAATTTATAATAACTTGAAATAGTTTAAAAATAAGGTTATTTTATAGTTTTTGAATTTTTAAAGTTAATACATAAATATAATGAAAAGAACGTATCAACCAAGCAATACGAAAAGAAAGAATAAACACGGCTTTCGCGAAAGAATGTCGACAAAGAACGGCAGAAAAGTACTCGCGAGCAGAAGAGCAAAAGGCAGAAAGAAACTCACGGTCAGCGACGAATTTGTCAGAAAGTAACAGTGCCTTTGAAAATGTCTCAGCAGACACAACACGGGTTCGGTTTAGGCAAGGATGAAATACTAAGGGGATTCGAGGCATACAAAAGGGTGTTCAGAAATTCGAGAATTGCTGAGTCAAAATATTTAAAATTATACTATCAAAAAACTGATTTTAGATTAAGCCCACAATTAATGATTCGAGTGGGCTTTACTGTTTCTAAAAAGAAACTTAAAGGCGCTGTCCGGCGTAATCGAATAAAAAGGCTGCTGAAGGAGGCATACAGGCTTAACAAGCATATACTGTACGGCAAAGCGGGAATTGGGCCAATGGATATGATACTTACCGTAAACGAAAAAAGAGGTTTTGAGGAAATGCTCAGGAACGGTTTCAGGCTTTTCAGCGGCGACATTAAAAATATATTTGATAAAATCACATAAACTTCGATGAAGTATTTGTTAATCGGAATAATTTACCTGTACAGGGCGCTTATATCTCCCCTGCTCCCCCCGTCTTGCAGGTTTTATCCCACTTGCTCTCAATATTTCATCGACGCATTAAAGATTCACGGATTCTTCGGAGGCACGTATCTCGGGGTTAAAAGAATTCTCAGGTGCAACCCGTTTTTCGAAGGCGGACCGGATCCCGTTCCGCTTGAAATATTCAAATCAAAGAAAAAAACATATAATAAATAGATGGATAAAAAATCGGTAATTGGTTTCGTTGTTATAGGCGTGATACTCGTAGTTTGGATGGTATGGACGTCAAAGATGCAGAAACCCGTAGAGCAGAAGAAACAGCAGACGCAGGAAAACGTTCAGGACACGACGAAGCAGAAAGTTCAGGAGACAAAGCAGGTCGAGGTTCAAAAGACTGAAAACGATTCCGCCAAACAAAACGCTATGAATGACCGGTACGGTATTTATTTCTCACTGAATGCCGCGGGCAGCGCGAATGACTCTTCGGCGGCAAAGGAAAAGGTGATGTATGTTGACAATGCCAAGTACAGATTTGTTTTCTCCGATTTTGGCGGCTCGCTTAAGGAAGTTTACATGAAAGGATTCAAGACCTGGGACGGACATCCGGTGCAGTTAGTCGACTGGAAAAGGGACAGGGAATTGAATCTGCTTTTCACTTCGAAAGACGGCAAATCGATTAATACACGCGACCTTGTTTTCAATTCCGTTTACAGGGAGCATCAGGCAGTTGACATAGAAAAGGACACTTCTTTTACTCTGAAGTATGAACTTCTTGTAAACGGAGACTCGTCAAAAAAAATAATTAAATCATATAAGTTCAAACCCGATTCATACGAATTCTCGGTTGCATATGAATTCGTGAATCCGGGCCAGTTCATTGCCGACGGGAAATATCAGGTTGTTTGGGGCAGTTCTTTAAATCTTACCGAATACAGAAGCGACGAAGAGGCGCAATTCTCAGAAGCATTCGCATTCATGGGCGGTGAACTCGAACAGATGACACCGAAGGATTTTGACAAGGAAGTAAATAACGACCTTAACGGAAATACCGATTACGTTTCTTTGAGGAACAAGTATTTCGGCGTTTTTATAATCCCCGACTCACGCAAGGGTGACGGAGCATATCTGACGGAGAATAAAATTCATCTGCCGAATGATGGTTCACGGCATCTGTTCTCTGCAGCCGTGAAAATGGATATTAAGAACGGCGCATCGGAAAAAAGCACGTTCAGGATACTCATCACCCCAATTGATTACAAGATATTAAAAAGTTACGATCTCGAACTCGAAAAGACGATGAGGTTCTCGCTCGATTTTATTGTGAGACCCATCGCGCAATACATGATTATACCATTCTTTAATTTTCTCCATCTGTTTATTTCAAACTGGGGACTCGTGATTATAGTTTTTGCAATCGTTCTCAAGATTTTACTGAATCCCCTGACGAAGAAGCAGACGCAATCTATGCAGAAGATGGGCACTCTCAATCCCAAAATCACCGCGATTAAGGAGAAGTATAAGGACGATCCGCAGAAAATGAACAGCGCGGTGATGAAACTATACAAGGAAGAAGGTA
>CALGII010000305.1 GCA_937915485.1 uncultured Ignavibacteriota bacterium | reverse complement strand
CTAAGGCACGAAGGACACTAAGAAGAGCAAAGATTTTTTAGAGTTCCCGCGGGATAACGCGGGTAGCGGGTTGCGCGGATTTAAGAGCAAGAGCATTACTTCATAAGAGCAAGAGATTCAGCAGCGAATTACCACTAATTTTATAAGAGCAAGAGTGTTTACCACTAAGGCGCTAAGGACACGAGAAGAGCGAGAGATTTTTTAGAGTTCCCGCGGGATTGTGCGGGAAGAGCGGATTGCGCGGATTTAAGAGCAAGAGCGAATAATGGATAAGAGCAAGAGATTTTACCACTAAGGCACGAAGGACACTAAGAAGAGCAAAGATTTTTTAGAGTTCCCGCGGGATTGTGCGGGAAGAGCGGATTGCGCGGATTTAAGAGCAAGAGCGAATAATGGATAAGAGCAAGAGATTTTACCACTAAGGCACGAAGGACACTAAGAAGAGCAAAGATTTATTTAAGTTCCCGCGGGATTGTGCGGGAAGAGTGGATTGCGCGGATTTAAGAGCAAGAGCATTACTTCATAAGAGCAAGAGATTCAGCTACGAATTACCACAAATTGCCTCCAATGATTTAAATAAATTACGACGGGTGATATCGTAAGCATATATTCATTTGTTATAAAGAAATCCCCTCGTAATATAAAAAGGGGATTTCGGATTAGGATTCGAATAAGGATTATCTGCGTTATAAGATTTATTTTATTAAAACCATTCGCTTTGTTTCAATATAATTTCCCGCTATAATTTTACAGAAATATATACCGGATGAAAGTCCGCTTGCGTTGAATCCGATAATATATCTACCGGCGCGAATATATTCATTCACGAGGGTTTTTATTTCCCTTCCGGAAATATCATAAATTTTAATAGTTACAAAGACATCTTTCGGAATATCGTAACTTATGTTTGTTGACGGATTAAACGGATTGGGATAGTTCTGCGACAACTTGAACTCTTTTGGAATAACCTCATTCGTATTTCTATGCATAAAGTCTTCTTCCTCTCCTCCCGGAAGACCTCCAGCCTGAACGAGTTTCAGACCGCGGCATTGTTCGAAATCCGATAACGTAGATAAATCATCGTAAACATCAACCGCCTGTATCCTGTATCTTATATGAACGATGTTATAACAATACGATGCGCAACCGTCGGGAACGGTGGCGCAAATAGAATATATACTATCGGTATTTTCTATATAAAACGGTTGTGTACTTGCATCGCAATCAACTGTTGCAATGTGTCTGTACACATTCTCAGGATAAAGGTAACTGTCAGGCGGGGTGAAATTGTTACCCGCGCTAACAGACCTCCAGATTTTATATCTTTTTAAAACGGTTTCGCCGCTAATTCTTTCCATATCGGGTTCCATATTATGCACCCAGGTGAGTTTGATTGATTTGCCTCCGTTGTAATCAAAACAGGAATCAATTTGCAAACCCATTGGACGTGAAGGAGGAGTTGCTTCAAGTATTGATTGCAGAGTGTGAGTTGCATCGACCTTGTGAATATCGATTTCCGCGTTCCCGTTTATATCGTAACCCTTATAATATATGAATATACCGCTATTATCATTATTCCATTTTACGCTACTCGGCGATGAATACGGAGAAAACACTTCGTTAAAGCCAGGTCGCCATGCATCATACCTGTCGCCGGCATTTTCTGAATTTTGATATATATCATTGTTTTCAGTTGTAAAAATTCGGTTTGTCCCGATTCCGCATAAATCCTGTGATTCCACTCCGATATCCCAATTGGCATGCCAGGGAACATTTCCATATCTATGAAAGAAACTGACACCGTCCCCCCACGGATTGGGATTTCCATAGTTCGTGCCGATGTTGTCAAACTCACCAAGAGTCGAAGGATCATTGGTGTATAGAACTGTTTTCTTTTTATAATAACGAAAGGTTGGGTTTGGGGACTTATAACAATTGTAAATTTCTCGTCCGTAAGTATAGCCTTTAAATTCCCATTCCCAATATCCGTCGGCGCATTCAAGGTCTTGAACAGTATCATTTATAGCTGCAGGGAAGTGTATTCCGTTCTTTATGTGGTAAATATATAGTCCTTTTCCATATTCACTGTTATCCTCAAACGGGTGAATCTGGGCAGTGTCACCGAGCATTATCCTATCCCATTTGGAAACCTTATTTCTGTTAGCGAGCAGGAAAAATTGTTCTCCTTCTATAGGCACTTTGATAATATTTCCTGACCCGCTATTTCTTGACGAATAATCTCCAAGATTATTCGTTGAGTTCAAATTAGCATCTGTTGGTGACATGTAGTTATTTAAAACCATGTCGTAAGGACTATAAAAATTATCGAGACCTATTCCGTATGCCGCCTTGCTGTTTTGTATATGTCCGCTTAAAGACAAATAATGATCATGTTCGTGTGTTACAGCGCCAATATACTGGTCTTTTAAACCTTTAAAGGAAAGAGTGATTCCTGAGCCGTCTTTTCCGGCAAAATACTCAGCGTAAATATTATTTACAGTATCTACTAAACCGGAACCGCCATGCCATGCTAACTGATTGAATCCCGCCACATTCGGCATACCTCCAATTCCTCTCGAACGGTGAATTTTATAAATAAAATCAACAATTGAATCTCGTTCGTTATAAAAAAGACCATCCGCAACATTATATTTCCATTTGTCATACGGTGTCCAATCAACCAAGCCTTGTCTGTGCAAATCTATCCATATATCCTTATTGATTTCCTGTTCTGCCAACCAACCGAAATTGCTGTAATAATTTGCATCGTGTTGAAGAACTACAGAAAAAGCGCCATTAACGTATTCGTTTGAAAAAGGACTAATAACGTGGAAAGTCCCCCTGCTTACTTCAAGCCAAAACGAACTCAATGACTGCGTTTCGGGATTATATTTTTCCCACCAAGGACTGCTGCCCATATTTTTTTGAGTTGCTATCATTGAATTCAGGAATACGGGCGCACTTCCGGCGGGCCAGGAATTGAACGGATCTATAGTTGTCTCATTTGCAAACTGTACAAAAACTACAAGGACCGGAAAATACGCTTGCGGTTGAGAAGGGTTGGGACCATTCCAATCTGTAGTGTTAGGTTTATCATTTCCCTGAAATGGATTCATCATGCTGTTCTGGGTACCCGGCGAAATGAAGCTGCATTCGAATCCATTTCCCATACTCTGGGAAAAAATTTCACTATTTGTTCCAAAAATTATGGAAAAAATAATAACTGAAATGAAAAGTGATTTTTTCATACATTTAGTATTAAGTTAGTAAAATAGGGCGGGATGAATATTTTTAATATTCTTATCTTTTAATCGTTGACCGCGATTTTTTAAGATGCCCGCTCTTATTTTAATTCAATCTATTTCTTAAGTAAAAATTTATTCGATATACTTACGCTCCCGTTTATTACCATTTTATAGAAATATATTCCAGACGATATTTTATCAGCACTGTAACTGATTTCATATTTTCCCGGCTCGAATGCTTTATTTATTACAGTTTCTATTTCTCTTCCGAGTATATCGAATACAGATATGTTTATGTTTGATTTTTTAGAGATTTCAAAAGGTATTCGTGTAATGCTGTTAAATGGATTTGGATAGTTCTGATATAGTTTAAAGTCTATTGGTATTCCGCTTCCAATTAGCGAAATGTTTACAACCGGTTCACCTCCGGAAGTAGTATGGAGTATTATACCTGAAGTGGCGGCAACCCATCCGACGGTATCGTTTACAAACTTTATGGATTCGAATTGTTGATTGTTAGTTACGGTATTTTCTCTTCGCCATGTAAATCCTCCGTCAATTGTTTTATAAAGTCTGTTCGTATTTCCTCCCATAAAACCAGTATCTTTGTTTATAAAATATATACTTGCCATTCCGGGTATTGTAGTGTCAATTAACGACCAGTTTGAACCAAAATCCGTAGTTCTGAATACCGCTTTTCCATTTAGAGCGCAAATCCAACCGTAGGTATTATTAAAAAAGGTTATCTTCATAAAAATGTATCCCAAAACATAAGACAATGCCGGATACCAACTGACTCCGCCGTTTGTCGTTTTAAATACTCTTCCCTCCTCGCTCATACAACCGGTATTGGCATCCTTGAAATACATATCATAAAACCATCCGCCATTGACAAATACAGAATCTATTGTTTCGCCTCCGTTCGTTGTTTTAAGAACTTTGGCGCCTGAACCGGCTATCCAGCCCGTATCCTTATTAACGAAATACACACAAAAATAACTGCTACCTTGAACAGGCGGTCCGTTTCTGATTATTATCCAGTTGTTGCCGCCGTTTGTTGTTTTGATTATTGTTTCATCATAACCGACTACATACGTAACGTTCGAATCAACTATGTGAATGCCCCGAAATGTTTTTCCTCCTACGGGAAAGCCCATCTGAATCCAGTTAATACCGCTGTTTGTGGTTTTCAGCAATGTGCCCGATGCCCCGACAACCCAACCCGTGCGTTCGTTCAGGAATTTTATGTCGTAGAGATTGTTTGACGTGCCTGTATATTGCTGAACCCACTGGCACCTGCAATCTTCAATCATCAGTGAATTCGCAATGGCGAACACGATTATCACGAGAAGAATTGTGAGGTTTTGATTTTTCGTTCGCGGACGATTTGTTGTTTGATTTTTATGTATAAGTTCGCTTTGTTCCATTTTCAAATAATTTTATTAATTCGAGGAGAAATTTAAAAACGGAATTCCGGCGGATAATTTTTTTGCCGGGGGGGGTAAAACTTATTAACAAATGAGATTAACATAATAATGTTTTAAAATGTTCTCTATTTATTAAAAATATATTTTAAATATATATATTAATTAGTGATATGTCAAGTTAGTATCCGGATGTTACAGTGAATTAATATTGTGAAGCCGAAAAATGCCGGCGGAAATAAAATATGATTATATATTATAAAAAAATATTTTATTAAAGAGACGGGTTTGATTATTATGCAATCACGGCTTTTGGGTTCGCAGTACATCTAATACGAATTATTGAATTTTCCGGTGGTTGACATGATAATAAAACGCGAGTATCAAAATTCCGCTTTGTTTCCTTTATAATTGAGGGCAGGAAAAGTATATTGGTTTACAAATTATTTCATTTGCCGGATTCGGATATAATAGAACAAATCAAGAGCGGCGACAGCGCCGCGTTCCGCCGCCTGTTCGAGGAATACAAGGACAGGGTTTACAACACATCTCTCGGAATTCTGCAGAACGTAAGCGATGCCGAGGACACGGTTCAGGATGTCTTCGTCGAAATTTTTAATTCAATCGGGAAGTTCAGGGGAGATTCATCGCCGGGCACCTGGATATACAGAATCACATTGAACAAGTGTTTCGAGCACATCCGCAAATCAAAGAGAAGGAAGCGTTTTGGTTTCATGGAATCGATATTCGGAGAAAAATCGGAATCTCTTAACCTGCCCTACTTCAATCATCCGGGAGTGATTATGGAGAACAAGGAGCGTTCCGCAGTGCTGTTCAGGGCGGTGGAAAAACTCAACGATTCGCAAAAGAGCGCGTTTGTATTAAGCAAGATTGAAAGACTTTCTGTGAAGGAAATAAGCAGTATAATGAACCTGACGGAGTCGTCAGTCGAATCACTTCTGCACAGGGCGAAAAACAACCTGAAAAAATTATTAAGCGATTATTATAACAGTGGTTTATGACCCGCAGGATTTTTTTAAAAAAAGCATCTAATATAAGCGAATGGAAAGACGAAATAAAATAGAGGATGACGTCGAAAAAACACTTGAAAGCCTTGACGGAATCAAGAGAGCTGAGGCGAATCCTTTTTTGTTCACGAGAATTGAGGCGCGGCTTGAAAAGCCCGAAAATAACGGAGCGCATATTATAAGATATGTTCTAATCGCGGCAGTCATTCTCGTGTTAAATGTTTTTTCAATTCTGGTTTACAGGAGCGCATCCGTGGATGCCGGTAAATCAGGGCAGACGGAAACCATAGTTCAGGAATTCAATTCATTCGAATATAATACAGAGGATATTTTATATGGATACAACTAAGAAAGACAAAGGGCTTTACATTGTAATAATCGCGCTGCTTGTCGTGAACATCGCGACGCTCGGTTTTCTGTGGTACAGTTCGCTTAGACCGGGCAGGGGACCGGGCAAAGAGCCGATGCAGAACAGACCGCGTCCCGAAGCGCTTTTTCAGGAAGAACTGAAATTCAGTCCTGAACAGATGAAGAAAATCGAAGCGATGAGGGAAGAAAACTTCAAAGCGACGGACAAAATACACGACGAACTGAAGGGGCTGCAGAAAAGCATGATGGAGGTTGTCAGGACAGGAAACGATGAAGAGGCGAAAAGGATATCGGGTTTAATCGGCGAAAAGATGAAAGAACTCGAGATGCTGAGGTACGGGCATTTCAAACAGATACGCGGCATGTGCGACGAGACGCAGAAACAAAAACTCGACGAGATGACGAAGAAAATTCCGGGTCCTGAAAACGTTCCGCCGCCGGATATGAATCGTCCGCCGGAACTAAACCGCCGTCCGGATATGAGTTATCCGCCGGATACGAGCCGCAAGTAGGATTGGAATTAGATATACCGGAAATTTACAAGTTAGAAATTCCGTTGAGTTAGCCAACGGGATTTTTTATATAGAAAATATGCACGATTGCAAACCGTTAAAACGGTTGTATCAAACTACGTTTGATATCCCACGGCTGAAGCCGTGGGCTAAGTCGGAGAGACGGATTAAAATGTTAAAAACTATTGCGAGACAAGTTCAGATTATACTAAGAGACAATAATTTTTTTGTAAATATTTAGTAAAGAATGTAGCCCCGTATCAGTTTAGCCAGGGCTGTTTTATAATCTGTGGAAACGGCGTATAACAGCCGAGTTTCAAGTTTGGAAACCGGCAAAAACATTCTTACCTACGTACCAGAGCGGGATTTTTAAATTTGAAATTCCCAGAGAACTTTTCCTGAATTGATGTCTATGCATACAGTTCTGAGCATCGAAACAAGAATCAATTTATCTCCATATATAATCGCGCGTTTGGTTCTCAGGTTTGGACTGCCCTTTGAGAACACGTAATCGAATCCGCCTTTTTCAAAGACTTTTTCCGGTTCGGCGAAAATGTTTTCGAGAAACGTAGTCCAGATAAGAGTTATGGATTTTTCCTTCACGTCAAAATTCACTTTTGAGATTAAGACTTTCGCCGTGTCGGAAGCGGTAGTAGTATGAATGACGAATACGCCCTTATCGCGGCTGATTATGGTATTGAACCGGCTCGTGCTCAAGTCATTTATTTCTTTGTATTTCCTGCCAATGTTTTCCTCTTCGTATTTAATTCTCGACTTCAGGTTTTGCAACGTCCTTATTTTCCATTGGTCGGTTTCTTCCTTCATCTGTTCTTCCATTCCATTAACTGAATCTATAAATCTCTGGTTTTTTTCTATTTCCTCATAAATCGGGTTCAGGTATTCCGGGAATATTTCTTTAACATTAAGCGAATTTGAACTTTCGAGAAATTCTCCTTTAAGAAAATCGGGCTGTTCGAATTCCTTAGACGCAAAATGAATGGTTTTTCTCGGGTCGCCCGACAAGGACATATAGTCTTTATTAGTAACGTTGATGGAGGTTGTTGACATCGTTTTTTCGTACTCGAAATTTTTTACGGGCGAAGAAATTTTTTCCGTGGAATAATTTTCAGGATTAAGGAGATAAACGAATCCGCTGTTGTCCGCAATCATCGGCATTTTTTTGACGAGGTCGAAGCCGAAGTATTTACGGAGTTCGTACCATTTAACTTTCGGAAAATTATTTTTCAAAAAAGGATTAACTTTTTCTATGTCGTCTTTTGAAACGACGATGTCGAGGGTTTTCGGATTTCGAGCGTGCAGTCCGGTTTTTTCGTTATCGCAGAAATACCAGAGTTTTCCGTCAGTGGCTCCGAGGAAATACATATAGCCGTCATCGCGTTCACCGAGTTCGATTCTCTTCGAGATTTTTCCCGTGTTCAGGTCGTAACTTGTAAGCCGGTATTCGGTGTATCCCGATGTGGTTCTGAATCCCTGCTTGCTTGATTTTGACGTAGCCTGAAAGATTTCCTCTTTCATCACGAGAAAATTTTCACCGTTGACCGATGCCACAATCGCCTCCTCGATGTCATCGGCTTCGTCTTTCATCACGTTTTTCTTGAACATGCATCCGGAAATCAGGAATGCAGGCAGAGCGAAAAGGAAGAAATAAATTATTGTTCTCATAGAAAATATTTTTTTTCAATTTACGGTTTTGATTTTTAATTTTCAATCTTTTACAGTTTTAGATTTATTTACGCCGTCTGAAGGGATAACATTAGATTAAAAAAATGTCCGTTATCGCTTTTTAAGCCTTTAAATCCCCAAAAGCGCGTAATTATTCTTGTATTAACAGATAAAAAGCAATAATTTTCACTTAATTTTGTTTTGGAAATACTATATATTCAAAGATAATAAAGGGTTTAAAACAGGGAGTCTTCATGAGAAAGTGTATTCAACTATTCCTTTTCTTGGTTTTTTGCGCGGTTCTAATCAATCCGGCTTTCGGACAGCACAAGCGATTTAAAAAGGGACCGTACAAAAACATTCTTACTGATTTCACATTGACGATGAGCGACGGGACAATACTTGATTGTTCCAAGTTCATGCCGTCGGGTTCGCCTCCTTCGGGCGGCTGGCCTGCGATGATTTTCTGTCACGGATTCGGCGGTACGAAAGAAGACGTTATCTCCGAAGCGGAAGATCTGGCTTCGAACGGTTACTTCACGATGTGCTATTCGATGCGCGGGCAGGGAGAATCGACAGGAAAGACGAATCTAATAAGCACGACGGAAATGTACGACTTTGTCGCGGTTGTGAATTACGTGAAATCGCAGGCGAACGTCAATACACAGAAAGTCGGAGCGATTGGCGGTTCTCAGGGGGGAACGATTCCCTTAATGGCAGCCTGCTATAATCCGGGTATTATAAGATGCATAATTTCCGACGTATCCTCTCCCGAGTTCGCTACGAGTTGGATAGAAAACAAGTCCGTGAAAATGACCTTGCTCTGGTCATTGAGTTACGACGCGTCGATAGCGAATTACACGAATCAGGTCAAGGCTTACAGGAACTGGATTCTCGGCGACACGCCCGCATACTGGGACAGTCTTGCCTACTACATGCCTTTAAACAGAGATTTTCTGAACAAGATAGGGCAGAGCACGACGCCGACGTTTGTAAGCACGGTCTGGCAGGACAAGTTTTTCAATTCGTACGGCTGGATGAAGTCATTCCAGAGCATGACGAATCCTTACAGGGTTTACATGGGCACGTTTGACGCGCACGGAGCGGACGCGGATCAGGAGGAAAGCGATAACCGCGACGCGATGACGGCGGACTGGATGGATTATTATCTCGGCGGTGTTCAGAACGGCGTTACCGATTCGGTGAGGTACGTATATGCATCGAGTTCTTATCCGAGAACGACAGACGGATGGACGTGGAAAAGATTTTATTCTCCGACGTGGCCGCCCGCGGGAACGCAGAACATAAATTTTTATTTTCATCCGAACGGAATTATCAATAATTTAGTGAACAGCACTTCTCCCGATACCATAGGGTTCCTTAATGACGTCAGAGACACAACGATGACGATGACGACTGCCGTGAATTATGAGTTTACGGGATCGACGTTCAATTCGAAATTCGTTAAGACGCAACTGATTTTTGAAACGGCGCCTCTTATTACGCAATCGCGGCTGATAGGCACCCCGATGGTGAACATACATTACAAGCCCGCGAGAGATGTTGCGCAGTTCAATCTTCAGATATATGAAATAAAATCGGGCACCACGCCGTATCTTATAAACAGGTGCAATTATACCGACAGGAAAGTTACGCCGGGAGTAATCAAGCAACTAACGTTTTACGGAACTTCGCACTCGCACATATTTCAGGCGGGAAGCAAGATAAGGGTCGTGCTGACGAATCTTGACAACATTACAAACGACCCGTTCCTGAGAACGAATCCTTACGTTCTTCCGAGTCTTAAAAAGGGAAGAAACATAATATTCATGAATGCCGCCAATCCGACATACATACAACTTCCTTTGATTGGTTATACTGTGGGAATCACGAAGATATCGTCTGAAGTTCCCAACAGGATTTCTCTCGGACAGAACTATCCCAATCCGTTCAATCCCGAGACAAACATAAAATTCAGCATACCAGCGCATTACGGCGGAAACAACGTGCGTTTGGCGGTTTATGACATTCAGGGAAAAGAAGTGCAGGTACTCGTCAATCAGAATCTTCCGGCGGGTGAATACGCGGTGAAATTTGACGGGAAAAACATATCATCGGGTGTTTATTTCTATTCTCTGTCTGTAAATGATTATAAAGACACGAAGAGGTTCGTACTGATAAAATAATTTTTATTCTAAAAGTTTTAGAGAGACGCTTACGGGCGTCTCTTTTTTTATGCGTTTTAACCGGTGGTTATTGAATATTGTAATTTTTTGCTTTGAAGCAATATTTCTTGAGTAAACGAAAACCGGTTTTCGTTCATCATATTTTCTTAATTCCCGTTAGATTATTTTTGTTATACAAATAAAAGAGAATTTGGAATCAATAAAAGAAATATACAAGATAGGTTACGGACCTTCGAGCAGTCATACGATGGGACCGAGGAAAGCAGCCGAGAAGTTCAGGCAGAGAACGCTTAACGCGATTACTTACAGGGTGACGCTTTACGGTTCGCTTGCGGCAACGGGCAGGGGGCACATGACTGATAAGGCGATTTCGGAAGCGTTGCAACCGACTAAAACGGAATTTGTTTGGGAGCCTGAAAGATTTTTGACATATCATCCAAACGCTATGAAGTTCGAAGCTCTTGACCTAGCGGGAAAAGCGTTCGACGAGTGGACTGTTTACAGCGTCGGCGGCGGAAAGATAACAGACGGAACGAAGGATAACGAGACAAAGAGAATATACGAGTTTACTACAATGACGGAAATTCTGAACTGGACGAACAAGACAGGTCGTTCTTTCTGGGAATACGTGGAAATGCACGAGGAGCCTGACATATTTGAATACCTGCTTGAAGTGTGGGCAGTGATGCAGGAAACTCTTAAGCGGGGTCTTGAAGCGGAGGGTCTTCTTCCGGGCGGTTTGAAGATACGGAGAAAGGCATCGAGTTATTTTATTAAATCGAAGGGATTCAGCGGTTCGCTTAAAAAGAAAACGCTCACGTTCGCATACGCTCTCGCGGTTTCCGAGGAAAACGCGGCGGGCGGAATTGTTGTCACCGCGCCGACTTGCGGTTCATCGGGCGTCGTACCCGCAGCCTTATACAGACTGAAAGAAAGCATGGATTTTTCAGACAAGAAAATTGCTCGCGCTCTTGCCACTGCGGGTCTTTTCGGAAACGTTGTGAAAGAGAACGCTTCGATATCAGGCGCCGAAGTCGGTTGTCAGGGCGAAGTCGGAACTGCCTGTTCGATGGCAGCGGCGGCGGCCGCGCAATTACTCGGCGGAACGCCTTCACAGATAGAGTACGCCGCGGAAATGGGAATAGAGCATCACCTTGGACTTACGTGCGATCCGATAGGCGGTCTCGTTCAGGCGCCTTGTATTGAGCGCAACGCGTTCGCCGCCGAGAAAGCGCTGAATGCCGCGACTTACGCTCTGCTCTCGGACGGAAGGCATATTGTTAGTTTCGATAAGATAGTTAAAACAATGAACCAGACAGGACACGACCTTCCGAACATTTACAAGGAAACATCCGAAGGCGGAATGGCTGTATTCGGGATATAAAGTGCAATAAGTAGTTTTTCACGCGAAACAAAAAGGGGCGCGAAAAAAATCGCAGTCCCCTTGTTTGTTGTTGTTCTCCCAATCTTTTCAGGACGGAGCACCTGACTCCGCCGGAAAAACCGGTTGTCAGTTTTTAGGCGAAAACTTGTTCACGACGTTGTAAACAGGTTTAAGCGTTCTGAGATAATCGTATATCATACCTAAATCTTCGGTTGTCATTCCCGCGTACATTGTCCAGGCCATCGCAGTATTGAAGGATTTCGGACCGACGCTGACGTTCTTCGCGGAATCGGATTCGAACGACTTGAATTTCTGAATGAACATTTCCTTTGTCCAGGACCCGATGCCGCTCGCGACGTCAGGTGTTATGTTAGCGCTTCTCAGCGTGAAATCCGGAGTATGAAATTCCATTCCCCCCGCGAAATTCTTTTCCATTATGGGTTTGCCTTTTTCCTGAGGCGTATGGCAATCAAAACATCCCGCGACCTGAACGAGATACTTGCCGTACTCGACGGGATTATTCCTGTCAACCTTGTTTTCCATACTGAAACTTTTAACAGGGATTGTTTTTTCGATAAAGTTCATCGGAAAATCAAGAGACTTTTCGGGAACGTGATTCTCAATCGGCTTCAATGTGCGTATGTACGCAACTATTGAAAACAGGTCCTCTTTTGTAAACCCGTTATAACTCATATATGGCATAAGAGGAAAAAGCGATTCGCCGTTCTTGTTAACGCCGCAGGTAATTGCTCTGATGATTTCGCCGTCAGTCCACGAACCGATTCCTGCCGGTGTGATGTTTTTCGCGAAAACGCTTCCGGGCAGACCGAGGTTTTGTTTGTTAAAGACTTCGCCGCCCTTGCCTTCGGTGCCGCCGACGACAGGTCCCGAGAATTTAGAATAATCGCGTGTCGAATGGCAGTCAATGCAGACCGCGACGTGCGTGACGAGATATTTTCCGCGTTCGAGACGTTCTTTAGTCGCTTCGACTTTTACGTCGGGCGCGGAATCTGTTTTCGGAAATGTCGAATTGAAATAAACAAAGAATACAACTGCAACTGCAAGCACCCCTAAAACGGAGTACGTAAGGATTTTAAATAATTTTTTCATGCTCTCCCCAAATAAAGTTTAATAAAAAAAACCGCCTCCAATGCAATATTCAGGGGGAATTGTTACAGACTAAAACATTGACAGTTTTAAAAAGTTTCTTTTTTGAGTATACGTCAGGAAAGTAATTTTGTTGCAATTGTTTCGCCGATTGAAAAACAGGAAGTAGCGGCGGGGGATGGCGCGTTACAGACGTGAAGGACCCGTTTGTTTTCGACGAAAAGAAAATCATCGATAAGTTTTCCGTCTTTTCCGCATGCCTGAGCCCTTATGCCTGCACCGCCGGGTTCGAGGTCGTGTTCCGTGATGCAGGGAGTGAGTTTCTGAAGCGCTCTTGTAAAAGCGGGTTTTGAAAACGAGCGGTAAAATTCCATTAATCCTGTTTTCCAGAATCTACCCGCGACGGATAGAAAACCTTTCCAGACAAGGCTTTCCGCGAGGTCCTTCGGATTGACGTCAAACTTTCCGTAGCATTCGCGTCCGAAAGCGAAGACGGCATTAGGTCCGGCTTCAATTTCCCCGTTCATCTTTCTCGTGTAATGCACGCCGAGAAACGGAAATTGCGGGTCGGGAACGGGATAGATGAGATTACGGATGAGGCTGCTTTTTTCTTTCTTGATTTTATAGTATTCTCCCCGGAATGGAATTATCCGCAAGCCGAGGTTTTTATTATTAAGTCGGGCAATCCTGTCGGATTGAAGTCCGCAGCACGTGAGTAGAAGTTTCGCGTCGTAAAACTCCTTGTCCGTTCCGATTTCCACGCTGTCAGTTTTTTCATTTATGTAATCAATCCTTTCGTTGAAAACAAATTCCGCGCCTTTGCGTGTCAGCAGTTCGTGAATTTTTTTAGATACGATTTTATAATCGATTATTCCCGTTTGAGGGACGTGTATGGCTTTTACCCCGCTGACGTTCGGTTCGAAATTTTTCAGTCTTCCGGTTTCGATAATCTTAAGTCCCGTCAGCCCGTTCTCTTCGCCTCTTTCATAGAGGTTCATCAAAGCGGGAATTTCCTGCTCGTTCGTAGCGACGATAAGTTTTCCGCAGATGTCGTATTGTATCTCATTCGCGTCGCAGAAGTCAAGAAGCATTCTGTACCCGCGCGTGCAATTGACGGCTTTGAGACTTCCGGGTTTGTAATAAATGCCCGAGTGAATGACGCCGCTGTTGTTTCCGGTCTGGTGTTTAGAGACACCGTTCTCTTTTTCGATTATGAGAAGTTTTAACCCGGAATTTTTCTCAAGGAGTTTCAGGGCGGAACCGAGGCCGACAATTCCCGCTCCTGCAACGATGACGTCAAAATGTTTTTTCATAATGGGATATTATACAAAAATGCAGAATTCACGGATTATATAAAGCGATAAAAACGGGAATAGTATTTTCAGCGTTGCCGCTCCTACGGAGTTATCAGATGCCGGGGAATGAGAATGTTTTTGGCGGAAAAATTGTTATAAAAACATAATACCTTGCAATATAAGGAGTGGTAAATCCGTTACAAAAACAAAAATTATATTTTTTATTACTCGGACAATAACGTCCTTTTAGAACTGCATTTTTGGTTTAACATTTATGAGAAAAAAGAAGTAAATTACAAAAAATAATTAAAATCACTATCGAAAATTATTAACTATGTCTGACCTTACATCTTCCAACACATCGCCGGAAAAATTCAACTACGACAACGCGATAGTCAGGAATTTTGCCTATGCGGTAATGGTATGGGGCGCGGTAGGAATGCTCGTCGGCCTGCTTATAGCGGCGCAGATAATTATACCAAGCCTGAATTTCAACTTGCAGTATTCGACATTCGGCAGGATACGGCCTCTTCATACGAACGCCGTCATATTCGCCTTTGTGGGAAACGCGATTTTCATGGGATTATATTACTCCCTTCAGAGGCTATGCAAGGCGCGGATGTTCAGCGACCTGCTTTCAAAGATTCATTTCTGGGGGTGGCAGTTGATAATCGTGCTCGCAGCGGTTACGCTCCCTCTCGGAATCACGACAAGCAAGGAATACGCTGAACTCGAATGGCCAATTGATATATTAATCACCGTTATTTGGGTCGTGCTGGCGATTAACATGTTCGGCACGATTGTAAAGCGGCGCGAAAGACACATGTACGTTGCGATTTGGTTCTACATAGCGACTGTCGTGACCGTAGCGGTGCTTCACATATTCAATTCGCTTGAACTGCCGATCAGCCTGACGAAGAGTTATCCGATATACGCGGGTGTTCAGGACGCTCTTGTCCAGTGGTGGTACGGACACAACGCGGTCGCATTCTTTTTAACGACGCCTTATCTCGGCCTGATGTATTATTTCCTGCCGAAAGCGGCGGAGAGACCGGTGTACTCGTACAGGCTGTCTATTATTCACTTCTGGACTTTGATTTTTATATACATCTGGGCGGGACCGCACCATCTGCTTTACAGCGCGCTGCCGGACTGGGCGCAGTCGCTCGGCACTGTATTTTCGATAATGCTTATCGCTCCGTCGTGGGGAGGAATGATAAACGGGCTGCTTACGTTAAGAGGCGCGTGGGACAAGGTCAGGGATAACGTGATTTTGAAGTTCATGGTCGTGGCGGTAACGGCTTACGGAATGGCGACGTTTGAGGGACCGATGCTTTCACTGAAAAACGTTAACGCGATAGCGCATTTCACCGACTGGATAATCGCGCACGTGCACATCGGCGCGCTCGGCTGGAACGGATTTTTAACATTCGGCATACTGTACTGGCTTGTGCCGAAACTTTTCAGGACCGAACTGTACTCGAAGAAGATGGCGAACTTCCATTTCTGGATTGGGTTTGTCGGGATTCTGTTTTACGCGATACCGATGTACTGGTCGGGCGTGACGCAGGCATTGATGTGGAAGCAGTTCACTCCCGAGGGGGTGCTTCTCTATCCGAATTTTCTTGAGACGCTTCTTCAGATAAAAACGATGCACATGATTCGCATAACCGGCGGGCTTTTCTATTACGCGGGATTCGTCGTGATGCTCGTCAATCTTATAAAGACAATCAAGCAGGGAAGTTTCATAGGAGAGGAAGCCGCAGAGGCGCCCGCGCTTGAGAAGAACGTAACGTTCGAACCGATAAAGGGTTCGATAATGAAGAAACACAGACTGATTGAGAGGAAGCCGTTCCGGTTTACGGTACTCGCGGTTATTGTTGTCCTTGTCGGCGGACTGATAGAGGTTATTCCGACGTATCTGATAAAATCGAACATACCTACTATAGCGAGCGTCAAGCCGTACACGCCGCTCGAACTTCAGGGACGCGACATATACATACGCGAGGCGTGCAATTCCTGCCACTCGCAGATGGTACGTCCGTTCCGTTCCGAGACGGAAAGGTACGGAGAATACGCGAAGGCGGGCGAGTTTGTTTACGACCATCCTTTCCTCTGGGGTTCAAAAAGAACGGGACCCGATTTGCTGAGGGAGGGCAAGAAATATCCGAACCTCTGGCATTACCTGCACATGGACGACCCGACAACCGTATCGCCCGGCTCTCTGATGCCGAGATATTCGTGGCTGAAGGAGCAGATACTTGACGTTTCCAACACCGAAGCGAAGATTAACGCGATGAGGACTCTCGGCGTGCCGTATGAACAGGGTTATGAAAAAACCGCGAACACTGATTTGCAGAAGCAGGCGGAAGAAATTGCCGCTGACCTTCAGAAGCAGGGAATCGATGTAACGAGCGACCGGGAAATTATTGCTCTTATCGCTTATCTGCAAAGGCTGGGAACGGATATAAAGAACCAGCAGACGGGGAAATAAAATGTTCAGCAAGTATTTCGTATCGGTTGAGTGGCTGAACATATTCGCGATAGCGACGATGATATTATTCATAATCACGTTCGCGGTGATAGTAATATGGACGTTCAAAATTGACAAGAAAAAACTGGAAGAATACAACAATCTTCCTCTGGAAAATAAGAATTCGGAAAACAAAAAATTTTCAAGATGAACAAAAAAGTTTTAGCCGTGATGACGGCGGCGGGGATAACGGCGCTGACTCAGGTTCAGGCAATGGCGCAGGCAAAGCAGGAAACGCATACGGATACATACGTGTATCTCATACTCGGCGCGCTGCTGTTCACTCTGGCGGTGTTATTCGCGTCAATAATGATTTTTGAATCGGGTGAAAGGAAGCCGAAGAAAGCGGCGGCAGCGGCCGCGACGGTTGAAACACCGATTCTAACAGACCACGAGTACGACGGAATTCAGGAACTTGACAATCCCGCTCCCGCCTGGTTTCAGTTTTTATTTTACATCACGATAGCGGCTGCTGTCGTTTACATGTTTGTTTACCACGTGTCGGGCAGGCAGAATTCTTCATTTGACGAGTATATACAGGAAATGACGGTCGCGCAGGCGCAGAAGGACGAACTAATAAAAACGGGCGCGCTGATAAACGAGAATAATGCTACCGTGCTTTCAGACGCGGCCGACCTGGAGAAGGGGAAAGAGATATTTACGGCGAACTGCCTCAACTGCCACGCCGCTGACGGCGGCGGGACTGTGGGCCCGAACCTCGCTGACGATTACTGGATTCACGGCGGCGGAATAAAGAACGTGTTCAGCACGATAAAGTACGGTGTTCCCGCGAAGGGGATGATAACCTGGCAGAACCAGTTGAACCCGAAACAGATTCAACAGGTAGCGAGTTACGTTCTGACGTTCAAGGGGACGAAGCCCGCGGCGCCAAAGGCGCCCGAGGGGACTGTCTGGGTCGATTCAACGGCAGCGCCGAAGGATACGCTGAAGAAATAATTCTCATTGGCGGAATACAGAGCAGCCACGAATTATCACTAATTGCACTAAAATGGCGGGATAAAGAGCAGCCACGAATTATCACTAATTGCACTAAAATGGTGGAATTAATAAACAAAGAGGAATTTTTTCGATAAATGGATTGTGCATGGAAGTACACAAAGTACTTGGCAACGGATTGCTTGAGAGCGTGTATAAAGATGCATTAGAATATGAATTCAAAGTTCATAATATAGATTTTGTCAGAGAAAAAGAGTTTAATATTGTATACAAAGAAATCACACTGAAGCACAAATTTTACGCTGATTTTTTTCTTATGGATAAAATAATACTTGAAGTTAAAGCAACAAATAAAATTATCGATGAGCATATCAAACAAACATTAAATTATATGGCAATCTCTAATTGCAGACTGGGTATTATCGCAAATTTCGGAAATCCATCTTACGAGTTTAAAAGGCTTGTTTTGTGATTTAGTGTAATTCGTGATAATTAGTGGCTAGTTTTAGCACAACCGGGTTTTGAAGATTTGTTTTGTGATTTTGTAATTCGTGAAAATTAATGGCGGAAGATAAAATAAATACGGGAATGGAAGACGAATCATTCAGGGACCATCTATCGACGGTAACGAGCGAGGGCAAGCGGGTGTGGGTGTATCCCAAAAAGCAAAAGGGAAAATTTTACACGGCGCGGACAATCGTCAGCGTGTTTCTGCTGGCGTTTCTATTCATAACGCCGTGGATAAAATCAAACGGGCATCCGTTCATGCTGTTCAACGTTTTCGACGGGAAGTTCATACTCTTCGGGTTCGCGTTCGGACCGCAGGACTTTTATATATTCGCTCTCGGGTTCGTGACGCTTGTCGTTTTCGTGGTACTGTTCACGGCGGTTTACGGGAGAATTTTCTGCGGATGGGTATGCCCGCAAACCGTTTTCATGGAAATGGTGTTCAGGAAAATCGAATATCTTATCGAAGGCGACTCGGCGAAACAGCGGGCGCTCGACAAGGAGCCGATGAACGGGAAAAAGTTTTTCAAGAAGACTTTAAAACACGCAATCTTTTTCATAATCGCGTTTCTGATTGGAAACACTTTCATGGCGTATCTCGTCGGGATAGACAAGACGCTTGAAATAATCAGCCGTTCTCCCGCCGAGCATATCACGGGATTCATAGCGGTTGCGGTGTTTTCGGGAATATTCTATTTCGTATTTTCTAAATTCCGCGAGCAGGCGTGCACGATAGTCTGTCCGTACGGGCGGCTTCAGGGCGTGCTTCTTGACGCGAATTCAATCGTCGTCGCTTACGACCACGTAAGGGGAGAGCCGAGAGGAAAACTCAACGAAACGACGGGCGACTGCATAGACTGCAATCTCTGCGTGGCGGTGTGTCCGACGGGAATTGACATAAGGAACGGAACGCAATTGGAATGCGTAAACTGCACGTCTTGCATAGACGCCTGCGATTCTATAATGACTAAGGTGAACAAGCCGAAGGGATTGATAAGGTACGCGTCGATGAAAGGGATAAAGGAAAAACTGAAATTCAGATTTACCCCGCGGCTGATTTTATATACGGTGCTGCTCGCCGCGCTGGTTTCGATATTTACGGCGCTGCTTGTATCGAGAAGCGACGTGAAGGTGAACATTTTAAGGTCGCCCGGAAAAATTTATCAGGAGATGCCTGACAATAAAATCAGCAATCTTTACCACGCCGTGCTCGTCAACAACACGTTCGACGATATGCCGGTCGAGGTGAAGACGAACACGCCGGGTGCGGAGATTCTGACGGTAGGAAAGGACGTTGTAATACCGTCGCTCAGCGTGCACGAGGCGGAGTTTCTGGTTGTAATGAGCAAGGTTGACATAAAGACAACGGTCGTGCAGTTGAACATACAGGTGTTCGCGGGAGGAAAACTTTTCTACGAGACGAAGACGACGTTCATCGGACCGCAGAAGAAATGATTCTTGAGAGGATTTTGCCCGGTTGCACAGAGAACCACAGAGTTGTCACAGAGAGCCACGGAGTTGTCACAGAGAACCACAGAGTTATCACAGAGAACCACGGAGTTTTGTATAAAAATGTTTTTGAAAAGTTACACGGAGAACCATAGAGTTGTCATAGAGAGACAAGGGGTTTTTGTTGTAACTTACAGCAAAGTATAATGTCAATAATATGAACTGGGGATATAAAATAGCGGCTGCGTTTGTGTTGTTCGTTCTCGCCGTCATCGGTTCGGTTATTTTTTTCATGAACCAGAAAGTCGATGTCGTAACGGACAACTATTACGAGAAGGAACTGAAATATCAGGAGCAGATAGACAGGGTTAACCGCACGAGGGCGTTAAGAGACACGATGAAAATGGAGAACACGGGCGCGGCGCTTAACATCTTTTACCCAAATATTCCCGACACGCCGTCCCCGAAAGATTTTATACTTCTTTACAGGCCGTCCGACAACGCGAAAGACGTGAAAATACCCGTTGCCGCAGACACGTTGAAGAGGCAGGTCGTAAGCATTGAGCGTCTTGACAGGGGATACTGGAAACTTCAAATAAACTGGACGTCGGGCGGGAGCGAATTCTTTCAGGAATTCTCATTCTACAAGAACTGAGCATCGAAGTAATTCGAAGTGCCATTAAATC
>CALGII010000304.1 GCA_937915485.1 uncultured Ignavibacteriota bacterium | reverse complement strand
TTTGTGTTTGTAATTGATTTTCAAAAATAAATATTTCATATTGGAACAACAAAACATAAGCATTATACAGTCAGCCGGATTTTTACAAATTTATTAATTTAAACAGATTTTTTATGATGATAAATAAAAAGGTAATCTGGCTTTTTTTATTTATTTTAATTCCTGTTTTTGCATCAGCGGACAGTCCTGCGGGACCGGGAAACAAATGGATTAACCACACCGACCTGAAAAACGTCGTCACGATAGCGATGGACAAGAGCGCGCCTCTTGCTTACTGCGGTTCGGAAGGCGGTTTATTCGTCGTAAACGTGGAAAGCGGAGAAATAGTTCGGAAATATACCAACATCGACGGGCTTATTTCCAACAACATAACCGCGGTTTATATTGATACGCTCGATCGGCTATGGATTGGAACCTCGGACGGCTCAATATCGATACTTAATTTTGCCACAAATACTTTCAGGTACATATACGACATAAAAAATTCAAACGAGAGCAATAAAAACATCTACGATTTTATTCAGTTTGGTAATTATATGTTCGTTGCTACGGGTTATGGAATTCAAAAAATATCCGTTTTGAATTTTTCGTTTACGGATGCCCCTTATTACCAACTCGGTACTTTTCCGGGAAAGACCAGGGTCACGACGTTGACGGTTCTTAACGCCCGATTATTTGCGGGCACCGCGGTTGGGGTCGCATACGTCAATCTATACAACACGAATTTAAACGACCCGATGTCCTGGACAAATTACAATCAGACGCCTTTAAACTCTAACCTGAAATGCTCTGAAACATTTGACGGTAAGGCCTTTTTCGGCTCTACGACAGGTTTCGCATATTTTGACGGACAGTACTGGCAATCGTTTCCCGACCCGGGCATTGGCGCTTCACAGATATTCGATGCTAAGGCTATTGGGGATAAACTGTACATTATAGCGGGCGGATTTGTTTTCTTCGTTCCTAAATCCAATCTGGCTCAGGTAACCCAGTATACTCCTCAAGGTACATATCTTACTTTAAATAATTACAACGATACGCCTTTAATCGGAGTATTTGAATTAGGTTTAGGCTACTATAAAAATTCAGTGTTCACGACAGTATATCCAAATTGCCCTTACAGGAATTCTTTTGAATATCTTTCTATAGGTCAGGACGGTGTTTTGTGGACAGCCGGAGGACAGGATTTAACAGGCGCATATTCGGGGTTTTATAAATATCAGGATAACGTGTGGACTGCATACAATACATCAACAACGCCTCCAGTTGGAAACAGTAATTTTTTCAGGAGAATATTTTCGAGCAACGGCACCGTTTGGGCGTTGTGTTACGGCGGTGGAGCAACCAGGGTACAGGGAGAAAAAATAAATAATTATAATCCGCAAAACTCTCCGCTTCCGGGAATTCCTGGATACCCAAATTACTGCGTTCCGTTCGGGGGCGCGTATGATAACGCGGGTATGTTCTGGATGTCGTTCTACGGAACGGATAAAACCAAGAGTCTGTATGCTGTGACCGGCGACTCCACGTTTCTCGGGTTTAACAATCCCGATGTGGTTCTCGCGGCAAGATTTGAGCACATGGCAATTGATAATTACAACACGAAGTGGATTACGTCGAGCGGCAATCCGGGAGGATTGTATTTTTTTAATGAAAACGGTTCGCTCTATAATACCGCGGATGACATATACGGATTCTACAACGTCAACGATTTTGAAAGCAACGACATCACCTCCGTTATTGTTGACAAGAACAACGAGGTCTGGGTAACAACAATAAACGGTATATTCATTATAAGCGACCCTTACGCGGCCATAGTTAATCCGAACAATAAACCCGCTCCGAGAAAACTCGGATTGATATCCGGAAACATACAGGTGCCGTTTACCGAAAACTGCAAGTGCATAGCGTCGGACGTTTTGAATCAAAAATGGGTCGGCACGAAGAACAACGGTGTTTTTCACCTGTCATCAGACGGGACGACACTGATAGAACAGTTTAACACGACAAACAGCCCGCTTCTCAACAACGAGATTACTTCCATAGCGGTAAATCCCGCGGACGGAAGAGCGTATTTCGGTTCATTGTACGGACTCTCATCGGTGCAGACGGACGCTATATCGCCTGTGGCGGAATTTGACAAGATAATATGTTCGCCGAATCCTTATCTCGTTCCCCCGAAAGTAAATTTACGGATTGACGGTCTTGTCGAAAATTCTTCCGTTAAGATAATCACTCTCACGGGCGATGTTGTTGCGGAATTCGATTCTCCCGGCGGAAAAATAGCCTCGTGGGACGGTAAGGACAAGCGCGGAAATTACGTCCCGTCGGGTGTTTACATTGTCGTTGGTTTCAACAAGGACGGAAGCAAGGTGGGAAAAGGAAAACTGGCAGTTGTAAAACGCTAAATATTTTCACGATGCTTGTAATTCCTGTAATAGATATTAAGGACGGCAGGTGCCTGAGGCTCTTTCACGGGCACTATGAGACGACCAATTTTTATTCGGACAATCCCGTAAAGGTCGCGAGGCTTTTCAGGAAAGAAAA
>CALGII010000303.1 GCA_937915485.1 uncultured Ignavibacteriota bacterium | reverse complement strand
TTATTTAAAAATATGCCATTTGTCCGAATAAATCAAAATATAAAGAAGTGACCAGGTCGCCGTCCCCGGGGGGCTCATCATAGAAATTAAAATGCGTTGTATATCATATAAACGCCGCCCAGCATAACGAGGACACCGCAGATTCTTTTGATGTACGTAACAGTTTTTGAATTCTCCGTCCAGTTAAGATAATCCTGTACTTTAGCCGTCAGAGTTCCTGCCGCCACGATTACGAGTATATGCCCGATGCCGAACGCGAGAAGCAAAATAACCGAATAAACGATGTTTGTTTTCGACACTTGAAACACTACTCCGAGCACGGGAGCCATAAAAGCGAACGTGCAGGGACCGAGGCCTATGCCGAACAAAAGTCCGAGAATCAGCGCCGCCAGCATTCCTTTCCTGCCCGTTGATTTCATAGACGCGCCGTCCCAGGGAAGTTTAATTAAATCCATAAGATAAAGACCGACGATGAAAAACACAGCCGCGACGATGTAATTGCCTGCCGCTCCCACGTTTCCCATAAGCCTTCCGAGCATTGCCGTGATTAAGCCTATTAATGCAATTGTTATTAAAATACCGGAAGCGAAAACGAGAGACAGATAAAAAGTTCTTCGTAACGTTATTTTTCCCTGCGTGTTAATGAACCCGATTATCAGAGG
This sequence comes from uncultured Ignavibacteriota bacterium, assembly GCA_937915485.1. GTDB lineage: Bacteria > Bacteroidota > Ignavibacteria > Tepidaquicellales > Tepidaquicellaceae > CAIKZJ01. The sequence continues at coordinate 1,619 of CALGII010000303.1, read as the reverse complement.
TATGCTGGACAAATGGCACGGGCTTAACAGAACGGATAAGACGCCCCAGCCGAAAGAAGCGAGGACCGCTAACGCTGCATTGCCCGACAATGCCGAACTTAAAAAAGAAAAAATGTCTTCAACCATATTATTGAGGTATGTTTACTCCCTGCGACTGCAAGAATTTGTCTATCTCGTCTTCGGCATAAAATCCCTGATGGCGCATTATTTCTTTTCCGTTCGCGTCAAGAAATACCTGTGTGGGTATCAGGTCTATTCCGTATTTTTTCGCCGGGGCTTCATCCTTCCACACGTCGTGAAAAGTGACCTTGACGAGACCCTTGTATTTTTCTTCAATTGATTTCATTACGGGCTGCATCTTCTTGCAGGGTATGCAGTTCACGGAACCGAGTTCGACGAATTCGATTTTATGCTTAATTGAATCTTTTCCAGAAACCCCGCTCACGTTATGCGTGCTTTCGGTGTTGCTCTTCTTGCAGGAAATCAGTGTAAAGACCGCCAGGAGCAATACGGCTAATTGAATTTTCATGATTTTGTTTTTAAGAATTTTCATTGATATATTTTAAGATGTCTTTTTCAGAAGGAACATTTATAGAGCAAACAAGTTTTTCGTTTATAACGAGCGCGGGTGTCATCAGTATTCCGTGTCTTGCGCATTCTCTTATGTCGTCAACTTTCAAAACATCGGCTTTAATATTGTTTTTTGAAACGACTTCGCCGACACGTTTGAATAATTTGTCGCACCTGCTACATCCGCCGCCGAGTATTTTTATTATCATTTCATGAAATTTTGAATTTCCGAATCCGCGTATCTGATAAATCCGTCTCTGTCTCCGCTGTATGTCCACACGCTGTCGAGCAGTTTGAATTTTTCTTCTTTTCCGTTCCTGCGCTTCGAAAGCACTACGGAACTGAATTTCAACCCGTAATCCCTTCTGAAATGCTCATTCTCCTTATCCTCTATGTTATATGCCGTAAATACAACAGCCGGCGGTTTCGAATATTTCGATTCGATAAGTTCTTTCGTGAAATTCTCAATGTTTATACAACTTTCGCACCTCGCGGTAGGATGAAAGTAGAAAACCGAATAATTTGCTTCCGCGTCAGGCGTTTTGTCGTTTGTTCCGCACGAAAAGAACAACAGACCAATCAACAGAAATAAAGGTAAATGTTTCATTTTTTTATTAAGGGCACAAATCCGGATTTTTCACGTCACCTTTTTCGGATTTGCCGAAATATTTTTTCTGCATCCATAAAGCCACGTTAACGAGGCTGATAAGGACGGGAACTTCTACGAGCGGTCCTATCACCGCCTCGAACGCCTCGCCCGAATTAATCGTGAAAACCGCCACGGCTACCGCTATCGCGAGTTCAAAGTTATTGCTCGCCGCGGTAAAGGAAAGCGTCGCGGTTTTCGAATAATCGGCGCCGATTTTTCTTCCCATGAAGAACGAAACGAAAAACATAAGGACAAAATAAATGATTAACGGTATAGCGATGCGCACGACATCTGTCGGTATTTTTATAATCATTTCTCCTTTGAAAGAGAACATTACGAATATCGTGAACAAAAGCGCTATGAGCGTTACAGGGCTGATTTTCGGAATGAACTTTCCGTG
>CALGII010000302.1 GCA_937915485.1 uncultured Ignavibacteriota bacterium | reverse complement strand
AATTGAATACGTACATAAGAAGTTTCCTCCCAAGCGAATCCGCACCCGGAGCCCACTGACCCGTCGCGGGCTGAACGTCATTCGATTCGACGAACGCGCAGTTCAACTGCCGCGGAGCCGTGCTGTCAATCATGTAAACCCTGAATGGAACCTGCGTCGCGCTCCGGTATATGAAATACTTGTCGTCCACGTACGATGTGTCGAGATATCTGTACGCGTACTGCTTGTTCACGTTAGAGAAAACAATTTTTATTTTTCTTGTCTGATATGTTTTCAATTGCGAAGAAAGATTATTGAAAGTCCCCGCCGAAGGATAAGACATTGACATTGACCTTGATTGGAATCCATAAATGGTGGCGAAATGCTTGCTGCCCGTCACGTATTGATTTACAGGCAGATACTGGTAACCGAATGACCTTGTCTGAAAAGAATCAGGAGACGCTGTCGGGTCTTTTATGACACCGATATTGTAACTTCTGACTCTGTCTGTCTTGAAAAGTATCCCGTCATATATGCGCGAAGAATCGTGAACCTTGCCGTAATATATAGGCGTCACTTTCAGACCGCTTTTCAAAGTATCGAATGATATTCCGTTGTTCATCGAGCGCAATATGCTGTACGCCGTGTCGGGCGCCCTGAATATCACTCTGTAAAACGCGTTCTTTACGTATTCCTGTCCCACGACCACAGGTTTCAAACCAAGGTCGCGTCGGTTAGTGTTAACCGTATCGCCGTTATGAAGATTGTATGTTACGTTTGATGGCGGCGGCTGCGGCACGATGCTCAGCAAAACCGATGAAAGCGGATTTCTTATGACCCTGAATCCCCTGCGGAAATACTCCGATTCACTTACAGCATAAGCGCATATTATAAATTTGTATGTCTGTCCGTATTGTATATCAGGATTGCCTCCGTAGTTCTGCGGGAATTGAGTCTGCGTTATTTTTATAAGCCTGCTTAAACCCGATTCGGGAAAATCCGCGGGTGTGCCGAGTCCGTAAGGAGGCACTATCGGCAAAGGCGAATACAGTTCTTCTCCGTTTATGAAAACACCCGTCGGAAGCGTATCCACGACAACACCGATATTGTCCCGCCTGTCGAATATCTTCAGAAGTTTAATGTTGTTCGAATTTATTGTCGCAGGTTTGCCAAAATCGGGCAGACTGCTGACCGGCAGATTCTTGTCGACCTCATAAATCTCGTATCCTTGAAAGCGATATGTGTTGTTCTCGGCAGGAGTATGGAAAATTGTATCCTGAACCGCGAAGTATTCCGCAATGTCGTTCCAGTAAAGATTCATGTCGCAGGTCATCGATGTCTTCGGCGTTACGCTCTTCGTCACTACCGGCAAAGGCAG
>CALGII010000301.1 GCA_937915485.1 uncultured Ignavibacteriota bacterium | reverse complement strand
CAAAGGGTAGAAAATACTTTCCCATAGCAACCAAATTATTGAGTTCAAAATTAGAGATATTATTACTAAATTATTTATAAGTTTTAAATCTACCAATTTATAAAACCCTACAAATCAACCGCAATATGGAAATAGACGGAAAAGAGTTTCAGGTGGACGGCGACGGATTCTTGCTTGACCCTTACATCTGGAACGAGGAAGTGGCTAAATTATTTGCAAAGTTTGACGGCATCGGAGAGATGACGGAGAAGCACTGGGCGATAGTGAAATTCATACGCAAGAACTGGGAAGAAAAGGGTATGGCGCCGATGGTGCGGTCAGTTTGTCAGGAAACAGGCGTCAAACTGAAAGAAATCTATCAATTGTTTCCTCTGGGACCCGCGCGTGGAGCCTGCCGCGTTGCCGGATTACCGAAACCCGACGGATGTGTTTAGAATAATCAATAAACGATGACACTGTATAAGATTATTTCTCTGACGGCTTTTCTGATATGCTTATTAATAATGGCGTTTCATTTTATACGTTTAATAAGGCTCGGTTTGCCGAAAGAATATTCGCGCAGAAAGGGCGATGTAAAGTCCGCAATCACATATTCTTTTACGGGCGCGATGAGTCCAACGGGAAAAGAGTCCGCGTATCTGCATTTACCGACTTATACTGCGGGACTTCTGTATCACACGGGCACGTTTATATGTTTCGCTCTTTACTTTCTGATGCTATTCGATGTAAGTTTTTCAGATACGATGAGATGGATTTTGATTTGTGTTTTAACCGTGTCCGGATTAAGCGGATTGGGCATATTCATAAAAAGAATTTCGCTGAAGAAGATGCGTTATCTTTCAAACTCGGACGACTACGTATCAAACCTTCTTGTTTCAGGATTTCAGATTATGACACTTGCCGCATTTCTTGACGGAGAATACGCGGCATATTATTTCATATTCGCGGGTGTATTATTTCTTTACCTGCCTCTCGGCAAACTCAAGCATTCGTTATATTTTTTCGCGGCCCGTTATCATCTCGGATTTTTTTACGGATGGCGCGGAATCTGGCCTTTAAAAACTCACGGGCAGGTTAAATGAAATTGAACGACGAAAATAAAAATAAAGCATTAGGAATTTTTTCCAAACCGAAGGACAGCAAACTTATTACGTACCTGAACAGTTGCGTACACTGCGGGCTTTGCGCGGACAGTTGCATGTATTATCTGGCGACGAAGGACGAGCGGTTCATTCCCGCTAACAAGGTTGACCTAATATCATCTATATACAGGCGTTACTGCACTTTTACGGGAAAACATTTCCCGAAACTAACGGGGGCACGGGAACTTGATGACGCGACCGCGGAAGAGATGACTGACCTGTTGTTCGGCGCTTGCACGTTATGCGGGCGGTGTTCGAAGCACTGTTCGATAGGCATAGATATTTCGTATCTCGTAAGAGAGGGTCGAAAAATGCTGAAGGAGATGGGTCTTGTTCCGGCGTCTCTGCAATCGACAGTCAACACAGCGCTCGAAACGGGCAACAACATGGGAATTCCCGTCGAAGAGTTAACGGACACATTATCGTGGCTTGAAGACGAACTCAGGGACGAAGTTAACGACCCGCAGGCATCGATACCGCTTAACGTACCGGACGCGAACATACTTTACACGTTGAATCCGCGCGAGCCGAAGTTCTTTCCGCTTTCGATTTCCGCGATGGCGAAGATATTCTACGCGGCGAAGGAAAAATGGACTTTATCGACATCAATGTACGATGTTACGAACTACGCCTATTTCACTTCAAACACGGACGGGGCAAGAACAATCGCGCAGAGGTTATACGACGAAACGCTGAGGTTAAACGCTAAGCGCTGCGTGCTTGCCGAATGCGGGCACGGTTCGAGGGCATTCCGTTGGGAGGGGCCGAATTATCTTCGGAAGGAATATCCTTTTGATGTGCTGACATCGGTCGAATTAATCGCGGAATACATTTCGCAGGGCAGGATAAAACTCGACAATGAAACCAACAAGGAAATAATAACGCTTCACGACCCGTGCAATCTGGTGAGAGAAGGGGGCGTGATAGAGCAGCAGCGTTATGTGCTCGAGCACGCGGCGAGCAATTTTATCGAGATGACGCCGAACCGCACGGATAATTATTGCTGCGGAGGCGGAGGCGGGCAACTTGCGATGAGCGAGTACAACGAGCGCAGGATGAAAATAGCGGAAATAAAGGCGGAGCAAATTCGAAAGACCGGGGCGACAGTCGTCGTGACGCCCTGCCACAACTGTGTTGACCAGTTAATGCAGATAGACAACAAGTTCAAACTCGGCGTGCGCGTGAAGACCCTCGCGGAAATTGTCGCGGACGCGATTATTCTTGAATAAAAAAATATTTTATAAGAAACAAAACAAATATGAACAACTTAATATATCTTGACAATTCAGCGACAACTTATCCGAAACCCGACGAGGTGTATAAATTCATGGACAGTTTTTACAGGGAGCACGGGGTAAATCCCGGGAGGTCGGGATTTGACGCGGCTCTTGAAGCGGAAGAGATAGTAATGAACACGCGCAGGCTGCTGACGGAGTTCTTCAATGCGGGAAGCGACATTAACAGGTTGACGTTCAGTTACAACGCCAGCGATTCGCTCAACATGGTAATACAGGGGCTTGCTGAAAAGGGAGACCACGTGATTACGACGATGCTCGAGCACAACTCCGTGCTACGGCCATTGTATCATCTTGAAAAAAACGGAGTCATTCAGGTTTCGTACATAAAGTTTAACGAAAAAGGATACATTAATCCCGACGATATTAAAAAGGAGATACGGAAGAACACGAAGATGGTGGTAGTGAATCACTGTTCGAATGTCATAGGAACTATACAACCTGTCGCGGAAATAGGAAAGATATGCAAGGAAGCGGGAGTGTTATTTGTTGTTGACAGCACGCAGAGCGCGGGAACGATACCGATAGACATGAAGGCGATGGGAATAGACGCGCTGATTTTCACCGGGCATAAATGTCTATTGGGACCAACAGGTATCGGCGGTTCATACGTGATGGAAAACGTGCCTGTGAAATACACGCGTTACGGAGGCACGGGTGTTCGTTCGGCTCAGGAAACACATCTTGATGAATTTCCTTACAGGCTTGAATGCGGGACGCTTAATCTTGTCGGCGTGGCGGGACTTAACGCGGGAGTAAAGTGGATTCAGTCGAACGGAATGGGAACACTTCACGGCAGGGAAATGGCGCTCTTTAATAAACTACGAAAGGGGATACAGGAAACTGAGAACGTGATTACATACTGCGCGGAAGGGGAGGAAAATCACAACCCGATACTTTGCTTCAACATAAAGGGATTTGAAGCGGGCGACGTCGGCACTATGCTCGACATAGATTACAACGTCGCGTGCCGCACGGGACTTCACTGCGCGCCGAAAGTACATCAGGTTTTAGGGACGGACAAGATACACGGAGCGGTGCGTTTAAGCATAGGGCCATTCAATACTGAAGAGCACATTGACACGGCGATAAACGCGGTCAAAGAGATAGCGGCAATAAAAAGATAAAACGGGAAACACTTAAACATATTTTAACAGGAGACTGAAAAATGAAGAGACTGAATTTCATTTCCGGAATTTTATTCGCCGGATTATTTACAATCGTATTTGTCGCGGGTCAGTCGTTTTCGCAGGTAACGGATTACGACGGAAACGTGTATCAGACTGTAAAAATCGGCAAGCAGGTTTGGATGTCGGAGAACCTGAACGTCGAGCATTACCGCAACGGCGACGCGATACCGCAGGTTCAGGACAAGGAAGAGTGGGACAATCTTACGACCGGAGCGTGGTGTTATTACGACAACGACGCGGGAAGCGGCACGGGAAAGATATACAATTGGTACGCTGTGAACGACCCGCGCGGGCTGGCTCCCGAAGGATGGCACGTACCGTCGGACGCAGAGTGGACTGTTCTCACGGATTTCCTCGGAGGGGCGGCGACCTGCGGACCGAAACTAAAGAGCACAACGGGCTGGATAGAAAATTACAGCGGGGACAACAGTTCGGGATTCAACGCGCTTCCCGGCGGATACCGCACGCACGACGGATATTTCAGCAACAAGGGTAAGAACGCGATTTTCTGGACAACGACTGAATTCAATTCTGAACTCGTCTGGTTCCGCAACGTGATAGGCAGCATACCCGACGTTTACCGTCCGAACTACGCGAAGGATTTCGGTTTATCTGTCCGCTGCGTGAAGGATTAGGGGAATTATCTGTCGGATTAATTTACCGAATGAAGCGTAAGAAACGAAAGGAATAGAACTTTAAGAATATTATCTCGGATAATCTCACTAAGAATTGTAATGATGATTCAATAGAATACTTAACGAATTCAATAATCCCGATGTTGAATTCTTAAATGCATTGTTTTTTTTTTATTTACTTCCCTGAATACTGCAAAACGGCAAAGTATCAAATCAAATTTAATGCGTGCCTTAGATTAATGGATTACATCAAACCGCATTCTTTGCAAGAACCATTGTGAAGGGGTATTTTTAGCGAAAAATGCCAAAATTAACCCATAATGAGCGAAATATTGGGTTAAAAAACGGGCAGAAGTTTGTTCCTGAAAAAGTTTAACAAAGGGTTCGTTCAAGCGATAAGCACATTTTGTGCTTGCAATTGTCGGTTAATATGTATACAATTCATATATAAATCGCAGAAAGTTAGTATATTTAATTAATACTTTTGCAATATAATTTTTAGGAGAAAAAAATGTTTCGTAAAACATTTTTATTTTGTTTCTTAATAATTTTATTGTCTTTACCTCTTCTTTTCGCTCAATATAATAAAATTACTGAGAATGCGGCGCCATTTCTGCCGCAAACGTATTTCGCGAATTCCCACAATCCATATTCGAGAGGATTCGCGTATTCAATTTACGCGGGTTTAAGTTCCGGTTGTCAGTTGTTCAAGTTTGATTTAGGAAAACCCTCATCGACAACAGAGATAGGCGGAGTCAGGACGGAGTACCTTTCCAACGGCGATTTTGCCAATCCCGAAGGAGTCTGGAAATTTTACGTTCAGGACCAGATTAACGCGCCTTACAACATTTATGAGGTAGATACTGCAACAGGAGCGCTTACGCTCGTGGGAGCGCCGATAAATCTGAAACCGCAGCACAAGCCAAGAGATCTTGAATGGGACCAGACAACTAATACATTTTATATGATAAGCGAGAGTATAGCGCTGCACGAAATACAGATGTATTCGATGTACTGGCCGACAAAGGAACTCACCTGGATAGGTCCTGCGGTAACGACACAGCCCTCGAATCTGCAGGCGGGCGGTTTCAACGTTAACGGCACATATTTCGGGATTGATATAAGCACTCACACGCTCTGGAAAGCGGATAAATACACAGGAACCTGGACGCTTGTCGGTCCGACGGGGATGGCATCGGGCAACGCGCAGGACGCCGCTTTTGACAGGTCGAATTATTCCAGACTGCTTTGGAGCATCTGGGGTCCGGGAAGGCTGTTTGAAGTTGATACAGCAACGGGCAGTGCAACGCTTATCGACACTTTTCCGTATACCACCGATCTGATATTCGGAATGGGCATAGCCCCATTCTACGGTCCTCAGATAACCCACACACAACTGCAGAATACGGGAAACCTATCGGGACCATACACTGTAACGGCGTACGCAGTATCGAACAATACCGGAATCGCATCGTTAAAACTTTTCTGGTCAAGGAACAGCACGTCAGTTACGGACAGTATAAGCATGACAAATTCGGGAGGGAACAACTGGACAGCCGCGATACCCGGCAACGGACTTCCCGCGACGTACAGGTATTGTATCAGGGCAACCGATTCACTTTCAAGGACAGCCGCGATGCCATATAAAGCGCCGATAGAGTTATATACATTTAAAGCGATGGCGCAGGATACAATTCGTCCGTTCATATCCCACGCGCCTCTCGGCGATATCGACATAATGTTATGGCCGGACACGGTAAGCGCGGTGGTCACTGACGACAGCGGAATTGACTCTGTCTGGGTCAGATGGAAAATAAACAACGGTCCCGAGAAGTATTTCAAACTAATGAATTCGTCAGGCAGCAATTTCGCAGCGCCTTTTAATTCCACATACGCCGACGTTCTTTCCGGCGACACGATTAAATACCGCATCATAGCGCAGGACAATTCGATAAATCACGTGAAAGACTCTACGGGATTAATGACATTCAGAATTATTCCGTCAGCAAATTCATTTGTGTGCATAGGAACGGGGAATGAAGCAATGTACTTCAACACACCTTTCAACAATTTCTTTCCCGGTTTCAGGACTCAAATGCTCTGGACGGCATCTGAAATAAACGCGAACGGCGGAGGCGGAGTGGGCAATATAATGCGAATCGCATTTTATATACTTGAGGTTGATCAGACGGAGATGCGCAATTTCACGATAAAAATGGCAAACACTCCGTATACATCGCTTACGGAAGGATTTATAAATGCAAACGCGATGATAGTGTTTACGGCGAACCTGAGGATACAGCAAACAGGCTGGTTTTACATTGATTTGCAGAATCCGTTTTACTGGGACGGAGTAAGCAGTTTAATAATTGAGACCTGTTTTGGCAACACGGAATTCGTAAATAACGGGGGTTCGGTAACGCAGGGAACAATCGTTACGGGAAAGATGTACGACGGATACAGGAGCGATTCATTGTCGTGCAGCGCGAGTCTCAGCGGAATCGAATCGAGCAATTCAAGGCCGAATTTATGTTTCAATATCGACCATTTCATCGGAACGGGGAACAACACGAATAAGATTCCGTCCGAATATAATTTGCATCAGAATTATCCCAATCCTTTTAATCCCGTCACAAGGATAAATTTTGATATACCGAAGCAGGGATTTGTTTCGTTAAAGATTTACGATATACTCGGCAGGGAAATTAAAACGTTAGTAAGCGACATCAGGTTGCCGGGTTCATATTCAATTGATTATAATGCCTCCGGTCTTTCGAGCGGAGTGTATATATACAGGCTTGAATGCGCCGGATACAGCATAGTTAAGAAGATGGTACTTTTGAAATAAGCACTCAATCAATTTGAAAAAATAAACTTTAACAATAAAATGAGAAAGAAAGCATTCATATACTGTTTAATATTAATGTTGATAATTTTCTCAAATGTATTTTCACAGTATGACAGGCAGATCTCGTCGGGTGTTGCGCCGTTCATGCCCGGCAGCGGGATTTACAATTCGAACTCAATTTCCTCGAATCCGAATTCACTCGGGTATTCGTATTATATTGTAGGGACATCAAGCAGCCAGTTAGTGAAGTATAAAATCGGGGCGCCCGGCAATGCGGTATTAATAGGGAGTCCGCAGCCATACCTGCTTGGAAACGGCGATTTTGCAAATCCGACAGGTGTCTGGAAATTTTACGTACAGAACCAGAATCCTCCGTACACCATATATGAAGTCGATACCGCAACGGGCGTACTGACAAGCGTAGGCGCGCCCACGAATTTAAAAAGCGGACATGCCCCGACCGATATGGAATGGGACCAGACCACGGGTTCATTTTATATGATAAGTACGGACATCTCCCTGACCGAGACACAGATGTATCGGATGTACTGGCCGACGATGCTGTTGACGTGGATAGGCACGGCGGTAACATCTCCGACCGCGATAATAGCGGGAGGTTTCAATGCGAACGGAACATATTTCGGCATCGATCTTCTCACAGATGCATTATGGAAGGTCAACAAGAACACGGGCGCGTGGACATTGGTCGGTTCGCTCGGTTATCCCGTAAACTATGCACAGGACGCGGGATTCGCGAGACCTGATTATTCCAGAATGCTGTGGTGCGCTTGCGGCGGGACGGTCGGCCTATACGAAATCGATACATCGACCGCGGGGATTAACCTTATAGGAACGTTTGCTTCATACACACAGGTAATTGCTTCAGGCTTTCTCAGCGGGCAGGACGGTCCGCAGATAGCGTCGACGCCTTATCCCAACACACAGAATGTTACGGGTCCTTACGTAATAAACGCAGTGGTAACTCCGGGAAGTTCGGCAATCGCCACTACAAAAATTTTCTGGTCGAGGAACAATCCGACTGTTACCGACAGTGTAGCGATGACAAACACGGGCGGAAATAACTGGACAGGAAACATACCCGGGAACGGCACGGCTTCGACATACAGGTATTACTGTCTTACGAAAGATTTGCTCGGACGCACAGCGACAGCGCCTCTTGGCGCTCCCTCGAACTTTTACACATTCGTAACATTTGCAACGGACACGACAAAGCCCGTGATAGTCCATACTCCGATAGGGAGCACGCTAAAGACAGTCTGGCCGGTTTATGTTAAAGCGGAGGTAACTGATAATCTGGGAATAGATTCAGTGTGGGTAAAGTGGAAAATTCATTATAACGGCGCAATTAAGCATCTCAGGTTACCTTTATTCAACGGGAATATTTATCAGTCGCTTTTTAATTCGGCAAATTCGGATGTGAACGCAGGCGACTCAGTATTTTATAAAATAATCGCGCAGGATAACTCAAGTGCCCACAACAGAGATTCTACGATAACGTACGGGTTCAGAATAATCGGAACAGAGGTCAGTTGCATAGGAGGCGGGAGTTCATCAACCGGCGTATATCCGTTTAACACGCTGTACTGGGGAAACAGGAGCCAGATACTATACACGGCGGCAGAAATCCACGCTTTAGGCGGCGGAGCCGGAAATATTATGAGAATAGGATTTTACATTACAAATCTTGATACACATACAATGAATAATTTCAGCGTGAAATTGCAGGGCATAGCCGATACGGTGCTTTCACCTCCATTTATTGAAAATAACTGGACGACGGTTTATTCCGGAACATTCGCCTTCTCGGCGTTGGGAATGCAGTACATAAATTTTCAGACTCCGTTTGAATGGGACGGAAACAGCAGCGTGCTGATACAGATTTGCTTTGAAAACACGATGAAATATTTTTATTCATCCGAGAGGATTAACATAACCACGAGCAATAAGGTTCTTTTTGAATATCACGATTTGCTGAATGCCTGTTCCGCTTTTCAGAACCCATCGACATGGAGCATAAGACCGAACATATGTTTCGGCATAATGCCGCTTGTCGGCACTGATCCAAATTCAGGTGTAATACCCGTCAAGTTTAATTTATCGCAGAACTATCCTAATCCGTTTAATCCTTCGACAAGAATACGTTATGAAATTCCGGAGAAATCGATGGTGACGCTGAAAGTGTATGACCTGTTAGGCAGGGAACTCAAAACGGTAATAAACGAAACGAAAGCCGCGGGAAAATATTCAGTTGACTTTGACGCGTCAGCACTGCCCAGCGGCATATACTTCTATGTTCTCAGGGCAAACACTTACACCGAGACCAGAAGAATGGTACTTATAAAGTAGTCATAGCAATTCGCGAAACAGATAAACAGGATTTAATAAGAAACCCCGGGTTTCCGGGGTTTTTTAAAAAGTGATGTTGGTACAGCCGACGTTTTCAAAGCGAAGTAAGCGAAGTATTTCGGTCTATCTGTCCGCTGCGAGAATTATCAGGGAAACTCAGTTACACAAAAATTTTACTTACTTTAAAAACTTATTTTATTTTTTCTTTTTATATGTGAGCGTATTTCCTCTGCCCGTGTAAGACAATTCGAGTTTCGAGTCGCTGACGTTTATTACGAAGAAGCACCTGCTGCCGTCTGGATCGAATACGGTTATGTATTTTCCGTTTAGGTTCGTCTTCGCGTTCAAGTCCGCAAGGCAGGAATCTCCCGTTGCGAATTTGAACGTATCCGCTTTTTCTCCTTCGTACATTTCAATCCAGTTGTCCGCTTTAACCTGAATCTGCGACATCGCGTCTTCATTTGAAATCCACACTCCTTCGAAAACCGTATTCTTTATTTCATTTTGTTTGACCGCTTCCTTTTTTACTGACGTGTCTTTTGAGGGGATTGATACCTTCTCCGTTTTTTTACCGCAGGAAAATAGCGTAATTGAAATTATCATTATAATAACGAACGTCGATATATTTAATGTTTTCATTGAATATGTTTTTTAGGTTTATTGTTCTTTGTAATCAATTAATGTGTAAATGCTTTCACCTTTTGGACCGTTTGTTTTTGATATTGTCGCCTTGAAACTGCCGGATAATACGGGTTCTTCGCCGCCACTGCCCCATTTTTCCGGAGACGCGTGCACATCGCCCGTCCATCCCGAGCCTGCCGTATATACATTCACGCGCGCGGAGTATTTATCTCCGCCTATATCATTCAGTTTATCCACCTGCGAAAAAGTGAACGCTTCGCCGTCGGCGAGAGGAACATAGTAGTAACCGTTTTTATACTTGAAATCTCCCGTTGATTTATGGCCGCTGAAATTAATGCCGAAATATTTTTTTATAGAAGCAGAGACGTGTTCTTCTTTTATCTTCGAGTTTACATTATCGACTTTCTCGAATTTGCTTAAATTGTTTTTGTAATTATGCAACACTCCAAAGTTTATCAATTCTTCGTCGGCAGCGCTGCCGCTTGAAAAGGGTTTAAGTCCGACTTCCGAGAAGTTGCTGAAAAAGACGTTTAATTTCTTTTGCTCTTCGGCCGTGAGTTTTACTTCTTTTGGCGCGCTGTTATCCTGAGGAGCGGTGTTTTCTTTCGGAGCATTATTCGTTGTAACGTTTTCTTTTTTTTCTCCGGCGGGTTTTTCCGATTCGGATTTGCACGAAAAAAGAACCAATGACGCGATGCAGATCAATACCGCGAGGGAAACAATAGTTTTTTTCATAGTGGGATAATTTATTATAAAAACTTTAATTTACAAACTTACAAAAAAAAGGCTTCAAACTAAACGTAATTGCGGAAGATGAATCGGGGATAAAAAAATTGAAGTGTACTATTATAGAATGCGGGGGGTATATAATTCGAAGCAGAGAGACACGGAGGGGGGGGATGCCTGTTATAATACTCAAGCCAGACAGAAAAAAGGCGGGTTTTAGGTTTGATTAAGATTTGCGAAATGTTTATTTTGTGTAGTTTTTGAAATAGGACAGGTAGCTCAGTTGGTAGAGCAACGGCCTGAAAAGTCCCGATGGAATCGGG
>CALGII010000300.1 GCA_937915485.1 uncultured Ignavibacteriota bacterium | reverse complement strand
TGACGTTGTTCTTTATCGCTCCGCCCGTGATGTTGTTCATCAAAATGGCGTTCGATGTGTCGTTTGAAGTGTTAAACGTGCACCATTCAATAACTATCGGGATGGTCATAGAGGCGTTCGATATTATGCTTATGCCCGAATAACCGCTTTGTTCCATATTGAAATTGCATTCCTGAACCCGGAAAGACGGGGAATCGAAAGAAGGATTTGTATAAACCGTCTGGATTGCTCCCGCGTTGTTTGAAGGCGTGAAGTTGTTTCTTCTGAAGTAAACATTGCCGCAGTTTGAAATCAGGACGGCTTTCGCCGTGTCGTTCGCTTTGATTCCGCTGAAGTTCGTGTTGTAGATACCGACATTCTCGCAGTTGTTCAGAACAAGCCCGTTCCATCCCGTGCCGTTCGTTGTTTTCTGAAGCGTCACCGCGTCAACGTTATCGGCATTCACACCGCAGGTGAGCGTTCCTCCGTTCATCTCTATTACCGATGTATCTGAAAACGTCAATGTGGCGCCGGGCAGTATTGTAATATTCTTATCCGTTCCGGCTACTTTTCCACGGCATAAAACATTTCCGCTTATGCTGTCATTTGCCGCTAACGTTCCCCCTTCCTCAATTACCGGCACAATTTTCAGGAGTTTTGCCTCGGCAGGCTTGAACTCTCCGACAATAACGTGCGAAGGCGAATATTTATCGAAAGACGCTATTTTCACGTTTGTAACCGCGTTTATAAGCGTCCAGTTTCTGAATCCCGGAAGTTCCGATGCCTTAAATCTTATGCTGAGTATTCTTCTGTCCACATTATATCCTGCAAGTGTATCCGGCGGCGTGCTCCTTTTATTCAGAGCGATAAAGTACTTCGAGTTATCGCCTGAAAATCCCGGATTGAGAGGATTAGGCTCGAAGAACCCGAATTCCCAGTATCTTTCATCGGGGCAGTCATAATATTCGCTGTAACCCGGATTGTCATTCGCGCAGGGATTCTCGCCTATTATGTTCGGGTCGCGGCTTCTGATGTTGTCTATATAAAGAAACGGAAGACCCGAGCCGATTCCTGTCGGATATGTAATTGGATTTATAGACCTTGAATCGATATATATTAAATGATTTGACCTGTCGTTTTCAGGATAAAGCACATCGCCGATACTCTGAACATTCTCGGATACTTTAAGCGCTCCGTACCATTTATTTTGTCCGAAATAGTTGGATGTTCTTCGAGAGGTGCCCGCAGCGTCGTTCATAAGGCCGTAACTGTAATAATTTCCTCCATTTGAACTTTGCAAGACAGTTGCATAACTGAATAAATAAACCTGTTTTGCTCCGTAAATCAAAGCAAGATTTCCTTGAAGCATCATCTCTTCGTTTGTCGGTTCCCTTAAGGTATAATTTCCCTGTGTGGGGTCCTCAAAAGTATGAGCCTGAATAAAGAATGCAGGAGAAATATCTCTACCCGCGAGTCTGCTTTTCTTTATCATCTGGCTCATTATGTTATATGAAAGAACTACCTGACCGTTTTTTAATTCTTCTATTCCATCCTTCATCCAATTTCTTTGAAAACTTGACATCATAGAATTGTTGTAATCCGCCGGTGAAGAGGAAGGAGTATATTGGATTCCTGCCGGTAAATTTTGAGGAGTAAGATTGGGAGGATATTTAAATTTATTATGAAACGGATAACAAGTGTATAAAAAAACATCCGTCATCAGGCTATCATCCATTTCTAAAATATAATCAGTGTATTCATCAATACTTGGCAAATTCTTTAACCATCCATAATCATTCATTGCGGTTTCCTCCATCATAATAGCGAATAAACCTTTGTTTCTTGTTGCCGTCACGCGTTTAATAATTTTATTTACTTCGGCTATGCATGGGAATGAGTTTATTGGACATTCGTCCATATAAAAATAACTTAATAAATTTTCGTTTCCGAATTCCGAAATTTCCTGTTGAATTCTATTTCTGAATTGAAAAATATTTCCAGTTGGATTTTCAAATAAATTATGCGCCCATTCATCGTCAACCCTTACGTAGTCGAGGTAAACAGTTACATTTCCGGGCCAGTAGATTCTATAATCGACTTGTGAATTCACGTTGTTATTAGTTGTATCCACGTTACATAGAAAACTGGCATCTGCGGTTATATCCATTATTTGGTTACCTAAATGATAAATCTCGATGTATTCACCGTTATATATATCATTATTTTTAAAGTTTGAAACTCTAATAGGAGTTATCGTACTATCTCCGCTAAAATTCTTAATGACAACATTAACGACTATAACGTTCTGCATGTTAGTATTATTAGAAACAGAAGTATCTATCCTCATCCTTGGTTTAACATACCATTTCCAGTCTGGCTCCTTATTGTCGGATATCATATATTCTATATCCCATTTTTTATTATGCGCATCGGTCGGTCTGTTGATTTGCTCGCAGTTTTCTATTAAATCTTTTACGATATAGCCTTGAGTATCTACTCCGGCAATACATCGCCTGACAAGAACATTACCATAATCACTATCCGTATAATCAGACCCGAATTTATGAGAGGCATAGTAATATCTAGGAAATGTTTTGATTGGATATATTTCCGCCTGATATGTGCTTCTCTGTCCGTATGCGGGTCTCACAATTTTTGCTCTTTCGAAAACCTTATAGGCATTTTGAAAATAATTTATTGATGTGTCCACTGCTACCTTATAAGAATCTATATTATTGTAAAACCCGCCGAAGCATTTTTCATTTGCATCATCCCAATCGCCGCGGTTTGAATAACTCTGGATAATATCTAACTTCAAATCAGAATAATTACCGAAATGAAAACTGGTCTGGTATTTCCAGTTACGAAGCAGTTCGCTAACTATTCCGAATGAAAATTTATTTTTTACCGGATTTGTCTGTGAAAATAAATTTCCGGAAATTAAAATTATAAAAATCAATATAACGCAAACTTTAAAGAATAAGGCTTTCTTTTCCATTTTATTCCTCCTGAATTAAATGATATTATTAATGAATTAATAAATCAAATTTTAAGAGCCGTTCTTTTTGGAATCTATTTTAAATAAATCATTCGTTTTGTCTCGCAGAATACAGTATTTAAACTGTTATCCCTAACTATTATACGATAGAAATAAATACCCGATGTTTTACCTGTAAAATCAATTGACTTTTTATAATCACCGGTTCCTTGCTCCTTGCTGACAAGATTAAAAACTTCTTTTCCTGATATATCATATATTTTTAATTCAACGAATGATTTTGATTTTAAATAGTATTTTATTGAAGTGGATGGATTGAATGGATTAGGATAATTTTGGTAAAGTTTATAATCAGAGGCAATAAAATTGTTATTAGGTATTGCTGATGTTATAGGTCCGCCGCCGTTGGTTGTGTGAGCAATTGTAGTAGAAGACGTTTCTAACCATCCATTCAGACTATCGAGAAAAAATAATTTACTTGTATAAGAGCTTAATACACTTTGCGTTCCCCAATTGCTACCTCCATTAGTAGTGACACAAATATTATTTATTAAACCACTCACCCAACCTTTTAGTGAATTTGTAAAATATATATCATAATAAACTTCATTTAACCCATTGTATTTACCAGTCCAGTTTACACCACCATTTGTTGTTAGATAAATATAATTTGTATAACTCGTAATTGTTGCCCAGCCTGTATCTTTATTTATAAAGAAAATGCTGTTGAGGTGTGCAGTGCTTGAAAAATTAGGAAGTGAATTCCAAGTCAAGCCGCTGTTTGTGGTTGCCCTTAATTGAGAACCTCCGGGGTAATACATCCACCCGTAATATTCGCCGTTTACTTTTTCTTTCAGGAAAAAGA